>JAXMBN010000001.1:0-268686 GCA_046349875.1 Pirellulales bacterium
CACTTCAAAGCCATATCAGTCGAAGTACGTCATTGACGCGATGTCGGAGTGACTTTCATCCGCAAGACTTGTTCTCCGCGTCGAACAGCGATCTCGGTTTCTTGCCCGACCTTCAAGCTTTCGATGGCGTAGGTGTAATCATAAATGTTCTCGATCTTCTTACCCGCAAGTTCGACGATCACATCACCACCTTTGACACCGGCCGCAGCAGCGGGACCAGAGGCCGAAACGCCCGACAACAATACGCCTTTGATATCGGCCTGTGCATAATCGGGAACCGTTCCCAAATAGGCGGTCAACATGGCCTTTTGACCTTGGTTCTCGGGGGCCTTTTGCGAAACATACTCTGGAATCGTTTCGCTGGTCGCCAAACTGCGGGCTACCAAGCCCATCAACTGCGCGACCTTAGCAGCCCCTTCGTAGTTGATGAGATCCGGTGTATCGCGAGGTGTATGGTACTCGCTGTGCGACCCAGTAAAGGCCGACAAGATGGGAACACCTTTGATATAAAACGTGCTCGCATCCGTTGGCAAATAGCTGTCCGCTTGAAGCACTAGAGGAAGCCCAACGACCGCATTCCGTTTCTCGATCTCGGAAGTCCAATACGATGATGATCCAATCCCTTGCAGTACGAGGTTCTCACGAAGGCGGCCGATCATATCGAGGTTCAATGCCGACCCGACTACGGGATAAAGTGATTTTGCACTCTTCTGTGGAACACCTGCGTGCGGATTTTCTGTCTCCTTAGAAGCAGATGCGTTGGCAGCAGCACCGTGTTCTGCAGGCATGCGATCAGGATAAAGTTGATGGAAGCTATCCGCGAAGTAGCTTGAACCGATGAGCCCCAGTTCCTCGCCCGACCAAGCGGCAAACAAAACGTCTTGCTTGAGATTCAGTTTGCCTGCCTTCTTGAGTCCCGCCAAATTCTGCGCGATCTCCAACATGCCAGCCACGCCCGATGCATTGTCGTCGGCGCCACGATGCGTTCCACCTTTTTCTTCTTCCTTGGCCAGCGAGGAACCATTTTCACCTGATCCAAGGTGGTCGATGTGAGCTCCCACAATCATCATGTGCTTGGTGGGCTTATCGCCCGCTCGCAAGATCCCAAGGACATTGCGGCCACTCTTGCGAACCTGTGAAACGTCAATCGATGCTTCAACCTTCACTTTGGGCAACTTAAAGCCCATCATCATTTCGCCCTTGTCCAATGTCTTTTGCAAATCGTCGAGCTTCTCTTCGGATTGAGCAAACCATGAGAGTGCGAGTTGGTCGGAAACACTGACGACGGCTAATCCACTTCCAGACAGAGCCCCATCCAACTGCAAGGGGACCAATTGGCTGCGGACGCCACTTTGCGGACCACTGACCACGATCAATCCAACGGCACCGCGATCGCGGGCTGCCATGGCTTTGTATCGCAAGTTGCTATAACGAGCCAAATGCTGACGTCGTTCGGCCGAGATATCGGTAGGTAATTGCCGCAAGACCATCACCCACTTTCCTTCGACATCGAGATGGACATACGAGTCGTAATCGGGTTGATTGTTTTCTTTGGGAGCAACGATTCCGTAACCTGCGAAGACGATTTCAGCGGATGGAACATCACCATTCTTGGAAAAGGCTACTGGTCTCCAATCGCGATCGAGTTCAAACTTCGTTGTTCCATCGGTCAGTTGATTCTTGGGACCCAGCGATACCCCTGCCGTGAATGGAAACTCGTGGTACCAAGTTCCACTCGCGCCCGCTGGCTCAAGTCCTAAGCTCTCCATGAACGATGCAACATAAGCGGTTGCCTTCTTCTCGCCTTCCGTCCCCGTCAACCGACCGCCTAATTCGGGTCGGCAAAGATAATCGATGTGCTTGCCGATATCTGTGGCCCGGTATTCCACTTGGGTCTCGGCCGCAACCTGCGCAGCCACCTCTTTACTCTGCTGCGAATCCGTGGAGTCAATGCCCAAAGCTTGGCGAGCCGCCTTATCGTCCCAAGTGGCAATGAACAGTTGCGATTTCTTATTCGCGGTACGATTGCTCGTCCAAACGAGTTCCTTGCCATCGGGCGTGAAGACGGGCAAGCCATCAAAGCCTTCCGTCCCCGTCACTCGCTGTGGCTTTCCACCACTCGCTGAAACGATATAGAGTTCGAAATTGGCAAACCCTAATGGATTCGATGCATAGATCAGATAGTCTCCCGAAGGATGATAATAGGGAGCCCAGCTCATCGCTCCCACATTGGTCAAACGCTGAACGTCACTACCATCGACATTCATGGTATAGATTTCGGCCGTCGCTCCGTCATGTGAGAATCGGCGCCAGCAGATGCGTTTGCCATTAGGAGAAAAGAAGGGGCCACCATCATATCCCCATTCATCGGTTAAGCGTTTGACCATCGAGCCATCGCTTTTCATCAAGTACAAATCGCAGGCACTCGCTGGATCCAACTTGAACATTTCTTGCTCTTTGTCGCTTAACTTCTCTGTGTACGCGCGACGATTGGAAGCAAATGCAATCCACTGTCCATCGGGCGAATACGATGCCTCGGCATCATAGCCAGCGACATCCGTCAATTTGCGATAGGATTTGGTGTCACGATTCCATTCGATAAGTTCGTATGTGGAATCGTAATCCCATGCATAGCGGCGTTCCTTGCCCGAAGCTCGCATCTCGAGTTCAGCTTTTTGTTTATCGGTTGCTTCGGGATCATACTGCGTAGAAGCAAACAAGACCCGATTTCCATCGGGATGGATCCAAGCACATGTTGTCTTTCCGTAACCTGGCGACACGCGTTCCACGTCGCCCGTTTCGCGATCCATGTAGTAGATTTGATAGAACGGATTGCCTGGCTCACGTTCGCTCTGGAAGACCATCGCCTTCCCATCTTTGCTGAAGTATCCCTCGCCGCTTTTGGCTCCTTCCAAAGTCAGTTGTCGAATGTTCGATAAATACTTGGATTCGGAAAAAGATTCGGCCTTATCTTGAGCGACCAAGGGTGCAGCCAAGCTCAACGATACCAATGCCAGACCGATCCAATTCTTAGCCGAATTCTGCACGGTGGGTTCAAATGCAAGTCGCATCTTCGAGATAACTTCTTTCATGGAACGATTCACTAGGGTGAAATGATTTTTGAGTTTTGAAAGCCAATGCGATCGAGTTCTTGAAAGGCTACATCGCTATCGAAGCCTTCTTCAACGTTTAGCAACACATGCTTGTGAGTGATTTCATCAGGATTGGGCTGGGCCACTAATTTGACGGAACGTACTCCTGGTTGACGCGCCAACGTATTTCTTACCTCGGGCCAACAGACATGCTGGCAATTCATATCGGGTACCAAAACCCGTATTGTCTTTTCGTTCGCGGCCGTCGTGGATCGAACGGCCTCGATTGCTTTGACAGCAGTGGGATTTGAAGTTTGAGATTGACATCCCAATCCTATTCCCAGCGCCAAACATAGGAGCCATCGCATCCAGGACATCCTCACATTCGAATGAGATTCCGGGAATCGATCAAATCATCCCCAGGAACGAGGCAGGTCAAATCCAGGAAGGGTAGCGTGCCGAATGACGATCGACCGAGGACCAAATGCCGACGGCCTTTGCAGCAAGCACGCTACATATTCTAGAGTCTAGGCACCCAAGCCTCCGCTGCAAAGCCAATCCCACCCGATTCTAGGGAGATATCCTGTCGCACCTGGCGCAAGACCATTGTTCCCTAACCTTTTCTAGGGCTTGCAATAGGAATCCTCAGTTGCATGAGCAAGTAACGGCCCCTTTGTTGGTATACGCCATCGTTGTCGGCTTGGGAAGCCTTCCATCCGAGACCAACGAGTGGTTCATCAACGAAAAACGGCCAGGACGTTGGTCCTGGCCGCAGAGTGGTTCGAGTTGTCGAACAACTAGATTTAAGGAGCGGTAAAGGCGCTGGTGCCCAATACCTTTTCCTCTTCTTCTTCTGGAATGATGATGCGTGGCGTTACCGTCAACATCAAGGTCGAGGTTTCGCGACCTACACCAACGTTCTTGAACAAACGGCTGATGTAAGGCACCTTCGAGAGCAATGGAATACCACGCTCGGTTCGACCTTCACGCAAACGCTTGATACCACCGAGCAGAATGGTTCCGCCATCGGGTACCGTCACGGTCGTATTGACCGAGGTGTTACCCAAAGTTGGCAACTGAACCGTCGAACCTTCGATGATGGTTTCTTCATCATCGCGGCCATCGGTTGGGTTTCCATCCGGATCCAAAACGGTCGAACCAGTCCGAACCGTACGGCTTCCCGTAAAGGTAAAGGTACGATCGGCATCTTGAATTCGGGTGAACATAGGAACCAGAGTCAAGCGAACAAATCGCTTGTCTTGGGTCACAACCGCTTGCACGGTCAAGTTCGTTCCATCATTCAAAACAGCGATGATCGGTTGCTGTGCAACAGCAAAGTCACCCACAACAGGGTTCAAACCAATCACGAACGGTCGCTGAGCTTGGTCCGTGATCGTCGCGGTTTGTCCGTCGAACATGGTTACCTTTGGTGCTTGCAACACGTTGGTTCGGCTATCCCCTTGAGCAGCTTCGAGCAAGAAGAAGAGCTCGATGTCGCTGAGAATCGCAAAACCAAATCGTCCGCCGGCATCCGCATCGGGAGTACCGAACTGAGGAGTCGCCCCCGCAATCGTGCCGTTCGTCAAACGAACGTCGAGGTCTGCGGTGGGTTGCAAGTCGCTTCCAATACCCACGGTTACCTTTGGACCAAAGTCTTCAGGTGGAATTTCGCGGTTGTTGTCGTCGAAGCCCAATTCAAAGTCGACCCCGATACGCTCGAAGAACGTGTCGGTCAACGTAATGAATCGAACTTCAATCGTCACCTGCAAGTTTTGCAACTTGCGGAGTGCCGTCAACAATTCAGCGATTGCTTCATGCGTTTCTTGAGGAGCATTGACGATCAAGCTCAAGTTCGCACCGAATTCGCGAATGGTATCGGTACCACCATCTACTTCCCAGTTGGCTTCCACCGTGGAGGTGATCAACTGAATCAAGCTTTGGAAGTCAGCAACCACACCACCCCCAGCGCGACCACCTGCAGGTGTTCCGCCGATGAATGGATTCGCCAATCCTTGAGCTGGAGGTCCATTGTTGGCCCATGGATTTCCCATCATTCCGGGCATGCCTGGCATACCGCCAGGAACCCCTGGAAGTCCAGGAAGATTGGGCTGTCCAAGAACGTTCAAGCTTGGATCGATGCTTGCCAATTGAGCTCGGCCAAGATCGGTACCGCGTTTGGCTTCCGTTTGCACCAACAACTGCTGACCATGGTTGATATAGGCCGAGCGAATTGCTCCTGCCAAACCACTGTTGTAGTCATTGACGAAGTTCGGAATCGGAATCACCAAGTCCTTCACAGGATAGGTCTTCATGACTCGCGCACGTGTCGCGGTATTCTTGCTCGTGATGCGAAGCACGTCGTTCTTGATCACATAGGTCAAGTGGAGTGGTTCCAACATCAACGTCAAAGTGCTCTTCAACGAAATCTCTTTACCACGGAGATCCAAGTTGATTGGAAGATCCGAGGTATAGCCTTCCGTTCGCAAACCTTCTTGATCGATCAAGATGGGGATTCCCACCATATCCATCAAGGTATTCACAGCTTGCGAGAGAGGTCGCTGCGTGAAGCTGACCGAGATCGGTTGCGTAAGCTTCTCGCGAATTTCGCGTTCCGCTGGCGTCAACGTGATCGAGTCCCCTTCGAGATTCTTGCGAATGTTAGAAAGGGCTTGCCAGGTTCGCGCGTCCGGCATGACGTAGGGACGACTATCATCGGGAAAGACCGATGCTTCGTCCACATTGAGCATGCCTTTGTTAAAGCCTTCTTCCTTGCGTCGCTGGATCGAGAGATACTCTTCCTGACGACGACGGATCTTGGCATTTTGATACATGAGCGTTGCAAGCTCGGTCTCAGGCGCCATCTCGCCAACCTTCTTGGCGACGATTTCGGCATCTTCAAACGATCCCTTTTCCATGAGGTCGTTGAACTGATCCACCATGCGTTGCAGTTCGCTATCGAGCTTGGCTCGGTTGGCAGCATCGGCAGCATTTTCAGCTTCGATCTGCGCATTGCGAGCGTTCAACTCGATCTGCGACTTATTCTGATCCACAT
The DNA here is from genome assembly GCA_046349875.1 of Pirellulales bacterium. GTDB lineage: Bacteria > Planctomycetota > Planctomycetia > Pirellulales > Pirellulaceae > JAXMBN01. Next base: position 6,145 of record JAXMBN010000001.1, read on the forward strand.
AGCTTTGGACATTGCCGAGCACGCGATCGACCATAGCCAACATCTGCTTACGATAAGCTCCGTCGACTTGCGATTGACTGACGCGTTGGCGCAACAACTGCAAACGATCGAGCGCTTGCAAAGGTGCTTCATTGACCATTCGCTCGGATTCGGCAATCTCGCCAGTCACTTCGCGGAACAGCTTTTGACGAAGCAAGCTTGCTTCGTCGTTTGCTTGTTGCAAAGGACTGATTGCTTCAGGAGCCTTGTTGCCGCTTCCAGGATTGGATTGCAACAACATGAGCTTGTCGCGAAGCTGAGCTCGCGTGTTGGCATCGAGCGAGTCTTGCTTCTTCCAAGCTTGTTGGAAAAGTTGGACTGCTTCATCGCGTTTGCCAGCTGTCAAAGCGGCAACACCATTGCGATAGAGTTCATCGCCCGAAGCGTTGCTATCGACGGGAAGCTGGAAGCCACCACCATGCGACGAGGTCGCCGATGCGGCCGCCACGTTGGTGGCATCTTGCGATGGTTGGAACACACCCGTTTGAACGCTGGCTGGATTTCCCATACCACCGCTCGCTTGTTGAACCGATGCGGTAACCACACCTTGATTCAACGGTGCAGAAGGATTCATCGGTGCGGAAGCGAGAGTCGTGCCTTGAGCACGTTCTGCTCGTTCCACTTCCATTTGTACTTGCCAAGGCTTGAGCTGCCCCGTTGCAAATTCCGACTCGGGAACGCGAAGCGAATTGGCTCGGTCAATCATCTGACGAGCGTTCGCAACGTCGCCACGCGCCAATGCGAGTTTTGCTTGAGCCGCAAGGGCTGCTGCTTGATCTCGCAATGGATTGGCGGGCATTGGATTGACTTGTCCCGCATTCGCTTGTGGCTGAATCGCATTGGCCAATGAAGGCAGTTGCGGATTCGCTGGTGCAGCAGGAGGCAGAAGGGCAGGGGCTGCCATCGCAGCTTGCTTCATCGCCGTATCCAACTGCATGGCCGAAATGCCCTTCTGCTGGAGCTGATCGCGCACCTGCTGAAGTTCGGCTGCCATTTCTGGAATGCGTGAGCCCAAAGTGGCGGCATGCACGTAAGCTTGCAAAGCCACACCGTTCTGTCCATCCACCATCGCCTTCCTGGCTTTGGTCAAATGTTCTCGAACTGCGGTAGCAGCAGCGTTGGGAGCAGCCAACTGGGGCATTGTAAGATTGGAGCCAACCGTCGGCATCGTGCTCGACGGAGCGCTCGCTGGAACCGCCTGTGTATTCGGCGGTGCAAATTGTGCGGCTGCTTGGGTCGTGACTAGCGCCGTCATAACGACGGAACTACCCAACCAAGCGACCGGTGACGATGGTGCAGCGCATGCATACACCTCGCGCAACATCTTCAGAGGGTTTCTCACTCTCAACGCGACTCTCCTTTTTCGCGATTGACCGAACCCAAATCTCTACCGGTCGATGATCTCCAATGCCTTGGCCGCAACGGTGACCACCGAAAGTCTTCGTACCACCCCCAACTACAAGCTCGCAAGCGAATCCGTTCCACATGCGATACCAATAGCGGTTTCCGAACGGTCCGTGCACCTTTAAAACGCACAGGTACACAGATCGCCGGATGGGCGCGTACTAGAACAATGGGTTTGCAGTGGAATTATTGGGGATTGTTGTTTGAGTCAATAGCAGTTTCAGAATTCGTAAAAATATTTTCGTCCTTCGATCGCAAGTTGCTTTCCTAGCTTCCGCAAGTCATCCAAAACGATGATGATGTTGAATGCTAGCTCGCATCGAGTCAGCTTCGAACGATTTCTCGCAAGTAGGTTGCAGTGGAATGTCCAAACGCGTGCTGTTTTTGGTGGGTGACTTCGTCGAAGATTATGAAATCATGGTTCCTTGGCAGATGCTTTTGATGCTCGAACATCAATGCTTTGCGGCCTGCCCAGGCAAAAAACCGGGCGATTGGGTGGCAACGGCCATCCATGATTTTGAAGGCCATCAAACCTATAGTGAGAAACCAGGACATCGCTTCACACTCAATGCCGATTTCGATCAAATCGATCCATCAACCATGGATGCATTGGTCTTGCCTGGTGGCCGTGCTCCCGAATACCTTCGGCTCAACGAACGCGTGTTGGAAATCGTGCGGCACTTCGCTTCAACCAACAAGCCTATCGCTGCCATTTGCCATGGCCCACAAATCTTAGCGGCTGCAGGGGTTTTGAAGGGCCGGCAATGCAGTTGCTATCCAGCCGTTCGCTATGAAGTCTCGATGAACGGTGGAACCTATATCGATCCCAGTTCAGGATTCGATTCCGTTCATGTGGACGGCAACTTGGTAACAGCTCCCGCTTGGCCCGCACATCCCGCGTGGATGCGAGCTTTCCGCAAGCTATTGGATGCTTAGCCAACAAGCATCATAAAGTGCAAACCGTCATTTGCATCATCAAAGAAAAGAGCCCGATGTTTCCATCGGGCTCTTTGCATGGGTGAATTGAACGGTTGCCAAACTAACGTTTGCTTTTGTTCTTCCGATAGAGATAGTACTCGGCAAAGGTGACTTGGCCATCTTTGTTGTCGTCGATGGTTGGAAAGGCATCATCTTTGAGTTCATCCGGCGTCAACGTGCCGCTCTTGTTCTTGTCGAACTCGGTCATGCGTTTTGCAACCCAATCGACCCACTGCTTTTCGGCATCGGGTGGCATGCCTTCCATGTTGAAATTGCCGACGGTCGCAGGTGCTGCACTCGCAGAACCCGATGCAGAAGTCGAGGCCGAGGTTTCACCTGACGCCTTCTCACCGCCACCGGTCGATCCAAAAAGGATGTTGTTCTTGAGGGCCGTCAAACATTCTTTGGAACTGATGACACCATCGGTATTGGTATCAAAACGCAGGAATTCAGCCAGTTTTTCTTCGGTCCAGTCCGACGTAAACTCCTTCATACTCAACTGGCCATCTTTATTGCGATCACGACTTGTAAAGGCCTCGGGCAAGCCGGTCGCCCCATCTTTTTTGCTCGATGATCGGAAGGATGCTCGTTCTTTCCAGAGATAATCGGATTCTTCTTTCTTTTCTTCGCGACCACCTTCGGCACCATTCCAATTGCCGCGACGATCCCGGTCACTACTTCGAGAATCACGACTATCGCGTCCCGAATCGGAAGGTTGCGACTCAGCCAAGCGACGCCGCGCATAGCGTACGGCCAGTTCATCGGCTGTCAATTTGCGATCGCCATTGCGATCGTATTGGAAGGGGTCATCCCGCCAGCTGCCAGCCTTGATTTCTTCTTCATCGAGCACATTATCGCGATTGCGATCGTATCGTCGCACGCGTTCTTCTGCTTCGGCCATATCCGATTCTTCTACCTTCACCGAAGGCACATCCGCTTTGGATCCGAATCCTTTGGGAGGAGTCAGTGTCTTGCTCGTTCCAAAGCCCGGAACCAAAACGGTCTCCGCTGCCGAGTCTGATTCGCCCGATGAAAGCGATCCACTCCACTCACCGCCCATGCGTTCGGAACGCATACGTTCAAATTCTGCCGTGATCGTCGACAATGGAATCGGTTTGCTCATATCGAGACGAGGGTTACCCTGCGCCATGCGTTCGAGCATGAATCGGGCCGGCCCTTGCATTTCATCGGGATCGAGTTGGCCGTTTTGATTGGTGTCTAAACGCGACAACATGCTCGATGGATCGAACCCACCGCGGAAACCTCCGCGATCTCCACCACTTCCGCGGTCACCTCCGCCTCCTCGATCACCGCCGCGCATTCCGCCGCGATCTCCACCCATCATCATCATGGGAGGTCCACCGCCTCCAGGACCGAATCCACCGCCGAATCCACCACTCATTCCTCCGGGACCAAATCCACCCATCGGAGGCTGAGCCATCGTTAGCTGCATACTTCCAGCCAATACCAGCAACAAACTGAGGCGCCGCGAGTATCGAGACATTGCCATCACCTTCCCAAGCAACCACGAATCCAGACGTTGGACTTCGAATTCTAAGGCTTCCATTATAGATGAAAACCCGAGGAATCTCACCGGAAATCCCTTCGGATACCAACCCCCGGAATCCTGGGCAGTTTCGCAAGTTCCTGGTTGGACCCAAGACTTCCCCCACAACCGGTACAAACCATCTCTTTCGGGGTGGCACGGACGATCTCCACCGACTCATTTTTCAGCCCATCTTGCTTGGCGCTGGATTGTGAAAATGGGACACTGATCGGTTCCTTCCTATTGTTTCCTTCACCGAGAACCTCCAATGAATATCTCCCGACGCACCGTCCTGGCCGCTTCCGCAACCGCCCTCGTCGCGGCCCATCCACTCGCCAAATGGGCTCAGGCTGCCGCCAAATCCAAACTCCATCTTGGCATTCAGCTTTATTCGTTCCGTGCGTTCAAGGTCGAAGAGGCCCTACAATTCTCGAAAGAGATTGGCTTTGAACAGGTCGAGTTTTATAGCGGCATGTTCCCGCTCGAATCCAGCAAAGAGCAGATCGATGCCATCGTCGGAAAGGTCAAGCAACATGGCCTAAAAATTTCCGCGCATGGTGTGAACCGATTTACCAAAGATGCAGCGGCCAACCGCAAGATTTTTGAGTTCGCCAAAGCTGCTGGCATCAAGAATCTCTCGGCCGATCCCGATCCCGATTCATTCGATAGCTTGAATGATCTCGTGAAAGAGTTCGACATCCGAATCGCCATTCACAACCACGGCCCCAAACACCGCTACAACAAAGCAACCGATGTTCTCTCGGCCATTGAGAAGCGTGATGTACGCATCGGAGCCTGTGCAGACCTTGGCCACTACATTCGATCGGGCGAACGACCAGTCGATGTGATTCGACTCCTCAAAGGTCGACTCTATGGCGTTCACCTCAAAGACTTTTCCGAGATGAAGGACAACGCCAAAGGTGTCATCCTTGGCAAAGGCTTCTTGGATTGCGTCGAAGTCTTCGGTGCTCTGGCCCAAGTCGACTTCCCTGAAGACGGAGCTCTTTCCTTGGAATACGAAGAAAATCCAAAGGATCCTAAGGCCGACATCCAACAGTGCTTCGATATCGCTAAGAAAGCACTCGCCTAGTCCGCTTGCATTGGATACCCTGAAAAAATCTCCAGCAGCCTGCACCCCTTCGGTCGCAGGCTGTTTTCTTTAGGCATGCGGACGTTGACGGAACGATCGCCGATATTCACCTGGCGTTTGGCCTGTAATGCGTTTGAATACCACGTTTAGATATTCGGGATGCTCAAAGCCCGAAAGCTTGGCGATTCGCAACAATGGAAACTCGGTCTCTTTGAGCAACTGCATGGCTCGCTTGACTTGAACGTGTCGAATCTCCATCTGCGGTGAATGCTTTACCAATCGATGGAAGCGTCGCTCCAAAAGACTTCGCGATACGTTGAGTGCATCGAGTACATTCTGAACGCAAATCCCATCGCATGCATCTTCACGAATCATGCGCAAGGCAGCCGCCACGATGGGGTCTTCAATTGCGCGAATATCGCTACTCTCGCGAAGCTCTATCCCCATCGGTGGAACCAAGATCTCCTTGATATCGGGAGACTTGCCTTGCATCCAAAGGTCGAGCAATTCAGCAGCTTGAAATCCGATCGACTCTGGATTGGGAATGACACTCGATAACTTAGGGCGACAAAGCTCGCACATCAGATGATCATCATCGACACCGATCACCGCCATCTGCTCAGGCACTAGAAGCTCTGCCGTGGTGCATGCGGACAATAATTGATGACCACGCATATCATTACAGCACATGACGGCCACTGGCTTGGGCAGCGATAAGGCCCACTGAATCAATCGTGACTCCTCGCTTTCCAAGGCACTCGCCGATAGATCTTCCCACGGCGAATCGTAGGTCGATACTGAAAATCCCTTGGATGCAAGTCGCTCGCAGAAACCTTCCATCCGCTTGCTCGACCACGCCTCGCGCGAGTATCCACAGTACGCAAAGTTCTTAAAACTGCGTTCGAGAAAATGGTCGGCTGCCATGCGGCCGATCGCCAAATCGTCGGACCAAATATGGGTTAAACCAAAATCTCCATGACGATCGGTGAGCTCCACCACTGGAACTTGAGCTACGCACAACTCCTCGGCCAACCGCTTGGTGGTTGCTCGCGAAATGATCCCATCGCCCTTCCAATCGCGGAGCCAACCCGGCGGCCGATCCATCAATGAGCGTTGCTCCAAGAGAACGACCCAATTGGAATTGTGACGGATGTACCGCGTCACTCCTTCCAGCAGTCGGCGACCGTAGATGCTGGAAGTTTCGATGACCAAAGCGACTCGGTACTTTTTCTTACGACTCTCGTAGGTCATAGGATATCCGTTCAAAAATCTCATCCCCGCCCGAGGCTCATTCGAGATACATCTCAAGAGTATCGTCACTTTTAGGCAAATATGGCTCGTTTTATTATCGTCCCTCCGAAAAAAATCTCAATCCACAGCTAAGATCTCACGGAAAAACACTTAGCCCGACCCCATTAACAACACTAATAACCCGAGCATCTTGGGATTTCACCCAACCGAGGAATGCGACGAGCGAGATGCTCGCGGTTTTTGGGGAGTTTGCTAAACTCCTGGCACTTGCTTCGAAAGGTAATCGAGATGGAACATAGCTTTATTGCTTGGCTGCAACAGCGCGTCAGCCAGCTACCCAAACCTCGCATTGGAATCGGCGACGATGCCGCATGGATCGATGCTCCCAAGGGCTGTATCGTCACCACCGACTCGCTTTGCGAAGGCACGCACTTCAAGGTTGCTGAGTGCGGACCACGGGCCGTGGGACGAAAGTTGGCAGGAGTCAATCTTTCCGATATTGCTGCGATGGCAGCTGAACCGCGAGGATTATTCCTATCCCTTTGCCTTCCGCGTCCCCATGCGGCTGCTTACGCTTGCGAGATTGCGGAAGGGGTACTCGAATTGGCAACGCAATTTGAAACTCCTTTGGCGGGAGGCGACACCAATGTTTGGGACGGCCCTTTGGTAGTCCACATGACTGCCATCGGTGAAGCCACCGATCGAGGATGCTGGAGACGAAGTGGGGCTAAGATCGGCGACCGTATTTTTGTGACAGGCTCACTCGGTGGCAGCATTCTCGGCAAACACTTGCAGTTTGAACCGCGCATTCATTTGGCACGTCATATTCGCGAACACTTTAGCATCCACGCCGCTGCGGATATCAGCGATGGACTCGGCGTGGACTTGCAAAACATCATTGCAGCCAGTCGATGCGGTGCGTGCATCGACCTCGATGCCATCCCCATCAGCGATGATGCCAAACGATTGTCAGAACAAACAGGTCGACCTCCGCGGGAACATGCTTGGGGTGATGGTGAAGATTTTGAATTGGTCTTTACCGTTTCTGCTGAAGAAGCTCAGCGTCTACCGAGTTCTATCGATGGCGTTGCCCTCACCAACATCGGCGAGATCGTCAGTCGCACAGGACTTTGGACTCGCGAAGGGAAGAACTGGAAACAAGTCCCACCGAAGGGATACATCCATCGATGAACCTAGGTGAGAATCCTTCAGCATCCACGGTTGCCATCCGACTCGAATCTCTCGAGTCAACGCAACATTTTGCGGAAACGTTCGCAACATGCCTTCCTCTTCACATGGTAGTCTGCTTGGAAGGGACGCTCGGCGCAGGAAAAACTACGTGGTCTCAATTCTTTGCACAAGCGTTGGGCGTCGCGAAGTCTGAAGTAACCAGCCCAACGTTCGTCATCATCCATCGCTATGAAGGTTCGCGTACCATTCATCACATCGATGCCTATCGCGTTCAAGACCTGGATGAGTTCCTTGAACTCGGTGTGGAAGAGATCTTCGAAAACTCGGGGGTTACATTGATCGAATGGGCCGATCGCGTGCGCGATGTATTGCCCTCCGATCGCATCGTGATCCAACTCGATTGGCTTGGAGAGTCTCAGCGTTCCGCTTTGCTATCTTCGACCGGGCCTCGGTCTCGTGAGGCCCTTCAACAATTTCAGCGTCGATGGCAATCCACTCCATGAATATCCCCATCCTCTACGAAGACAATCACTTGATCGTCGTCAACAAGCCAGCTGGCTGGGTTGTTCAAGGTGCCTCTTCGCATCACGCGAGCCTTCTCGATTGGGTGGCTACCTATCTCAAGCACAAATACCAAAAACCCGGCAATGTCTTTGTGGGTGTGGTAAGCCGACTCGACCAACCGGTAAGTGGCGTCGTTCCCTTTGCGAGAACCTCGAAAGGTGCGTCCCGTCTCAATGAACAGATTCGAGATCGATCGGTACAAAAGAAATACTGGGCACTTGTCGAGGGAACTCCCTCTGCGGTTTCGCTACGCCTTTCGCATTGGTTGCGGAGACGCGAAGAAGACACCAAGACGATTGCCTATGACACTCGGCAGCCAGAGACTCAGGAAGCTGTCTTAACCTATCGAGTGGAAAGCCACTGGGATGGTGGTAGCTGGATGGAAATCGACCTTGAAACAGGCCGCAAACATCAAATACGAGCCCAATTGGCTCATATCGGTCATCCGATTGTTGGCGATCGATTGTATGGAAGCAAGCGTTCCTTTCCTGACGGCATTGCTCTGCACTGCAGTAGGTTCGCTTGCCAACATCCCACGCTCCAAACGCCTCTTCTATGGCAAGCGTTTCCACCGAACTCATGGAAGTCATTCCTTCACTCCCATGCTGGCAACGACGCATGGGATCAATTGCAGAATCGCTTCGCGTAATCACAACGAGGCTTTGGAAAGCGCATTGCCAGCCATGAGTGCCGATAGAAGACTACGCTTCTTCAGGAGCGAAGGCGTGCTCGTGTTGTGCATACATCCATAGCCCAAGTCCGGGATCTTGGATGTAGTAGTACTCTTCGCCATCGTCGGTCTGATGCCAACCGTTCTGCTTGCCTTCAATGCGATAACGCTGAAGCATCGCCTGTGGGTCGGCATAGGAGTAGCCGACGGACCGAGTCTTTTCTTCGGACATGGCTCCTGGACAATACACGATCTCGAATCGACCTTCCGATGAGCCATGCATGAGGTGGGCTGCAGCGGAAAGGTTCTTTTGAAGCGATTCATGTTGATCGACAAATCGTAGAATCTCTGGCGTTGTTCGATAACCAAACTGAGCAATCAATCGATCGATCGTTTCGTCTTCACCAAACCCTTTGACTCCCGGTGCAATGACGACCAACTTGCCGCCATCCGCAACCGCCATTCTCGTTCGGTAGATGGCTTTATTGGCCAACCAGGTCCGCTCGTATTTCTTGGGATGCATATGCACCACAACGGTCTTCGGAGCGCGTTCAATTCGAAAACAATTCACATGGGCAGCCAGACGTCCTGCCTTGAAAAAGACCTCATGGTCATCACCAAAGTAAAGACCGCGAGTCTTCTTCGTTCCGTCCGAAGCAGATTCCACGACTGTCAGTCCGTAAACGATGGGTATCTTTTTGCAAAAACGATCCGAAGCTTCATTGAGGACCTTGCGCAACGGGGTAGCGCATCGCCCCATAATGCGTTCCATTCCATAGAGCGCACTCAGGTAGTGACTCTCATGAATGCCTGATGACCCTCCCGTCCCTACAAAGATATTCTTGTTGTAGTTGGCCATGCCGATGACCTCGTGGGGAACGACTTGTCCGAGCGATAAGATCAGATCGTGACCACCTTCCACCAGGAGCTTGTTGACTTGAGCCGGCCAAGGTTTTCGATAGATTCCCTCGGTGACATTGCCAACAAATTCGGCATCGACTTCGCCTAACATAATCACATCGCTTCGCCAACGATGCTCACGAACAAGCGAATGGGGCAAACCTGGAAACATCATGTCGAGTTGCTTGGGCTCCATGGCGACGTGCGTTCCCAAAGCAGGCATGACATCTTTCAGTCGATCGCCAACGACTTGATGGAGCAAGCAAGTCATCTCGCCTGCGCGGCTATCCAGTCGTGTGTGATCTGGAGGAAGAGCCAATATTTTTTGGGGATGGCCAAGCCTTGCCAGCGTCGCTTCGATCCCCTCGCGCAGATCCTCCGACGTGAGGTCTACATCAAGCCCGAACTTCTCCCAAAAGATGGTCATCGCGTTCCCCAAATCGTTAAACGAAGCCGCATCACCGAATGACGCCAAACACTGGGACATCAAGCGCAGGGATATCGAGCGCAGGACATCGAAATGATCAGAGGGCGATTATCGCAGATTTTTCGTTAACCGGCAGTGGACTTCAAACCGCTGATATCGATCGAGTGCGAGGTCGGACGGTCGGATGAGAAGAATTGATAGAGTCGCTGAAGCTTCGTTTTAATATCGGACTCTCCAGGCGCTTCGGTTTCAGGTGCATGTCCCCAAGTAACACGCCTTTGCTCGCCAGACTCCGTTGGACGTGTGGCCACATCCAACAAAAAGTCCTTGCGTCCCGAGCCCAAAGGCACCTCGCGAACATAAATTCGCTCGATGTTCAATTCGCGCCGCAGAGGATTGAGCAGGACGCATAGTTTGACGGCATCATGGATACGAGAATCGCCAAAGGGCTGCCCCACAAAACTCGTCGTGGAAGTCCCCATCGCGTATACCAGCAAGTAGTCGTTGAGCCGATAGGTTTGCTGCTTATCATCGTGAGGTAAGATGACCCCCTCCGAATCGATCGGAATGAAGCGCCATTTATCCTCCGCAATCTTCTCAACTTCGGATCGCCTTCGTTCGGTTGGAGTCGCTGGATCCAAACCAACCATGGCGATCGGTTGCCGATACTCGAGATCGACTTGCACTTCGCCACCCGGCAATTTGGTAACTCGATTGGTTCGCTTGACCCAAGGATGCAAGTCAAAAGCATTGGCGATGGTGGAGGCCGCATTGCGATCAAGCAGCGAAACGCCTTTGAGAAAACTACCTTCGTATACTTCTTTCGCCACTTCCGATTTGATCCAAACCGGTTGAGGCGTAACCTTGATGTTCTCAAACTTCAGCGAGAAATAGGTGCGATCGACAACTTGCGCACCCCAAAAGGTCCAACAAAGATAACCGAGCACTAGAAGCGCAGCTGGGCCTACGATGCCTCGGACCGATGTTCCGAACATTCCCCAGAATGCCATTTGTGTTTGTCCGATGGATTGCTCCGTACTCATACGACGGAAGTTACCAAATCGTGAGATGCAACCGCAACGTCACTCCCGTCCGTTCCTGAACCGCATCCCGAACGCGATAAATCAACGCTAGCACTTGCTGGCTCGTAGCGCCTGGGGTACTGATCAGAAAGTTCGGATGCGTCGCACTGAGATGCACATTTCCTTCGACCGCCCCTCGCATCCCCGCAGCCTCAATCAACTCGGCAGCGCTCGAAGCATCGGGCTCGACAAAGGGCACGACCGCAGCTGTTTGAATCGTGGGCTGATTCGATCGCTTTACAATCCAAAGGGTCTGCATCCGCTGCGTTAAGGCCTTGGTATCTGCAGGCTCTAGCTCGAATGTCGCATCCAATATCACGAGTTCGTCTAAGCTACTTTTATGGTGCGAGAATTGAATCTCGGTTTTCTTTTTGGTGATGACTTCGCCTTGGCGAGTAAGAAGCCGAACGCTGGTTACGCGCTGGCCAATATCGCCATTCGAAGTACTGGCGTTGCCAAACAGGGCCCCACCCACGGTCCCAGGAATTCCCACTAAATGCTCGAGTCCACCGAGGCCAGCTCCGACCGAATGGGAAACCAAATGGCTTAACTTGGTACCGCCGCCACAGCGAATGGTGTTGCCTTGAACGCTCAAATTGCAAAAGGAGGGTGCGGATAGATTGAGAACCAATCCATCAAATCCCTCGCTTCGCACAAGAACGTTCGATCCTCCGCCGAGAATACGAACGGGCAGATTCGTCCGGTGGCAATCCTGGACCATCGCGATCAACGAGGCCTCTTCGGTCGGTTCGCTATAAAATCGAGCCTCGCCGCCAATGCGCAACCATGTGTGAGGTGCTAGCGGCTCGTTCTCGCGGATGAGGTGCAATAACGAGGCTTGAAAAACGTTCGACTCACGACCCATGAGGATGACCACCGATCGTCGAACCAAGCCCAGACTTGGCTCGACCTTCCTTGGAAAAACAACGGAAACTGGGAGCGACCTGCATTCCTGCTACGATACCAATCATCATAGCAAACTTTTGTGCCTCCAGGTCCGCCCCAACCAGGATCGAATCGAGGCATCCAGCCAAAAATCCTTGGCCGATTCGATCCTGCTTTTCCCATCGATGAGAATGGCTAGCGTACGATCAACGAGCTAGCCGTTTCAGGAGCCGCAGCGCGACGAATCAACTCGCGGACTCGACCTTCGCTCTGGATTCCCGTCAACGAGAATCGTTTCCAACCGTCATCCCCTTTCGAAAAGACGATGAGCTGAGGTAAAGAATCTCCCTGCATGATCTTCGAAGCGAGATCAGGTCGATGATCTTTATCGATGAAGGCCACTACTACGTTCTCGAAATCACCCGCTTCTTTCATCCGATCAATGGTGGTCGACTTGAGTGTCTTGCATGCAGCACACCAGTCTGCTCCTACGATCACCAACAACGGTTTGTTTTCCTTGTCCGCCTTGGCATAGGCAGACTCGTAGGTCAACTCCTTACTATTTGGATTCATGAAGGCAAACAGCATCAAAAAAGCCATCTGCAACATATCGGACCCCTTTCCTGAAAGTGAATAAGCTCAACCTTTCACTCGTTGCCGCGACCTCCTATCGCAATTGGCTCTTCCTGAGACCAATTTCGCTGGCGAGTGTGCGGTTCTCAGACAGGCTTACCTACAAGACGGGATCAAAGGAGTAGTTCAAGATGAGTTGGCAAACGAAATTTTGCCGAATAGGTAAACCTTGCCTTCGAATTTGGATCCAAACGAATATACGGCTCGAATCCAGCTCCGCAACCAACCCGGGGAACGCTAGCATTCTGATCGGCTTCCCCTACTGGAAATGCTGAGTCAAATACGCTAGTCCGCGTCTGGAGCACTATTTTTTCGGCGGTTTACGCCAACTCGGCTCCCTCCACGCTCGGACGTCCGTTCGCCTCAATCCACCCTAAAAACCACTCGATCGAGCGGACTAAATTTTTAAATTTTCTTTGCGAGCGGATTTTTTTAAAGGAAGCAAAGACGCCGATTGAGAAGCTTGCCTACCGTGACAACACGCATTAAAGGTGACTCAATTCACCACTAAAGAATCCCACGGAAGCAGAATCCACCCTAAAGCCCGTTACGGTGGAATTCTTGTCAGCCCAGCTGACTGACCAGACTGACTTCAACATGGCAAAACGGAAAGGAAATCCAACCTCTTCAAGCCGCTGAGGAACCGCGCGGCAACTGGCTAACAACAACGGTTCGGCCATACCACCCAGCATCCATCGCAAGGCAAACGCCGGAGCCGGCAACACGGCCATCCGTCGCACCGTTTTCGCTAAGCACTCGGTGAACTCCGCGTTCCGCACAACCTCAGGCGGCTACCGCATTGAAGGCCCCACAGGCTCGACCATCGAATGCCATCCAATAAAGGATCGATGCAGCATCTTCGACATCGATCCAACTCCACCATTGCTGGCCGTTGCCAATCTTCCCTCCAAGCCCACAACGGAAAAGCGGCAACATTCGCCCAAGGCACCATCGCGGGAAGACAAAACCATGGCCAATCGTGCGTGCGTAGTTCGGATCCCTCGATCCTCCAACGATCGAGATGCCCTTTCCCATTCTTTGGCTAACTCTCCTAAAAAGCTCGACGATGGCCCCGTAGATTCGGTGACGATCGCTTCTCCTTGGTCTCCATAAATACCAACGGCCGAAGCAGAAACAAAGGCTTTCGGAGGATGGTTCAACCCGGCCAATTGCTGAGAAAGTAGTTTCGTTGCGTCAGCTCGGCTTTGAAAGAGTTCGCGTTTGAAGGAAGTGGTCCATCGCGGCTGCGGCGATGTTCTTGCCTGCCAAGTGAATACAAGCGTCCAACCCTTCCCATCGATCCCGATCCTCGATTCCATTTTCAGGAGACCAAATCAAAAACTTGTCTCGCAGCGGAGGAAAAGAGTGCTGCCCCGATATCTCTCCATGGGCGTTTCGCCTGAATACTGGCCAGACGTCGTGACCAAGGACACTCAACAATGAGGCCAATCGCTGCCCGACCAGTCCCGTTGCACCCGTGATGGCGATGCGGGCCGGTTCGGGTCGCCCCATCCATGCATGAAGCACCATATCTTGTTGCATCAATTGATGGCGATAGGAAAATGCCGTTTGCAATTGAGACTCAACCCAACCTTCGAGTCGGTCGCTTCCCCATGTCGGCCCTTTGGCTTCACATTCAATCCGATCAGTGAGCCTCGCATGGTCCGAATCGATGGATTCACAGAGGTGCCGATGGATCCAATGACGCATAGGACCATCGGATTGTATATCTTCGAATTGATGGGGCGGTTGAAAGTTCTGATGCTCAGCCTTCCACCCCACTCGAACCCATGGCATCCATGCGAAAGGCCGCAATTGCAAGGATTTAATGCATCCTTCGAAGATGCCAGGCTCGTTCTCTTGAACTTCGACCTTTTCCCAAGGAGGGATAAGCCGCCGCAAGGCCAAGGGAGCCAGATGGTATCCAAATACCGACTCGCAATTCCCTTCAAGGATCGAGCTTTTCTCAAACAATCGCATCCCAGGCTCCCTCGCAACGATAGTTGGAACGATTCCACTTCTGAACGGATCGAAGAGCCTAGAAAAACGTTAGCTGGACTGTAGAAGGCTTTGCATCGCGTCTCCGAGCAGCCTTACCCCTTGGCGAATTCTCTCAGGTGATTGGACACCGAAGGTAAGCCGCATGCTGGAAAAGTGTTTGCTCGTTCCTTCATCGGGGAAGCAATATTCCCCGGGAACATACAAAACACCTTGATCGATCGCAGCTTGATATAACGGAGTTCCAACACCAGCCGGGAGGGTAGGCGGCATTTCAACCCATACATAGAGCCCCCCTTGAGGCTCGTACCAACGCAAACCGGGAATCGGCCCCAAAAATTCACGGCAGGCTTCCACCATGGCCTTACCCTTGGCATGGTAACCGTGACGCAAGCGATCCAAGTGTTCAGGTAGTCTGCCACACTGAAGAACGCTCAGCATCAACTGCTGATTGAAATGGGGAGATCCAAAATCAATGTTGGCCTTCATGGCCGCGATCACTTCCGTCATTGCCGGAGGAAAGATCCCCCAGCCAATTCGAACTCCTGGCGAGAACGATTTGCTAAACGTTCCCAATTCGACGGTAAACTCATCAGCATGCTCGATCAACGATCGCCAGGGTGCAACCTTGGTCGCTTCAAACCCCAATTCTTGGTAGGCATAATCGGCAAGCAAAATGGTATCGCGCCCCAAGGCTCGCCAACGTTGCAGGATATCGGCGATCTCGATGCGACGGGCATCTCCGATCGTCGTGCCAGCCGGATTGTCAAAATAGGGAACCAGATAAACCGCTTTGACGCGACTTGCTAACCCTTGCTGCTCCAGGCGTTGCATCGTTTCCGCCAAGGCTTTGGGACACATCCCTTGTTCATCGCTTTCGACCCCGATGGTTCGAATCCCCATCCCCTTCAGTGCCCCTAAAAATACGAAATAGGTAGGGGCGGCCGTCAAAACGATATCGCCTGAATCGAACAAACTGTCGGCGATCAAATGGAGCAACTGATTGCTGCCAGCGGTCAGGATGACTTGGTCGGGCGATATCGAGCGAACAGGCGGAAAATCGCGAAAAGAAAAGTCGAGGATGGCTTGGCGAAGTGCATAATCCCCAGCATTACTTCCATACTGAAGGGCCTTGCGAAGCCGGCCCGGATCATTTTGAAATCCCTGCATCGCCTCGCTTGTGAGCTCGATCGGTAGAGTCCCATCATCCACGAACCCCGCAGCCAATGAAATCAAATGCGGGTATTCCAACGCTTGATGCATGAGTTGGCCGATGGGCTGTCCACCCGAAAGATGACCACGGCGGCTCCGCGGAAGGGTAAGATGATCCGAGTGAATCGCCGCTCCTCGCCCTTCTGAACCAAGTGGGTTGGATTGATCAGAAGAAGCTTTGGAGGAACTTGCAGCATGCATTGGATTGATAGCTCACCGTTTGCGTAGGATCTGAATGAGAATGTCGCAGGACACCTCGCCGTTGAACGGGAATGACACGTGGAATGCCGACGCATCGACGAATTCGCCTGCATTGGATGGCTCAACCGGAACTTCCGTTTCCACCACCCCCGTTCAAGACAGGCTGCATTTGGCCTCAACCCTGCAAGAAGGTCAAGAGCGGATCGATGCTACGAACGTTTCCGTTCTCGAAAAATGTCGTCTCGGCCTCAGCGCTTTGTTGGAAATCGTCTTTCCCGAACGGTGTCCCGTTTGCCAGAAGACGCTCGATGGCATCGACAGGTTCGGGCTATGCACATTCTGCACTTCCAAAATCGTCTACAACGGACCATGCTGCGCTCGATGTTCCGCTCCCATCCCTGAATCGGCTGGCCAAATGGAAGATTGCACGCATTGCCGCGATGAATCCTGGGCTTTTCGACGCGCCATGAGCCTGGGTGTCTACGATGGGGCGCTCCGCGATTCGGTTATTTTGATGAAACGCCCCTATTTCGATAGTTTGTCCCTACAAATGGGGCTTCAGCTCGCCGAGAAACTTCTAACCAACCATGTGGAGGATTGGGATTGGATCGTTCCTACTCCGCAACATTGGTGGCGAAGGATTTCAAAACGAACCAACAGTTCGGAGTTGTTGGCCGAATCGATTGGCAAGCGTCTCGGAATTCGCGTTCAGCGCCATTGCTTGCGAAGAACTCGGATTCGCAAGAAACAAGGACTTCTAGGCCTCACTCAAAGGCGACAAAACGTTCGCGGGATCTTCCGAATATCCCCCTGGATACGGCCCAAAAACAAACGAATACTGCTCGTCGATGACATCCTCACTAGTGGCGCGACCGCAAGTGAAATGGCCAAAGCGTTGCTTCAAGCTGGAGCGACATCGGTAGACGTGGCTGTGGTGG
This sequence comes from Pirellulales bacterium, assembly GCA_046349875.1. GTDB lineage: Bacteria > Planctomycetota > Planctomycetia > Pirellulales > Pirellulaceae > JAXMBN01. The sequence continues at coordinate 23,154 of JAXMBN010000001.1, forward strand.
CCAGGGCTCTCAAATGAAGTTGAGTTACCGAGTACGTCCGTCGATACCGTTGCTCCATCGCCTTGCTCGTTCACAGCGTTGACGCGAAGCTATCAAAATACGTTATACTGTTGGCCCTTCAGGAAGCGGCTTTGGGGATTGGAAGATGGCATCATTATTCGTCATACGAGGCAAGGATGTGGGAAGACACATCCTCCTTCGCAACGATTGTACGGGCGTTGGACGCGATGCCGACAATGAACTCCAACTCCAAGACACCGAAGTCTCTCGACACCACGCCGCCATCATTCGCCTTGAAGACCATTTTGAGATCAAAGACCTCGGTAGCAGCAACGGTACGTTTCTCAATAGTGTTCGCGTCCAACAGCAACCTCTCAAAAGCGGCGATCGCTTACAGATCGGTCGCACGCTGTTGGTCTTTACAGGAAGCAACGAACTTCCCGGCGATTTTAAACATGCCGAGTCTTCGGCTCCATTTGGTGTCGACATCATCGGAACTCCGCAGGTCGCGGAAGTATCGCGAATACGAAAGCGAGTCCCGTCGGATTTAGCATCCGTTTCGTCGGTATGGAAAACCAAATCGGAATCATCGGACCAGCCGCAATCATCAGGTGTCACTTCCGAAAAGAGCCAATGGGAAGTTGTTTATCGAACGGCATTAGCGGTCAGCCGAACATTGGATATCAACCAACTCGTTGCGCAGATTTTGGACCTCATCTTTCAATCGATCGATTGCGACCGAGGTTGCATCATGCTGATCGACGAGGAAACGCGGGCCCTTCAACCCGTCTGTCGCAAGAATCGGAATCTCTCATCCCATTCGGATCGGATGCAGATCAGCCAAACGATTCTGGACTATGCCATCGAGAATAACGAAGGGGTTTATACAAGCAACGCACAGGAAGATGGGCGTTGGGATTCTGCGGCAAGCCTCGTCAGCCAAGGAGTCCTCGAAGCGATCTGTGTTCCTATGCAGGGTCGTTACGGGGTCGTAGGCGCAATCTACATCGACACCTCCACGTCGCCAGGAAAGTATGTTGAACGGGGCGGGGTAGGGCGGTTCAATGAAGACCATCTCAAACTGATGATCGCCATTGGTAATCAAGCGGCCTTAGCCGTCGAGGATTCAACCTATTATCGCGGCATGGTCCAATCGGAACGACTAGCGGTCATGGGCCAAACCATCGCCAACCTCTCGCATCACATCAAAAACATTTTGCAAGGCATTCGCGGCGGAAGCTACCTCGTCAGCGATGGCCTCCAAAAACAAGATCTGGATATTGTTGGGCGAGGCTGGCGAATCGTTGAACGCAACCAAGATCGCATCGCCGCTTTGGTGATGGACATGCTCACCTTCAGCAAGGATCGAATCCCGAGCCTCAAACCGAGCGATGTGCGATTGATGATCGATGACGTCGTCGAGTTGCTTCAATCGCGAGCTTCCGAAGTACAAGTCGAACTACAATGGCATCGTCCCGAACAATTCCCGCTGGTAGAACTCGATGCGGAAGCGATGCATCGCGCCGTTCTCAATGTTTTGGGCAATGCCATCGATGCGGTGCAGAATACCGAAGGTGGTCGTGTATCGATCCGCGTATATGTTCAAGCAGAACAAAATCGCGTCTCGATCGAAATCGAAGATAACGGTTCCGGTGTTCCCGAAGATCAAAAGCAAAAGATCTTTTCCGTGTTTGAATCGAGCAAAGGAAGCCGTGGAACCGGATTGGGTCTCCCTGTAAGTCGCAAGATCATGCGCGAGCATGGTGGCGACATCGAACTGCGCGACGGGCAAGAGCAGGGGGCATGTTTCGTGTTGTGGTGGCCCATTCAATCCGCATCACCACAGCCTCTGGATATCAATCGCCCTACGGCTTTCTAATTCCATCCTTGTTGTTGGAGTTTGCAATCCATGATCGTTCACAGTCGTACCTTCACAGCAACACCACCATTAACTGCACTGATTCTTCAGCAGTGACTAACAGTAGAAGAAATCTTACCAAGAGGGTTGCCTTGAGGAGGTCAATTCGCCGCATTGGAACTTTGATGAGAACTAGCAACACCGATCTGTTCGACTCGCATTAGAAAGACTTACAATGCAGACCTCCTCTCTTTTCTGGATGCTTTAAAGGAATGGAAGATGCAAACCGCAATGAGCCGTACTGCGCCGCCCGTACAACATGATCGCTTGGTGAAGTGGGTCGAAGAGATCATGCAACTCTGCGAACCAGAGGAAGTTGTTTGGTGCGATGGGTCCGATCGCGAATGGCATGAGCTTTGTGAGTTGATGGTTGCCAAGGGAACCCTGATTCGACTCAATCCAGAAAAGCACCCGAATTCTTTCTTGGCTCGTAGCGTTCCTTCCGATGTGGCTCGCGTCGAAGACCGCACCTACATTTGTTCGCGCCGAGAAGTGGATGCAGGTCCGACCAACAATTGGTTCGACCCTAAAGAAATGCGCACCAAGCTACGCGAGAAATTTCAAGGAAGCATGCGTGGGCGAACGATGTATGTGGTTCCCTTCTGCATGGGACCACTCGATAGCCCACTTTCATTGCTCGGGGTTGAAATCACCGACTCGCCCTATGTGGTCGTCAACATGAAGATCATGTGCCACATGGGGACGAAGGTGTGGTCCAAGCTAACCGATGACGTTGACTTCCTGCCTTGCCTTCACTCGGTAGGTTGTCCGCTGGAACCAGGCCAAGAGGATGTGGCTTGGCCATGCCAAGAAGAAAAGTATATCGTCCATTTTCCTGAGGACCGAGAAGTTTGGTCGTATGGTAGTGGTTATGGTGGCAATGCACTGCTCGGTAAGAAGTGTGTTGCCCTTCGGCTTGCCAGTGTGATTGCTCGCGACAATCATTGGCTCGCCGAACACATGTTGATCATGGGGATCGAAGCGCCCGATGGACGCAAGACCTATTTGACTGCGGCCTTTCCAAGCGCCTGTGGCAAAACCAATCTCGCCATGATCCAGCCACCCGATTCGTTGGCTCAACAAGGTTGGAAGACAACACTGATCGGTGATGACATCGCATGGCTTTGGCCTGGAGAATCCGGAAAGCTACACGCCATCAACCCTGAAACAGGATTCTTCGGAGTTGCTCCTGGAACTTCATGGGACTCCAATCCCGGCGCCATGGCGGCCATGTCCAAGAATACGATCTTCACGAACGTCGCCCTTACAGAAGATCATTGCGTTTGGTGGGAAGGGCTTTCGGATCCACCCCAGCGACTCACGGATTGGACGGGCCAACACTGGACCCCTGGTTGCGGCCGATTGGCAGCGCATCCCAATTCACGCTTCACAGCGCCTGCATCGCAATGCCCGAACATCGATCCCGAATGGCAAAATCCGAATGGTGTTCCGATCGATGCGATCATCTTCGGTGGACGTCGTCCGACGACATTGCCGTTGATCTTCCAAGCTTTCGACTGGACACACGGTGTCTTTTTGGGGGCAACTCAAGGATCGGAGACGACGGCAGCGGCGATGGGTGCCGTGGGGCAGGTGCGACGCGATCCCATGGCGATGCTCCCCTTCTGCGGATACAACATGGGCGATTACTTTGGGCATTGGTTAGAAATGCGCAAACACATTCGACAGTTGCCGCGGATCTTCCACGTGAATTGGTTTCGCAAAGATCGTCAGGGCAGATTCCTTTGGCCCGGTTTCCGCGAAAACCTTCGCGTTCTCGAATGGATCACCAAGCGTTGCCAAGGCCGCATCTCGGGACATGAAACGCCCATTGGTTGGACGCCGCATTGGGATGACTTCAATACGGCAGGTCTTCAAGACTTTAGCAGTGACGACTTCGCTGCTGCGATGGCTTTCCATCAAGATGAGTGGCGGGCCGAGATCAGCAGCCAAGGGGACTTTGTACTGAAGCTATACCATTCGCTTCCCAAAGAACTCATGTGTCAACGCGAGTTATTGATGGCTCGTATGGCTTAACTACCAAGTGGTGTCATGCACCTGAGGCAAATCATGTCGGGTTGGTATTGTCCCGTCATGATCCGCATTTGAAAATCGTCCAAGTCGACGTCCTCGTTCAATTCGTTTGACGGAATCATGGCGATGCATTGACCATCGCCATGCCGGCGAAATGCATAGTACGTCCATTCCGATTCCCCATTCACCCCACTCTCTGCCTTCCAGTAAAGATCTTCGCCAAAGAATGCATTTTCGAGAATATCGCGAAAGGGCAATATCTTGGCGAGTGCGGCAGGAGATATCTGTGCATCAAACGACTGCATAACCCATCCCTCACCATCAAAACCTGGAGGAAAACGACCTAGTGTCATTGTAGTGAGGGGTCAAGCGTGCCAGACGCGAATATGGAATTAGCCGTCGCGCGAACTCGATTGCCATGCTCCTCGTAGCCAATCCTACGAGCGTGCTCGCCAACCACCGTTCACAGGAATGGTTTGCCCATTGATGAACTCGGACTCGGCACTGGCCAAGAAGAAGGCGGCGTTGGCAATATCTTCAGGTCTTCCCCATCGCTCCAAGCAGCTTTCGCGAATGGCGCGTTGTTGCCAAGACTCGGATGCCGTCTGGCCCCACGCAGTTTGGATCCATCCTGGAGCAATACAATTCACGCGGACCTTTGGGCCAACTGTTTTCGCCAGACTCTTACTGAAGGCCATGATGGCGCCTTTGATGGCGGAGAAGTACTGGCCACTATCGCCTTCCATTCCTTGTTCGGCTTGATCCCAACCAACATTGATGATCGTAGGCAGGCCAACCTTTTCATCGCTCGATTGCGTTTTCATTCGAGTCGCAATCGCGCGGCTGAGCATCATCGTGGCACGGAGATCGACCGCATAGAGAGTATCGAGCTTTTCCGCAAACGATGAATGTTTGGCTGCTCCGGTGAGTACATCCGCTCCTGCGGCGTTGATCCACACGTCCACACGGTGCTGCCACTGGAAAATCGACTGCGTCAAGGAATCCAACTTGCTCGCATCGCTCAAATCATGCAGCCAACATCGAACAGAACTTCCTTGATGCTGAACTTCTCTCGCAACTTGCTGAAGTCCTCGGATATTGCGATGACCGTGTAGAGCGATGCAACAATCCTTGGCCGCAAATCGGGAAGCGATCGCGGCCCCAATTCCTGATGAAGCTCCCGTGATCACGACAACTCGCGAACTACTCATGTCGCAAGGCTTCGATCGGATTCATCTTGGCAGCCCGCATCGCTGGATAAAGGCCAAAGATAATCCCTACGGCCAACGATATCACCAGCGCTGCCGGAATCGATTCGGGAACGATGGTCGGTCGAACGGCACGAACGACGTCGGGCAAGGCCTTCATCGTCTCTGGGAAGTTCTTCGTTGCTAGCCAGCGGACTGCTTCAATCGTCGGACCACAGAGCAATCCAAACAGGATTCCCGTTGCGCCACCCACGATACTTAAGACACTCGTCTCCACCAAGAACTGACGAATAATGTCTTTCTGCTTCGCCCCCAATGCGCGTCGGATACCGATCTCTCGAGTTCGTTCTGTCACGGTCGCCAACATAATATTCATGATCCCAATCCCACCCACCAATAGCGAAATGGCTGCGATCAATCCCATGAAGACCATGAACATCATCTTGGTTGTTTCGGCTTGTTCCAAGAGTTCAAGAGGCACCACGACCGCAACATCTTCCATCTTCTTGTGCGAGATAAGAGCCGACTCGATAACTGTTGCGGTACGCTTCACATCGGAGATATCGCGAACTCGCATGGTGATTTGATTGAGCTCCAAGCTCTCGCCTTCAAAAGACGAACCGCGACGCGTCGCCACGGTATCACCAATTCTTTGTTGCAAGGTTCGAATGGGAATGTAGATGTCGCTTGAAAAATCTTGAGCGGCCAGCGATCCACCGATAGCTGCCGACGCGTTGCGATGTTCGAGAACACCAACGATGGTGAAGTAATCTTTGTTCTCGGGAACATAGACCCGCTTTCCCAATGGATCTTCGTAAGGAAACAAACGCTCTGCAACTTTCGCAGCGATCACGCAATTGGTTTCACGTCGAAAGTTTTCTGCATCCGTAATGAAGTGTCCTGCAGCGACCTTCAATCGTGTGACTTCGGCATACTCCGGCGTACATCCCACGAGACGCCCATCGACCACTCGATCGCGAAATTGAAACTGTCGACGGATTTCGCGAATCGGCAAAGCGCTTTTGATTGTCGGTATCGTAGTCACCAACAGATCGTATTCTTCACGCGTCAAGCCGTAGGGTGTGATTCCCTGGGGGCTTTGCTTCTCACTGGGTGGCTTCACACTCCGAACAATAATGGTATCCGCGCCGAGACTCTCAATTTGACGCTGCGCTTCATCGCCGATCCCTTTGCTGATCGCCAACAGCCAAATCACGCTCGCCACACCGATGAAGATACCCAACACGGTCAACAACGATCGCAATGGGTGCAGCCAAAGGCTTTTGATGCCGAGTTGTATCGTTCGCAACCAAATCATTTTCTAAACCTCGGCAGGCATGTTGGCGATGGCGTACGCTGCTGCTTCTTCGCGTACTTCCTGGGAATTGAGCTTATCCCACTGCACAAGCCCGTCTTTCAATCGCACGACTCGTTTGGCTCGCTTGGATACTTCATCTTCGTGCGTTACCAAAATGATTGTTCGCCCTTCATTGTTGAGTCGTTCGAAGAGCTGAAGAATTTCTTCTGTGGTTCGCGAATCTAAGTTTCCAGTTGGTTCGTCCGCCAGAATAAAATAGGGATCGTTGACGAGAGATCGCGCGATAGCAACGCGTTGCTGCTGACCACCGCTCAACTGCGTTGGACGGTGATCCAATCGCTGCGATAGCCCAACCATCTTGGCGAGCTCAATACAACGTGCTTGTTCCTTGGGGCCAAGACGACCTTGATAAAACAATGGCACCTGAATGTTCTCAACGACCGTCAACTGCTGAATCAAGTTGTACGACTGAAACACGAAGCCAATTCGTTTCGAACGAATCTCGGCAAGCTCATTGTCGGACATGCGAGCGACGTCATCTTCGCCGAGAAATAACGAGCCCGAAGTCGGCTGATCGAGACAGCCAAGCATATTGAGCAACGTACTCTTGCCCGAGCCCGATGGCCCCATGATGGCGACATAGTCCCCTTCAGGCACATCGAAAGTGACACCGCGCAGGGCGCGTACGGTTTCACCTTTGAGTACATATTCCTTCTTCAGCTCGCGTATCGAACAGGCGAGCTTTTTCTTCGATGTTGCATCCATATGGATCATGCGATTAGAACCAAATTCACTTCACTAGACGCGATGATCCTTCACCGACGAACCAAGTCAATACTATCGACCACCCGTACCGCCTGAACCACCAGATCCACCCTGGCCGACAGGACCTCGACCACGCCCAGGTCCTTCTTCACCACCAGGGCCGCGAGGACCACCACCTTCGGCGCTTCGCTTCTTCATAGCGGCCGCCAATTCGGCCCGATCGACCGAGCCATCTTTGTTGGTATCCGTCGAATCAAAACTCTTGGCCATCATTTCATTGGAAGCGGCTTCTTCTTTGGAGATCTTTCCATCACCGTTGGTATCCACTCGCTGCATTGCAGCAGCCACCATGGCATCAGGACCACCTGCATTGCCTCGCCCAGATCCAGGTTGCTTGGCAACGGGTGTCTTCGCAATCTCCGCCAATTTCCCACGATCATCTTCTTCTTTGATGTCAGGAATTTCCATCAGATCCAAATGCTCGCGAGGATTCAGAGCTACTTCCATTCCTTCGGTGACTCCATCCAACAGCGTGACATATTTGTCGTTGGTTGCACCGATGGTAACTTCTTTCGTCTCCCACTTATCACCCTTCTTGACCAACATGAAGTGATGGCCCTTCATTTCGTAGACGGTCAAGATCGGAGCTTGAACAGCATCTTCCAACTGTTCAACAAAGATTCGAACCTCCGCTGTCATCCCGGTGCGGATCGCTTCGGGAGGATCAAGTATTTGAATGAACGTGGCATACTCTTTTACGGACGAGCTATACCAACTTCCCGGTTCGGCATACTTATTGACTTTGGTTACTTGCCCCAACAAATCACCTTGAACCGCATTGACGCGAATACGAGCTGGCATACCTTCGCGAACCAACGTAATCCGCGACTCATTGATCTTGGCTTTGACTTGCATCTGGCTTGGATCTGGCAAGACGATAATCGTTTGTTGCTCGCGCACCATAGCACCTGGTTCGACCAAAAATTCCGAACCACCTCGCGAACTAAACTTATTCGCATAAACAACTTGGCCTTCGGCCGGTGAACGAATCAAGCAAGCCGAAATCTGTCCTTCGAACTCATCAAGCTTTCGCTTTTCTTCGCTGGCCGTTTTCTTGTCCGATTCAAGTTTGGCTCGCTTCGTTTCAATATCGCTATCGAACTGTACGAGCATCTTTTCTTTGGTCAGTTCATCAAGAACTTTCAAGCGACCTTCCGCAGCGTCAAGAACATTTCGCGCATTCTGAACAGCGAACTGCTCAGCCTCGATCTGCAAAGACTTCAAACTACCTTTGGCGGCTAATCGCTCTGCACTTGCCAAGGACAATTCCGCTTTGCGCAAGCCTTGCTGAGCCACGGCGATTTCGCTCAGAATCGCTTTGCGTTCCGTAAGATACGTACCCTTGAGATACTCTTCGCGAGCGATCAATGCCTGCTTGACTGCTGCGTCGGAACTGATCACTGCAGCATCGGCTGCGCTGAGTGTAATTCGCTGCGTTTGAAGCTCCGCTTCCAAAGCCGAACTATCCAACTTGACCAAGTCGGCACCTTTCTTCACATAAGTGCCTTCATCGATCACCCATAGAATAGGAGTGCCGCTGGTCCCTTTGCCTTTGACTTCGCATTTTACTTCGACGTTGCTGCTGCTCTCGATTTCACCTTGTTCCAACACGATATGGTCGAATGGTCCGCGAGAAATCACTTGCGTCACGGGGGCGTCCAACATCTTGGATGCGTTGGAAGATTGGTATCTCCACCACCCATATCCGGAAGCTCCCAATATGGCGAGCATCACCAAAAGGACTAGCCAAATACGACCAGATCGGGCTCGACGAGAACGACGGAATACGAAAATCGACGAAGGGGTCATGAGAAATCTCGACCGAAGGAAGTGGTAGGTGTCCAAAGGCAGGAACGGCGAACACACTCGTGGAGCAATTCAAAGCGTCCATTAGTGTAATCGATCGGGAAGTCGAAACCATTGCAAATCCGGTTTTCTCCCCCCGGATGATGCAGCGGCAATCGACAGCTTGGTTAACCCCAAGCTTCGGGGCATGTTTCGCTTGAGATCTCGCTATTGAGATTTGCCGAACTATGTCTTTCGACTACGCAACCACTCCACCATGGTTCGGACCATGACACCCGTCGCCCCCAGATCCTGCCAGGGCTTGGCCGATTCCAAAAATGCTGGTCCGGCGATATCCAGGTGCAACCAGGGGACATTGCGCACGAATTCTTCCAAAAATTTCGCTGCGATCGTAGCTCCCCCCCAACGCCCGTCCCCCATGTTTTTGAGGTCGCCGATTTTCCCAACCAACTGCTCCGAGAAAAAGGAGTGCATTGGGAGCGCCCAAGTCAATTCACCAACCTTGTCCGCTGCTGCCATAACGCTTTTCTGAAGTTCGGAATCGTTCCCCATCAAACCTGCGATATCGGTCCCTAACGCCACCACGCAGGCTCCTGTCAGCGTTGCGAAATCGACGATGCATTCCGGCTCATGCTCGACGGTAATATCGAGCAGATCGGCCAACACCATCCGTCCTTCCGCATCGGTGTTCAACATTTCGATCGTCTTGCCACTGCGAGATCGAATGACATCGCCGAGCTTCATGGAGTCGCCGCTGATCATGTTCTCGACTAGCCCTACAATGCCAAACAGCGAAACGGGAAGGTCAAGACGTGCAGCCGCAATCACCGTTGCAAGAACCGTGGCTGCCCCTGCCATATCGCATTTCATCGTCAACATGCTATCGGTGGGCTTGATGGAGAGTCCGCCACTATCAAAGGTTACTCCTTTACCAACCAACGCAATCGGCTTTGTACTCTTTTCAGGCCGATATCGGAAAATCATGAGCCGCGAAGGTTTCGACGAACCTTGCCCCACTGCAAGCAATGCACCGCAACGTTCTGCCTTGAGCCGAGCGTCATCCCAAATCTCAACCTCGATGGGTAGGTCCTTACAAAGTGCCACCGCTTCATCGCAAAAGGCTTGAGGGTCAAGAAGATTGGGTGGCAAATTGACCAATCTCCTCATGTCGATCATTGCCTGCGCGATGGCATGTGAAGCGTTGACGTCTGCAGAATCCGCTCCGACAAATCGGACGCTTTCGGGCTGATGAAGCACTTTTTCTTTGCGCAATAAATCTTGCCCGACAAATCCATTCAGTGCCGACACGATGAGCGAACGCCAAACAACGGGCGTCGTTTCCCACCCCATGAAGATGACTTCTTTGCGAGCCTTGGAGGCAACCTGTTTGGCGGCGGCTCCCGCTGCACGTTGCATGGCTAACGCATCCAGCTTCGATGGATCACCCAACCCAACCGTCACAAGCAACCGACACTCCAATCCTGGTGGCAATGGCCATGCCCCCACTTTACCGGCCTTGGTGGAGATTTCTTCTGCCTCCAAAAGCCGAACAAACCAGCCACCCGTGGCCTGATCCACTTGCTTGACGACGGCACTATTCTTCCATTCGGTTGAAATGGCGACCACCAATGCATCACAAGGTGTAGAGGGGGACCACTCGGATATTGCTTGGACCAACATAGTTAATTCCAAAAGGGGAAATGCGGTTTTCGAAGGGTTTGGCGAGAGGCCTGCCACACTGGGTATTGTCAATCCCATTGCACTCTTGTCATTTTCGGGAGGAGTCTACAAGCTATCACCTTCCGCCGCAACGGCCTGCGACACGGTATCCTCGATTCGATAGAAGCGTTTCACCAAGCATGTTCCACCGATCCACTGCCGATGTCGTTCGCGACCTCCAACAAGACCATCGACTCATCGAAGTGGATGAGGAGGTGTCGCCCCATCTCGAGATCGCAGAGATCCAACGGCGAGTCTATTTGAACCAAGGGCCCGCCATCCTATTTCGGCGACCCCAAGGATGCCGCTTCCCGATGCTGGCCAACATGTTTGGTTCACTCGACCAAGCACGCTTTCTTTTCCGTCATACACTCGAACGCGTACGTCGCGCTATTGAACTGAAGATCGAACCGAGCAAACTCATCAAGTCCCCGATGCGCTATTGGAGTAGCCCATGGGTAGGCTGGACCATGATGCCTCGGCGAGTCCATCGCGCTCCCGTCCTTGCCAACCAAATGATGTTGCAAGAACTTCCATCATTGAAGAGCTGGCCAGATGACGGCGGGCCGTTTGTTACTCTCCCGCAAGTTTTGAGTCAGGCCCCAACGGCTCAAGGCTTACGCGGTACCAACCTCGGCATGTATCGTGTTCAACTGGCTGGCAACGAGTACGACCCATCCTCCGAGGTTGGACTTCATTATCAAATCCACCGTGGTATTGGAGTGCATCACGAAGAAGCGATTCGACTCAACCGCCCTTTGCGCGTCAACATTACGGTTGGAGGCACTCCTGCGATGACGCTTGCTGCAGTGATGCCTCTACCAGAAGGGATGAGCGAACTTACATTTGCGGGCGCTCTGGCAGGTCATCGCATCCCTATGATGATTACAGATGATCAAGCCCCCATCTACGCCGATGCCGATTTCTGCATTACTGGCGAAGTCGCACTGAATGATCTCAAACCTGAAGGGCCCTTTGGAGACCACTTGGGATACTATAGCCTTCAGCATCCCTTTCCATATCTCCGCGTGAAACAAGTGACCCATCGTCCGGATGCGATATGGCCATTCACGGTTGTCGGCCGGCCTCCTCAAGAAGACACGACGTTCGGCGAACTCATCCACGAGTTAACAGGGCCTATCTTGCCAACGGTTTTACCGGGCGTACAAGCGGTTCATGCCGTCGATGCTGCAGGAGTTCATCCATTGCTCTTGGCGATTGGAACCGAAAGATACACACCTTATCGGAAACCATCGCATCCCCAAGAACTCATGACCCAAGCACATGCCATCTTGGGGCAGGGCCAACTCAGCCTTGCCAAGTACCTTTGCATTCTCGATCAAGCGTGCGATTCAAGCCTCGACATCCACGACATCGAAAAGTTCTTTCGAACCTTCTTGGAACGGATCGACTTTGAAAATGGCTTGCACTTCATTACGCGAACGACGATGGACACGCTCGACTACTCGGGAGAAGGTTGGAATTACGGATCGAAACTCATTGCGGCCGCGACGGGTTCCAAGCGACGTGACCTGACGACCAACATCCCCAACCTCGATCCACTCGCAAACCATTTTGGCCGTCCCCATCTTTGCTTCCCTGGCGTGTTCACCATCGAACCCACCAACGATTCAAATGGTCTCGATCAACTTCGATACGATCTCGAGAAACAGTCCAATCTTGAAGGGGTCGCGATCATTACACTCGTCGATGATGCTCGGACCACTGCGGCCAATCTTCGAAATTGGCTTTGGACCACGTTCACGAGAAGCAACCCAGCCAAGGATATCGACGGGGTCGGAGCTTTCCAGAAAGACAAGCATTGGGGATGTCGTGGGCCACTTCTGATCGATGCTCGCCGCAAACCCCACCATGCTCCACCTCTTGTTGAAGATCCACAAGTCACGGTCAAAATCGATGCGATGGCATCGAAAGGTGGACCGCTAGCAAAATACTTGTAGCCGTTTGGTGACTTTGCTTGCTGGAATGGCTAGCTTTGACGGATAAGATTCCTCGATCCGCAAAGTCCAATTAAACATGGCATCCGATTTTGCCGATACCACAGTTGTATCGGGAGGATTCTGCATTCTCACCGCCGAATCCATATCGAAAACCATGATCGCAAGGACCAAGTGGGGCTGCCATGAAAAAACGAATTGCAAATCAACACGTCAAGATTGCCATGGCAACATTGCTCTTGGGAGCTGGTGTTTGCTGCTCGACAGGGTGCCAAGTATCGGTTGCTGGCCAAACGCTACCAAGCCCTTATTACCTCTATGACGACGTGCAGTATTTCCCTGCAGGTCCCGAAAACAAGCTTGCTAACGAAACAGCAGCTTTGAAAGCGGCTCAAGCCAAGACTCGCAACGCACGCTAAAGCCATTGCCCTAAAATGAAAGAACTCGGTCGAATGCCGAGTTCTTTTCGTTGATAGGGTGGCGATAGGCTTTTACTAGCGATTCGCCGAAGGAGCTTTCAACATCCAGTTGAGCTCTTCGTCGCTTGCCTTTTCTGGAACCAACCCCGCTACGGTTGGCATGGTGGATTGCTTGACCACCACTGCTTGCGACAACGCATCGCTCGGCTTGATCACTACGCCTCCACTCACCATGGCAACGATTTGCTTTCCCGAAACTTTTCGGAAGGTAGCAATCGATGGAACCTGAGTGGCATGTTCGGTCGCGTGAGGCTGTACCGAAGGTTGCGATAGTGATGCGAATCGCTCGGCTGGATTCGACTGCTCACGGCGAATGATCTCCATCGCAACGGTTAGATCGAAGATGTGCCGAAGCCGTCCATACATAGGATACATGGCCTGAATGTCGTCAAAGCGCGATGTAAAGGTCTTGGCGAAAGCATCGGCAGCTTCATCACGATTCACCATGGCACTCCGCTTCCCACTCGCATCCATCCATTCGCGTTCGCTGAGTACTTGAACCGAATGTCGAGGAATCGCAATCACCGATCCTGCGTCGTTCGTTTCAATCGTCTGTGGCTGAATGGCAAACCACCAACGAACGAGCCCTTGTCCAGGCAGGGATTGCAATTGATCCGCAATCCGAATGTAGTCAGGCATTCCTTTCGGCCCTGATTCCAATCCAAGCCCAATCCGCTTCATATGCTGATCCGCAATGAGCAGAGCGAGGCCGGTTGGTGAATCCTTGGGCAAGCCCATGATCGATACATCTTGAGGTCCGAGCAATTCAGTAACTTGTTGAGTCCATTTATCCGGCGTTCGAGTGAGAAGGTTCATCGAATTGCGATCGGACAAAAATCGCTGTACATCGGCGAGGCGTGATGGTTGCGGGTCGATCGAACATCCAAAAACACCGCGTTGACCGAGAACATGTGGTGCGACACTGAGTAGGTCTTCAAGCAAAACAGGTGGCAACTTCGTGTCGCGATGAAGAAGATCACCGTCAGCATTGAGCTCGAACCCACCAGCCGGACCACCTAAGAGCCATTCGCGAGATTCCGCATCCCATGCAACGTAATCGATGCGAGCTAAACCGCCGAGCAGTTCCATCGAAGCGGAAGCTGGGAGATCGCGTTTAGCGCGTTCGCGAAGACGCTCTTCAAGACGCGTCAAGGATACCCAACGCAATGGATTGGGTGAGGCCCAAGCAACACTTCCTGGCAATACGATTGGATCAACGGACTTCGATGCATCGACTCCAACCTTGAGCTCTTTCGACTTCTTGCGCGTTTGAAGAACTCCTTGCGGATCGATCCAAACACCACTCGCAAATGGCTGAATGGTATCCGTCCCCCCATCGATATCCCAGTTTGCTTCGACAACCCCTTGAATCAATGAAATCAACGATTGAAAATCGGCGACCACTCCACCACCGTGGTTTCCACTTCCGTCAGCAGGATCCGATGACTTGCTACCTTCTGCTTGTCGCAATACTCCTGACCTGCTGCCACTATCCTTGGAAGAAGTACTTGTTGAAGTACTTAGTGGTATCGATTGATTGCGGACCTGAGCAAGCGGCTCGATCCATTCCAACCGTTTCTCCAAAGGCAACTTGCGAACCTCTTGAATCGCTGCTTTGAGATCACCGCGAGCAATCGCTTGTTCAATGGGAGTATCTTGTGTGGATTGAGCCTGTGCTAATGCGACGGGAAAGAACACCGCCAAGCTCCAACCGCCGACTATCGTTCGCCAAGAATAACGCATCGCTCACAAGCCTCATTCAGATTTAGGAGAGTCCACACCAAAAAACATGAGATGCTGGATCGGAAGACCATCAAACTCTTTGATTAGTTTGAATTGGTTGGCACCGAACTCCTTGAGGATCTGCTTTTTTGTCATTTTATGCAACGGTTTGATCGGAACTCGGATCTTCCCCGCGAAATTCCACCAAAGCGATCATCCCATCCTTCTTTAGCGACTTTGCGCATTGCCGCTAGCATTCCGACTGGATTTGAGAATTCATGGTAAACGTCAACCATCAGGATGAGATCGACCGAGTTCTCCTCCAACTTCGGATCATGCACAGTGCCCAGAATGGGCTGGATATTTTTCATTTGCGAGTCTTTTGCCCGTAATGCTAATAAGTGGAGCATCTCGGATTGAATGTCGACCGCAAGCACTTTCCCGTCCTCGCCGACCATTTTGGCCAGTGGCAACGTATAGAAACCGTTGCCACACCCCAGGTCACAAACAACCATTCCCGCCCGAACCCCCAGTTGTTCGAGCACTAATGTCGGGTTTTCCTCGACTTCGCGGGTTTCGCGGATGAGCCATGGTGCGCCTTGATGCCCCATGGTTTGGGCGATGCGACGCCCCAAATAGACGGTTCGTTCTTCAACTTCTTTCGAAGCGGCATCCTGGGCTGAAGCAATCCGCGAACCCCAAACGCCTCCAAGTATCAGAAGCAAAGCCAGGATTTGATTGACACGTTTGCTTGCCACCATGGTTATCCTCTCCAATGCCCGCGCCAGTCATCCAAGATTGGAGCCAACGCGGGAACTTGAACTTCGGAATGCACCGATGAAGCGGAAGAGCTCTCGAGGATACAAGCAGCGTTTCGCAAACGAACCCGCGAAAAACTAACTTCGCACAAACTCTTTGAATCGATCCATCAAAAGCTTGGTCGTTGCGCCCACCTTGCCATCTCCAATCGATCGACTATCGATCTTGATGACAGGGATGACTTCCGCTGCACTTCCTGTTAAGAAACACTCGTCCGAAACATAAACATCGTGACGCGTCAGTGTGCATTCTTGGACTTCAATGTTCAACTGGCGAGCCAACTCAATGACTGCATTTCGGGTAATTCCCTCCAAAATGCCGGCGTCGGGAGGTGGAGTAAGCAAACGCCCTCGCTTGACGATGAAAATGTTGTCGCCCGTACATTCGGCGACTTCACCTTTATGGTTGAGCATCAGGGCTTCGATGCAACCTGCTTTGAGGCCCTCCACTTTGGCCATGATGTTATTGAGATAATTGAGCGATTTGATCCGCGGGTTGAGCGCTGCAGGGTGATTGCGCATCGTGCTGGCTGTCACGATTTCCAAGCCGTTTTCGTAAAACTCCTTCGGATAAAGCGTGATCGAATCCGCGATGATGATGACCTGCGGATCGCTGGTCCGGTTCGGATCGAGCCCAAGAGATCCCGCGCCGCGAGTGACAACCAAGCGAACATACGCGTCCTGGAGCTGATTGCGCGACAAGGTCTCCCGAACGGCGTCTGCCATTTCATCTTGGCTCATCGGAATCGTCAAATAGATCGCATGGGCCGATTCGTAAAGTCGCTGAAGATGCTCACCAAGCCGGAAAACCTTGCCGGAATAGGCTCGCATCCCTTCAAAAACCCCATCCCCGTAAAGGAGGCCATGGTCATAAACGCTAATTTTTGCGTTTTCTTTGTCGTAAAACTTGCCGGCTATATAGATCTGTAGAGACATGGTGAGCTTTCAAACCACGGTAAAACAAGTTGAATTACCGGAAAGTATAGGCTTGCAAGACAATGTGGTGCAATTGTATGAACACATGTCCACAAAAGCATTTTGAGATTATTTAGAAAAATCCCCCCCAACAATTGCAAATCCACCTATTAGGATTACAATCACGAGTGACTCTAGGTAATTTGCAGCAGGTTGCTCTTCCAAAAAGGCAGGAAGATTTATGAAAAGACTCTCCGCTTTTGCACTAGCTTTTGCTTGTTCCCTTCAAGCCTGTGTAGCGCATGCCGGCCTGATAGGCTCGTCGGTATTAGACACATCCGACGCAGACCTAACCTTAGTGGCACCTAACCTCTATTCAGTCAGCAACAACGCAAGTTTCTTTGTTGACTTCTACGTAACCGGAAACAACCTCGGAAGCAGTCCAAATAATGCTTCGAACTCAATTGGCTACTTCGATCTTCGTTTAAGCATTAATGCGGGTAGCGGATTAAGCTTCGCGCCGATCGCATCACAAAATCCACTGGCCACGTTAAATGCCGGGAACTATGTCCTGCCTGACCCTGCAGGCCCATTATTAGGTGGCAATCAAAGGAATATCTCAGGTGGGGCGAATTTCTTCTACAACCGTTCCGCCGATGGTTCATCGATTTCAATTCGAGACGGCGTATTGCTCAGCCTTGCCGGCAATCCCTATACTCCTCCACCAATTGATCAACAAGCGATTGGAAATGGAACACGATTACTTGCTCGAGTGCTTGTGAACACCACTTCGGTAGGATTGGGACCGTTTTCCTTTACGCTTTCGGGAAACGCATCGAACTCCAATACGGTTTCTGGAGATGGTTCAGCAAATGCGTTCAATTTCACCGGCTTTGGATATTTTGCCGGAGAAATTGGCTCTGCTGTCGGTTCCTCCTATGGAACTGTCGATAATCCACTTTCTTTCACTTCCTCTGCTGGCCTCACCGCGGTTCCTGAGCCTTCCTCGATGGCGTTGCTAGGCTTGGCATCATTGGGTGGTTTGGGTGCTCGATACCGCGCATGGCGCAAGAAGCGAGCAGCCTAGTTCGCTGCGTTTTCAATGATAAAAATAAAAAACGCCGAGGTTTTCCTCGGCGTTTTTTATTTTATAGCTGGATGGTCACGAAAGATCCTTGACTATGAGGCACGAGAAGGCCAGGCCTAACCACCAAACATGCATCCACCGCTTGCGCATTGAGGCCTTCCGCACATTTGGCTCGGCATTTCGCAAGCCTCGCTGGAACGTCCCGATACCGAAGGCGTGGCGATCACGCTTAGCTGCTTCTTTAATTGCTTGCCACCACACTTGGGGCACTCAATGACTGTGCTCGTTCCCATAACGAGAATCTCAACGACTTGGTCACAGTCTTCGCAATGGTATTCAAATAGAGGCATAGCCAAATCCCCAAAGGCTTGATGGATTGATAACAACTTCAATCTCATCGAAACATCGGATGATTTCAAGGGCAACTTGGACTAACCACGCGAACCGATAATAAGTCCCATGATTTCGGCGCGAGAGGAAAGATTATCGCGGAAGATTCCTCGCATGGCACTGGTCATGCATAGGCTCCCCGGCTTTCGGACTCCCCGCATCGTCATGCAAGAATGCGTCGCTTCCAATACGACCGCTACACCTCGCGCCCCGAGCTCGTTTTCGATCATGTCGGCGATGGTCTCGGTCATTCGCTCTTGCACCTGAGGCCGACGAGCCACGCCTTCGACGACGCGTCCAAGCTTGCTAAGTCCTACGACTTTGCCATCGGGAAGGTAACCGATATGAGCTTTCCCTGTGAACGGCAGCAGATGATGTTCGCACATGCTGCAAAACTCGATGTCACGGACCAAGACGACTTCGTCGTACTTTTCCGTAAAGACCTTCTTCAAGTGCAACGAAGGATCGCTATGCAGGCCTGAAAAGACTTCAGCGTACATGCGAGCCACGCGTGCTGGTGTTTCGAGGAGGCCTTCACGATCAGGATCTTCCCCTACAGCGAGGAGAATTTCTCGAACGGCCTTCTCAATCCGCTTGTGATCCACGTTCAATTGTGTCGACATGCAACCAAGTTCTCTACCTAATTGGGCCCACCAATGAGCGAGTAGGAACGCCCTACAATCTCATGGCGCCTTCGGGCCAAGCATCGCTAACATCACACAATGTTAGCTCGCTGCCAAGTGCCTTTCCGATGCGAAAAAGATTCAATTCTGCGAAAAGGGAGGGGGGAAACGATTTTCTGGCGACACCGAGGGTGGCTCGGATTTGGCCGACATTTCGCCGTTTGCTTGCTGCCGCAAAAATTGCAATAGCACTCGACAGCGACACTCGACCCGCACTTGCCCCAAAAGCTCGATCTTTTTGTCGATCGGAATCTTTGAACTAAACGCGATAACATCCGTGAGCACCCCGAGCGGCAGTTGCTTGGTAAACAGCTGCGACAAGCTCTCGCGAGCGGACTCGCCAAATGCATGTCCAAGCAACGTCAGCAGTTCATCCCGTAAACACACCGCACCCGCAGTGTCTTCAGGATAGACATCTTCCAACACGATCACTTCAGCCCGACGAAAGGCAAGTGAAGTGGGAATCTCGCGAACCAACCGAGCTCGTTTTACGCCAGCAAGCAAAATATTATGGCGGTCATCCGAAGTGCGTGTGTGCGTCAAAATCTTGCCAATGCACACCTCGTCTGCCAATGCAGGTGACCCCAAATAGTGCGACTCCCAACCAGGTTTGAAGGAAGCCATGGTGATGAGGCGGTCCGTTGCAAGCGCCTCTTCCAACATATCGCAATAGCGAGGCTCAAAGATATGCAAAGCTTGAACTACGTTGGGAAACAAAACCACGTTGGGCAATGGGAAGAGCCGTACTTCGCCACAAAAATCTTCCGGCAGCGACGCGTCAAACGAAGGGATTCCCATCGACTACAACCTCTTCGCCATTCGCGATCTTCCTTTGCCATCGTTGACGGCAACATGCCTCAATGGAACAGGCATTCACCCGCTTCGTGCAGTATGCTGCATGACCGCATTGCTTGCCAGATCCCCAACAAACTTATTCTTTCGAGAATATCGGTTACCCCTTGAAGAAATCCGGGGCCGATTTGTGTAAGCTGATCGTCTCAGTGGAGGAGACGCTATTCACAATCATTTGAAGGGGTGGTTTGTATGATCCTTTCCGGTGCAGAGATTCAAAATAGACTTGGCTCGGACATTCACATTCAACCCTTCAACGAAGACCACCTCAACCCCAACAGTTACAACTTAACGCTCCACGACGAACTGTTGGTCTACGAAGAAGTGGTACTCGATCTTAAACAACCCAATCGCTTTCGCCGGCTTACCATTCCACCCGAGGGCCTCGTACTGAGCCCCAATCAGCTTTACCTCGGCAGGACAGCCGAGTACACGGAAACCCACAACCTCGTCCCGATGCTCGAAGGTCGTTCTTCGGTTGGGCGTCTAGGGCTCTTCGTTCACGTCACTTCTGGATTTGGCGACGTTGGCTTTTGCGGCTTTTGGACGCTAGAAATGTTCGCGGTTCAACCTGTCCGCGTGTATGCTGGAGTCAAGATTTGTCAGCTCTTTTATCACCAGATCTCTGGCGATATCTCGGAGTACACGAGCGACAAGTATCAAAACAACCGCGACATCCAACCAAGCCTTCTTTATCGTGAATTTGGCAAGCGAGATGATGTCGATCAGCTTCGATTCGATTTCGAATCAGCCAATGCAAACTCGTAGAAACTACATAATCGAGAAGTAGTTTTCCACGGCGAAATCGAGAAACTCTTGCCGCATCTCGAGAGGCTGCGAGTTGTAATAACAATAGCTGCGCACCTGCAAAAGCAAGTCGCGGGGATGGCAGTTGCGGAAGGGCCGGCCAATTGGCTTATAGTGCTTTGCGATGAGATAGTCGACCATCTCGGGGCGGTAAGGGATCTTCAGCGACTTGCACATGATCTCAAACAGCTTGCGAAAGGCCTCTTCGCTCGGATTGGGAACTTCAATCTTGTAGGGGATACGCCGAAGGAACGCATCATCGACCAGATCTTTGGGTTCGAGATTGGTGCTGAAAATCACCAGTTGGTCGAACGGTACTTGAATGGTCTTTCCGCCAGCAACGGTGATGAAATCATAGCGTTTTTCCAGTGGAACGATCCAACGGTTGAGCAATTCATCAACGCTCATCCGCTGACGACCGAAGTCGTCGATCAGAAGAACCCCGCAATTGCTTTTCATCTGCAAAGGCGCGTCGCTGATCTTGGTATCGCTATTCCGCTGCACTTCGAGCATGCTCATCGTCAACTCACCACCGGCGATGATGGTGGGTCGGCGAATGCGAACCCACCGCCGATCGACATGGCTCGTACTCAATAAGCCGTCGCTGTCCGCATGATCGACGCGTTCATGCTTCATCGGATCATAGATCCGCATGATATCGCCATCGATCACGAGTGCTCGCGGGATCCAGATGAACTCTCCAAAGGCTTTGGTAACCCGTTCGGCGATGCTGGTCTTTCCATTTCCGGGGTATCCATACAAGAACATCCCTCGGCCGCTGTTCACGGCGGGACCTAAGCGAGCCAGAAGCTGTGGCGGGATCAAAAGGTCCGAAAAGGCAGCCCGAAGTTCGTCCCGCGTTGGATTTTGCTTTTCGATCGACTGGAGCTTGATCGATTGAATGTAGTCGTCGATATGGACCGGAGCCGATCCGAAATAAGTAGTCTTTTGCAAATACCGTCGAGCTCGATCTCGTCCGGCATCGGTCAGCACGTGAATATAGTCATGCGTTGCCGTGGAACCCACGTACACGGTGAGCTGCTGGGCCTTGAGTCGATTGAGCGTTGGTTCGATGAGCCGAAAAGGGAGCTGAATTTGATCAGCAATCTGTCGCCCTGCGGCCTCGCTTTTGGAAAACAGATATCGCACAACGATCTCTTCGACCATCGCTTCGCTGATGCCTGCTGAAACCAACGAGGTTGGTTCGAGCGGCATGAAGGGTTCGCTTTTGTCGTTGGTGAGAGCGTACCATTTGGTCCCCTCAGCCCTGACCGGAGTCGTCGAACTGGGGAAAGAAGGGGCGGCAGGCGTCTTGTCCGAAGCCGGTTCGGCTCCGGCTGCCCGCTGAATGCGAGCTAACACGTCATCGATAACTCGATCGGCCGAACCGCTCTGAAGCCCGGGCAACGGCGATTTAGAGCCTCCAGGCCCCGAAGCTCCGGGCCCCGAAGTGGGCAGATTGGTCTCACCGAAGGGAAAAAGCGTATCGGACACTACCCGAAACCTCACGTAGACCAGGAACCAATCGCAAGACCTTTTGCAGTTCCGTTTACATCGACCGACGCCCCCATTCGCTGGACTGGAATCCTCAAAATCGGGTTTTGACGCTCGTAGCGATCAGAAAACCAATTTCCGTAAACCTTTTGCCAGTAGACATTTACATCGCGAACAATCAACCAAAATGCCCGTATGACAAAAAATTTTAGGTTTGCCCCTTGTTTGCGAACGAAACCGCCGATAAATTCTTGCCTCTCGCTTGGACATCGCTGAGCGACGAAAGCGACAAGGCTTTCAGCGAACTTAAAAAAGTTTAAAAATAGCCTTGACGACAACGACACACAGCGGTTAACATGCTTGACCCGCTCGAACGAGAAAACGAACGACGCAGTTCACTGTGACGCTTGTTTTTCAAGGGTAGAGTGGAAAACTGATCTTTGACAATCCGGTGGATGAGCTTCTAAAGAAAAGCAATTTTCAGCTGAGCAAGATTGTGAAATTTTGCAATTTGAAAATCGATGGCTGTTGACCGCAGTCATCAAACCAAGGTTTTAAACCTAACTCTTGCTAATCATCGAAGTTAGTCGCAAGGCTGGCTTTGATAAGCATACACAAGTGAAGGGTTTGATCCTGGCTCAGAATGAACGTTGGCGGCGTGGATTAGGCATGCAAGTCGTACGAGAATCGTAGCAATACGAGGAAAGTGGCGGAAGGGAGAGGATTACGTGGGAATCTACCCTCAGAACTGGGATAGCGGCGGGAAACTGCCGGTAATACCAGATAATGTCTGTGGACCAAAGGTGTGATTCCGTCTGGGGATGAGCCCACGTCCTATTAGCTAGTTGGCAGGGTAATGGCCTACCAAGGCAATGATGGGTAGCGGGTGTGAGAGCATGACCCGCCTCACTGGGACTGAGAACTGCCCAGACACCTACGGGTGGCTGCAGTCGAGAATCTTCGGCAATGAGCGCAAGCTTGACCGAGCGACGCCGCGTGCGGGATGAAGGCCTTCGGGTTGTAAACCGCTGTCGTAGGGGAGCAAGAGATGAGGGTACTCCCTCTGATTTGAGCGATCCTAGGAGGAAGGACGGGCTAAGTTCGTGCCAGCAGCCGCGGTAAGACGAACCGTCCAAACGTTATTCGGTATCACTGGGCTTAAAGAGTTCGTAGGCGGTCTGGTAGGTGAGGTGTGAAATCCCCCGGCTCAACCGGGGAACTGCGCTTCAAACCGCCGGACTTGAGGGATACAGAGGTAGGCGGAACAGATGGTGGAGCGGTGAAATGCGTTGATATCATCTGGAACACCGGTGGCGAAAGCGGCCTACTGGGTATTTTCTGACGCTGAGGAACGAAAGCTAGGGTAGCGAACGGGATTAGATACCCCGGTAGTCCTAGCCGTAAACGATGAGCACTAGTCCGTGGGGACTCTCACATCCTCTCGGACGTAGCGAAAGTGTTAAGTGCTCCGCCTGGGGAGTATGGTCGCAAGGCTGAAACTCAAAGGAATTGACGGGGGCTCACACAAGCGGTGGAGGATGTGGCTTAATTCGAGGCTACGCGAAGAACCTTATCCTAGTCTTGACATGCTTAAGAACCCGACTGAAAGGTTGGGGTGCCCTTCGGGGAGCTTTTGCACAGGTGCTGCATGGCTGTCGTCAGCTCGTGTCGTGAGATGTCGGGTTAAGTCCCTTAACGAGCGAAACCCTTGTCTCTAGTTGCCAGCGTAATGGCGGGGACTCTAGAGAGACTGCCGGTGTTAAACCGGAGGAAGGTGGGGATGACGTCAAGTCCTCATGGCCTTTATGATTAGGGCTGCACACGTCCTACAATGCAACATACAAAGGGAAGCGAACTCGTGAGAGATAGCAAATCCCAAAAAGTGTTGCTCAGTTCGGATTGCAGGCTGCAACTCGCCTGCATGAAGCTGGAATCGCTAGTAATCGCGGGTCAGCATAGCGTGAATGTGTTCCTGAGCCTTGTACACACCGCCCGTCAAGCCACGAAAGTTGGGAGGGCCTGAAGTCGGTGAGCTAACCCGCAAGGAGGCAGCTGCCGAAGGCCAGCTCGATGATTGGGACTAAGTCGTAACAAGGTAGCCGTAGGGGAACCTGCGGCTGGATCACCTCCTTTCTAAGGATAATCAGCACACATGTGGTGACACACGTGCTGCTTACCGTGAGCATAATCTTGTTCAGTTGAAGCTTATCCAAACTCGATCGTTCATCCGGATGATCGGGTCCCGGATTTCAAATAGGCCCGGCCGAGGTTACTCGGCCGGGTTTTTTTATGCACTTATCGAAAGATCGATTGTG
This sequence comes from Pirellulales bacterium, assembly GCA_046349875.1. Lineage (GTDB taxonomy): Bacteria > Planctomycetota > Planctomycetia > Pirellulales > Pirellulaceae > JAXMBN01. The sequence continues at coordinate 47,502 of JAXMBN010000001.1, forward strand.
AGTGCATTTCTTTGCTTGTATCCGGTTCTCATTGGGGTCGGTCCCCATCCAGAATCATCGGGGTCGTCCCCATCCAGAATCATCGGGGTCAGTCCCCATCCAGAATCATCGGGGTCAGTCCCCATCCAGAATCATCGGGGTCAGTCCCCATCCAGAATCATCGGGGTCAGTCCCCATCCAGAATCATCGGGGTCAGTCCCCATCCAGAATCAGGGTCAGTCCCCATCCAGAATCATCGGGGTCAGTCCCCATCCAGAATCATCGGGGTCAGTCCCCATCCAGAATCATCGGGGTCAGTCCCCCATCCAGAATCATCGGGGTCAGTCCCCATCCAGAATCATCGGGGTCAGTCCCCATCCAGATTCATTGGGGTCAGTCCCCAGATCGTTTGATGTTTTCTCAAAACGTTGATACGATCGCTTTTGGATAGGCTCATCCACTTAATGGATACTTGCTCGAAGCAATATCGATGACAGACAATTTCTTTTTGATCGATTCTCCGTTTTCTTTGCCGCTGTTGGGAGGTATGCCTTCTCTCTTGCCAGAATCATGGGGTACCGGACAGCAACTCAAACAAATTGTTGCTGATCGGTTGTCGGCAATTTCGTTTTTTCTACTAAGCATTTTTCTTTCAACGGTGGCCGTTCAGTATCTTTGGAATACGTTGGCCAAGTCTTGGCGTGTACTGCCTCGAATGTCATTCTGGCGAGCCTTCGCATTTGTGTTGTTGTGGGGATTTTTATTTACACTGGTCCTCACCATGATTTCGGGAGCCAGGGAATTGCTGACACCAGGTGCCTGGAAACGCGATGGGGCTACCTACAAGTTGAATGGGGATCCACCCGCCCATGCAAATTCCGAATAACTTGAGACCGTATGCTTACACCGTGGTGGCCATCGGCTTGTTTGCACTGCTTGGAGAGGTATGTGTTGGGAGAGGTACTGCGTACTTTCTCGTATTCGGATGGTCTGATTTTCTTCGAGAGACTCTCCCCAAGGTGAAGATTCGCTGGGATGGCGTTTTCTTCGCCGCCATACTTCTGGCACTTTCGATTGGGTTCTTCCATTCCTTTGTCTCTTGGCTGCTAAACGCAACACAGAAAGAATCATCAATCGCATCTCAAAAATGGCGGTGGCAATCGAGCATCGCCGCGGTGTTCCTGTTTCTGCTGATTTTTGTTGTTGGCATCGCAATGGCCGGCGTTGTTCACCAAGTGGGTTGGATTTGGAACACGCCCGGAGGATTTTATCGAAGCGTCACTCAAGACGTCGATGATGCAGAGCTATCACCTTATTCGCCTCAATCCGCGCTGCCGATTCGCGATTCGAGTTGGATCAGCAAGATACTCGTTTATGGAGCATACTATTCAAAACGAATTGAGCCCAATCTTCCATGGAATGATCCGGCCAATCATGAGGCCTATTCCAAAGTGGTGCCGATTTGCTTTTGCCCAACTCAAGGATTCCCAGAACGCTCGCCTGATGGTTTTGGCCTAACTCATGTGGTATCCAATCCGAACGTAACCGAGACATCGCAAAAACTCACCACCAAAAATGTTTCCAACATGTCGCAAACGATGCTGGCCGGTGAAATCTCTGCAGGTTTTGTGCCTTGGTCCATGCCAAATCAAGGACGCGATCCGCGATGTGGATTTCAAGCGAACTGGTCCTTGAAACAGAAGGGGAAGCTTGGGTTTGGAAGCCAGCACCCTGGAATCACCAACGTCATTTTTCTGGATGGTTCCGTTCAATCGATATCGAATAAGATTCATCCCAGCGTGCTGAAGTCGATGAGTGAAGTGATTGTCAACGAAAATTAGGGGGCGCGACCGTGGTGTGTTACCAAGTTCATCCCCGTTAGAATCCTCAAAATCCGAACTGTCGGTACAACCACAAGGCTCGATCTGATCCTGAAACGAGCCAGCATGACTCTGAATCAATTCGCAACCTAGTCTTTCGCAAGCATCCGCGTGTTTCTACTAGGCTTGCACGAATGACATCTTCAATCCACCCGACCACTGGCGGATGGGAATCCAAGGACTCTGAAGGTCTTAGCGCCAGTGTCCCAGTTCCTCCCTCCAGCCAGACTCCATCGTCTGCAATCGATCCGACCTATGTCGGGGGAAGACGCAGCCATTCCGCTGGCCCATCTTCGCATCCGAACAGCGTTTCTTCATCTGGCGATTCCAATTCAACACCGGATACATCGTCCAAGAAAGGGCAACATGGAGATTTGCCGCATGGAATGCATCGGTATGAGCAAATCCAGGAAATCGGAAGAGGCGGATGTGGCGTCGTTTTTCGAGCCTATGACCGTCAACTCGATCGCGTCGTCGTCATCAAGAAGATACTCAAGCAGCAAGCTTCGCACGAAACTCAAAATCGCTTTCTCAATGAAGCAAAGATCACCGGCCAACTCTCTCACCCAGGAATCGTTCCTGTTTATGAGATCGGAAAAGAAGAAGATACAAGCTCCTTCTTCTATGCGATGAAGTGGCTGCATGGTGAAACACTTGCTATGGCCATGCACTCCTACATGAAAATGTCTCAAGGAGTGGCAAAGTCGCAAAGGCAACGCGAACTCTTGAACCGATTTCATCAAGTTTGTTTGACTCTCGCCTATGCCCATAATCAAAAGGTCATTCACCGCGACTTAAAACCTGCGAATGTGATCTTAGGTGAGTTCGGAGAAACGGTCGTTCTCGATTGGGGCTTGGCCAAGAAACTCGAAACTCATACTTCGTCCATAGACGCTTGCATCCCTCAAGCCAATGAGCCTTTTCCACCGGAAGTTGCAACGGCTTCATCGAACGCAATTCCATCCATGTCATCCGTCCCGAGTCTCTTGCATACTATGCAAGGGACAGTGCAGGGGACAGCCGCCTACATGTCACCCGAACAAGCTCGGGGCGAGAACGCGACATTGTCCTTCCCTTCGGACGTATTTTCCCTTGGATGCATTCTCTACGAGATTCTGTGCGAACGTTCTCCATTTCGCGCAGCAACCATCGAAGAAACGATGGAACGTGTGCGCCGAGCCGAAATGGTGCCTCCAAGGTCGATTCGACGCGGAATCCATCGTTCATTGGAGGCCATTTGCTTGAAATGCCTTCAGCTTCAGCCGGAAAACCGCTACGCGTCCGCCGACGAACTTGCGAACGATGTGCATCGCTTCCTCAATGGTAGTGCCGTAGAAGCCTATCAAGAACCGTGGTGGATTCGCGTTGACCGTTTGGCCGACAAGCATCGCATCCTGGTTCGTTCTAGCGTTGCGGCACTATTCTTCATCGCCATCACTGCGATTGCATCCACCACGATGGTTCTTAAGTCTTTGCGTTCAGAGTCGGCAGCCAAAAGTTTGGCACAGCGTGAATCGCATGATCGCCACATCGCGCTCCGAGCGTCTCAAAAGGCTCAGCAAGTTACCTTTGAACAACTACAACAAACCCGAGCATCTGTCGACGCATGGCTTATCGATCTCAGCGGGAGCCTTCAATTCTTCCCAGGATTGCAACCGATTCGCGACCATTTGCTAGAGCAAGCGAGAGAATACTACTCGCACTCCATCGACCTTTCGATCAACAATGCGACGATCGATTTGGAACATGCGAAAGCATCGATTCGACTTGGTGACATCGCGCGATTGCAAGAGGATGCATGCACCGCTCGCGATCATTATTGCCAAGCGTTCCAAACGCTGCATTCAGCGTCCCCTGCTAATACCGAAGATCGCAATGAATTCGCCATTCAACAGCTCAATACCTCGCTAGGACTTATCCTTTGCGACTTAATGGAAGACCTCAACACGTCGATCCTTGAAGACTCGGCAATCCGTCTGCAATCGCAAGCCGAACAGGTACTCGCGATTTCGCCATCGCATCGTGAGGCACAGAACGCGTTCGCCCGAGCTTTGTTGGTTCAAGCGCGGATCTTCTATCATGTGGGGAAGCTTGAGCGATCGATCCAAGCAACCGAGCATGCACGTCCAGTCGCAATGGAAATGTGGGAACGCACGCATGACTCGCGAGACTCACAGCTTCTTAGTCAGATACTTCAAGAAGGATCGTTTTATCGCAACTGTATGCACCTCTGGTCTGATGCTGCTGAATGGAATGCACAACTGGCTAAGATCTACTCTCTGCAACTCGCTTCGCATCGACAACGTCCCGACTGGATCGAAGCGCGAGGTCAGGCTCATATTCGCCATGGAAACGCTCTGCTTCGAAACGGCGATCATTCGTCGGCGTTACACTCGTATGAACAAGCCAAGCAGGATCTGCTCGATTCCTGGCAAATTGTCGCCGATGAAACGACGCTCCATGAAAACCTTGCGATCGTCGAGACAAATGTGGGCTTGGCAAAATTTCGATCGGGAGATGTGCACTCTAGCCAAAAGCATTTCCAATCCGCAGTCGATCAACTTCGTTCGGTGATTGTATCTCAAGGCTCGACTCCTTCGCGCATCTTGCGGATGGCCGAGTTGTACCTATGGCAAGCATGCTCCATCGATAACCTGCCGTCAGAGGATCGTGCGCAGTGGCTCGGCCGGGCCCACACGCTTCTTCAACATCTAGACCAACAACCATCGCCAGCCATCGATATTCAGAACCTGAAACTCCTCCACCGCGCATTGCTAGCTCAAACGTTTTTGTGCGAATGCAAACCAGCCGATGCGTTGCAAACATACCTAGAGGGCTGCGAGATGCTCGTCGCATCAGAGTTTCGCGATGCGGATACGCTGGTACGGGAGGAAGCGAAGAAGCGACTTGAAGCAGTATTTGCTAGCTTGATTTTCGAGGGTTACGATTGTCCCCTTCCTGAGTAAGTAGCCAGGATCTTCAAGTTGGCATTCAGAATCGCAGCATTCATTCCGATGATTAGGACGTTCGATCCTCTAAAAGATCCATTGCGATTGGATCTTTGCTTGTAAACATTGACGAGCCCTTTCATCCAATGGACTGGATGCCGATGAAAATCGCTTAGGCTCTCCCTGCAACGTCATTGCCTCAGGTATGGATACCATGGTGAGCATCGCAAGGGTATGGTTGTGCGCGTTCGCCAAGACGGCATGCCTCTTGAGTTATGCTTGCTCCGTGTCCGAAGCTCAAGAGCCACCATTGGTCGATCCTCGCGATCCAGTCGCGCAGCGAAACAACGCAAAAGGGGATCCTCCCAACCCAAATGCTTCGGGGCTCGGCAGTGACGTGGAAGACGCGTTGCTCGGAGGAATTTCCAAACGCGAAACCCTTCCGGAAGATCGCCAAACGAGAGCTCAGAGCCCGGCAGCAGATGCCGTGACAGGAAGCGAGTCTCGAGTTCGTCAGACGACGGACACGGGCAACTTAATCGGCAAATCACTTTCCGTTCGGTCGGTCTCCAGTCAACAACGAACGCCGATCGTGACGGACACTCGCATTCGAGGTGAACGCGTCGGACAGGTGCTCGCATCGGGCTCCTATTGGGCCCCCGCTCGCATGGACCTCGATACGATGATGAACAAGATCGATTCGCGTTTGGTAGGAAGCGCCATCATCGTCAAAGGCCCTTACTCGCCTCGCTATGGCCCAGGCTTCAGCTTCGTCGATATCGATATGCTTTCGACGTCACGGTCGGAAGGAGGCATTGAAGTTCATGGTCAATCCAGTGTCGACTATCAAACCAATGGTCAACAATGGTATGGTCGGCAGACGGTCTATGGTGGAGCTGAACGTTGGGGATTCCGGATGAGCTATGGCCATCGGGTCGGCAATGACTATACGACGGGCGATGGCTTCACTATTCCCAGTTCGTATCAGTCTGGTGACGTAAATATAGCCTTTGGATACGACCTAACGCCCAACGATCGAATCGAATTCAACTACCTGCGGCTGGACCAATCCGATCTCGAGTTCCCCGGGCTTGTATACGACCTCAATTATCTCGATACCAATGGTTATGAAATCAAGTACCAAGGGACGCAATCACCGTTTGCTGATCGCGTACTATCCGAAGTCTGGTACAACCGAACGCGTTTCGCTGGGGATACATTCCGCCCTGGAAAGAACGCCCAAATCCCACAGTTAGCCTCACAGCAACTCGAACCATCCGCCCCATTGGCTGGCGATGGAGCCGCCATCACCAATGGCTTCGGTACCTCGATGGGATATCGGAATGAGTTGATTTTTGGCGATTTCGGAACACACCATTGGGCCTTTGGAAACGATCTCATTTGCTTAAAGCAGGGCCTCAACGATATCGAAATCTATCGTCCAGCGAACGATAATAATTTCCCTATTCCACCTAGCCGTTCGATCGATACCGGCTTCTACCTCGAGCATGTTTTTTCGCCTGTACAAGGCGCGCGGTTGAATGCGGGCGCAAGAGCAGACGTAGTGGCAACGACGGCGGACGCCGACATTCCAGGCCTCAATGAACCGCTTTACGATTACTTGGCAGCAGACCTCGATCAACACTTCATGCTTTGGTCGACCTATCTAACATCCGAGTTCGACGTCACCGATCGTTGGACGGCCAGTCTTGGATACGGCTTCGCACAACGCCCACCAACGTTGACGGAAATGTATGCGGTGAGCCCCTTCATCGGCAGTCTGCAACAAGGGCTTACATTTTTGGATGGCGATCCAGAGATCTCGCCCGAGCAACTTCATCAAATCGATGTGGGATTGCGATGTCGCTATGATCGATTTCAAGGGGGCGTGCATGCCTATCACGCATGGATCCGCGATTACATTACCTACGACGTTGTCGATCCCGATGACAATGTCGTCGAAGGGTTAGGAGTGGGTGCAGCGTTCGTCAATACCGATCGAGCCATTCTAAAAGGTATCGAATCGTACGGTCGGTACGATATGTCTTCGATGTTGGCACCCTTTGCGACGATGAGCTACCTTCAAGGCGATGATCTCACTCGTGATGGTTCTGCATCGGACTACAATGATGGAAACAGCGTGGGACGTAGCAATGTATCGGGAGTTCCCAAGGAACCACTACCTGGCATTGCTCCACTCGACTCGAGGCTGGGTATCCTCTTTCACGAACCAACACCTCGTGAAAAATGGGGCGTGGAACTCTCGGCTCGCGTCGTGGCCAGTCAAGAACGGGTTGCCGCAACACTCTATGAAGCGGGAACCCCTGGCTTCACAACCTATGATCTTCGTTCGTATGTTCGATTCCGCAAAAGCAATTTGCTCACGATGGGTGTCGAAAACTTCACGGATAAGTTCTATCGTGAACATCTCGATTATCGGTCGGGGACCGGTGTTTTTCGACCTGGAATCAATTTCTATACCGGGCTCGAACTGAACTACTAGTCGAACCATGTTTCCATCGGATGCGGGTCCATCCTTCATAGTGGATGTAGTGCGTTCCAAATGGCTTGCCTCTCCAACCCTCACAATCGTTACGATCGCATCCATCGTCCTTAGTGACCATCTTCACTGGGATTGCCTTGCAATTGCGGTCGATCGCTCCGGACCAGGGCTCATCCTCAACGTAGCCTTTCACGAATCGGACGAGCCGCGCATCGTCTTCAAGTGACACCCTGTCCCCAGCCCTATTCTGGTAGATACCTGGAGAGTATTCGTGATCGAAAACGCAACACCCATCTGCGACGCCACCATCGCTCAATCTCAAGGCCAAGCTTTTGCGGTTCCTTTTGCGGGTCAAGAATGCAGCCTCGTTCAAATCTATCCACCCAATGTCGTTGAGGGCTTGGTACGCATTCAATGTGATCGTTTGTCGATTGGTCGCGACCCTCAAAATGATCTCCCTTTGACCGATGGAAGCGTTTCTCGCTACCACGCCGAACTGTTACGATCCGAACATGGGTTCTGCGTGCGCGACTTAGGAAGCACCAACGGCACATTCGTCAATGATCAACGCATCTCGCATTGCAACTTGGAAGGAGGGGAAATCCTCCGCATCGGAAGCTTTCTCTTCAAATACCTTACAGCCAACGCCATCGAAGCGCAATACCATGCGACCGTTTATGATGCGATGACGCGTGATGGATTGACGGGCGCTTTCAACAAACGCTACCTGATGGAATCCCTGCAGCGTGAAATCTCTCGATCGCGTCGTTGCAATCTTCCATTGAGTGTGTTGATCATGGATATCGATCACTTCAAGAAGATCAATGATACCTACGGTCACTTGGTGGGAGACGAAACGCTGCGCGAATTCAGTCAACGCATCGCATCCACACAGCGTTGCGACGATCTCTTTTGCCGTTACGGTGGCGAGGAATTCGTGATGATTCTCGGCGGTACAACCTTGGAAGAAGCGGTTGCATTCGCCGAACGATGTCGCACGATTGTCGCATCCAGCCCGTTTCCATGCTCCTGCGGTGATGTCCCCGTCACAGTCAGTATTGGTGCTGCAACATTTACTCCGGACACACCTTCCTCTCAAGCATCGGATCTTCTGCAACAAGCCGATCAATGCTTGTATGAAGCCAAACAATCTGGCCGCAATCGCGTTTGCTCTTAGTGATTCAATCATCACCAAGTCAAAAACGCCTTCAGGAATTCAGCCTTCAGGAATTCAGCCTTGTCGTACCTTGCATCGACACTAGGTCGAGCGGAACCAGGTTCCCATCCATAACGATGGCAGAATCATCAGGCAACAGATGCTTCCGATGGTCGATCCCGCAAATTCCAGCGATACCGATGCATCAAGCAAAATGATGGTCATGATGGCCTGTTTGATCGATGCCTGCACGGCCATCGGCTGAAGCGATACACACGCCACCCAAGCTCGACGAGCCAACGGGAAACATAGCATCGCAATCAGAATCGGATACCAGCGGTATGGATCCATGTACAGCGGCCCATGCGATGATACCGCTGGCACACTTGCGAACGCCGCAACACCCAGAAAGCAAATGCTCCAACCAAAGATCAGCATCGATCGCTTGCTTTGAACGGCCTCGCGCCGAGCTGCCCATGTAAAACCAGAAACGTAGAGAAAATGGCCTAGCATCAGGAGGCCAAGCGACATCCACTGATTCGACTCCCAGTTCCGCCATTCTGACGAAGCAATCGTTGCGCCCAATCCAATATTGAGTGCTCGACAGATTCCCATGATCCATGGAGCAATCCAGAGTGACTTGAACCAACCATCATACGCGACAATGCTCAGGCCAAGAGCAACCGCAACTCCAACGGGAATCAATCCACTTCCGATGTCCTTGACACCCGTGAACCACGGTGCGATCGCTGCCAAGAAACATCCGATCCCAGAAGAAACCACCCAGCTTTTCTTGCAAGTTCAAGCGATACTTCTCCTTGAACAATTGGGCGAGGTCGACGTCGTGCCGTATCTTCTTCAACATCGAAAACGTCATTGAGCACCATTCCGGCCCAATAGAATGCCACCGACGCGAGCGACAAAGCGAGAAAGGCAGGAAGAGGCATCACATGGTGCTGCGCCAAGGATGCCCCTGCAAAGATATCGGCTACTGCCGTGAGTGTATTCGGTATCCGAACCAAACGAGCCCATGCTCGCCATCGAGGACGGCGAGCCAAAGAACTCGGGTTGTTTTCTTTAGCATCGTGCTGCAAGATTACTTGGCTTTCTCAAGTTCCTTCGCGAATTCGGGCGTCACGATAAATTCGACCCCGCGCCCATCCTGCAAACGAGTTTCGACATCCAATTTGATATCTTCGCAGTCCGCTTGCCAGAACTTCTCCATGGCTTCTTTCGAGAGTTTCGACTTGGAACGAAGCAAACGGAAACCGACCGATCGTGATGGATCGGTCGTGTACCACCAAGGACTCAAAGGAATGTTGGGATCTTCGCTCTTCCACTCTTCATCATCGGCACCTAAGCGGGAAGCGCTGCGTAGCTTCTCTGGTCCGTCTTGCCATCCACCTCCACGGCACGTTCGTGGATAAGCTGTGGTGGGCCATTGAACGGCATCCGACCCTTTGAGCGAATTCGATGCGAATTTGAATCCTTCTGGTGAAAACTGATCAAGAGTCCATTCCCAAGCATTGCCATGCATATCAAACAGACCGAATGCATTGGGCTTCTTCGTACCAACTTTCGCTGGCCCACCTTCGTTGTTCTCAGCAAAGCACGCATACTCTTTGAGCTGCGCTACATCATCCCCAAAGCTATAAGGCTTATTCGATCCAGCGCGTGCGGCATACTCCCATTCGGCTTCCGAGGGAAGTCGATACTGCTGTCCTAACAATCCTGACAGCCACTTGGTGTATTGCTTCGCAGCATACTGAGTCATCGTCACTGCTGGCTGCGCGGGATTGTCGCCATATTCGAAGGTATGGCTAGGCTCATAAAGAGGCGTCGGTATGGTGATCGCATCGGGGCGATCTTCATCCTTCACCTTTTGAAGGCCTTTGGCGCGAAGTTCTTTGGCAATCCCGTAGGACTTCATGAAGACGCCGTACTCGGACCAAGTCACTTCCGTCTTCCCCATCCAAAACGGTTCTAGTTCGACTTCGACTTGGGGACCTTCACTCGCCTCGCGCCCCTTCTCACCTTCAGGGCTTCCCAACTTATACTTGCCACCAGGAATGGGAATCATCTCGAACGATGCGTTCGTTCCAGGAATCTGAATCTTGTAAGGAACCATGAATCCACCATCGATCGCGACAGCCGGTCCTTGGGCGGGCTTGGTCTTTGCGATACCTGGTTCATCCGCGTTTGCCATGGACAGGGCTAAAGGTGCTACCGCGCAACCTAGCCAAGAACCCAAGACCAAACGCCGTACAATGCGAGGGAGAGATCGATGCATGGATTGAATACTCGTCAACAAAGCGGGAACCTACGACGATCGCCTACCATGAGACCCCCTAGGGCAGGGTCCATGCTTCAGGATCGATTGAAGGCAGGTCGAAACCACGAGCCACGCGAGGGCTCTAGTGAAAAATCTAATTGTAAATGAGATTATTTCTGCGCGAAGCGTAGCCGAACACCAACGTCCCTGTTAGGCCTCGATTTCCTGCAAAGTTGCAGGAGAAATCGCATTTTCTTCTTCTAAACGACGAAACGTTGCTGCGATCGGTGCGTCAAATTGCTGCCCAATCGGCCAGAACGAAATGACGAACCACATCAACGTGACCGATTCGGGCAACGGATTGAAGAGTGGGGTTTCGGCAATTCCGAGCGTCAGAATGAAAACCGTACACATTTGCAAAAGAGGTATGTTGTACTTGAGCGCCGAGTAAACATTCCACATCAAGATGACTGCGAACAGAAGTCCACCTGGTATCCCAATGCTCACCATCGGCTGCAACAAGATGTTATGAGCGTGCCCCGAATGCGAGGCCATCAACACAGGTGTCGAACCGGCACCATAACCAACGATGGGTGATAGCAGCACTTTCTCCCATGCGAATCTCCAAATCTCCGTCCGCCCAGTCATGGTCGTCAGTTCTTCCATCGAACCGGTCTTCGTTCGCGACAGAACCACATCTTCTAAGATAGGCTCCCATCCGAATGTGGCTTCAACGATGACGACACCTGCTAACAATGCAGCTGCTCCGTACCCACACAAATACAGGATATGCGGAATACGCAAAGTGGGAAGCAATACGATGAGAATGGCAATGGCAGCTGCAATGACAGGAGTTCGCGATAGCGATGCCCAAGCCACACCCACAATCAATGGTAGACAGATCAAGAGCCAGAACCAAGAGATCGATCGCTGCACGGCACCCGCAAATAGCAACAGCCCAAGGAAGACGGCTATGCGGCCAACAACATTGGGATGCCCCAAGCCTCCAAAGCGTTGAACTTGATAGTTTGGCCCCAACACTTCCGTGACGATGGCCATGCTCGGATCAAAAAAGTACAAGCCAACAGAAAAGATGAGAAACAAGAATTGCCCAATGCAAATATCGAGCATCCATCGGGTTCCTCCAACGTACCGGATCCCAGAAAGAATGAACGGTATCGTTCCCCAATACAGAACCGTGGCCATGAAGGAAACATTGAAGACGATCGATGTCGGTGCAGAAATGGCGTACCACATTCCTAACAGACAGAACATCAATCCCGGAAAGCTCCACAGGAGCCGACGAACGTCAGGTGATTTCCACCATCCCCACGCACCCAGGACAGCCGCAAAGAGGATAAGTGCTGCCTTGAGAATGGCTTGTGGCGTTACGCCTTCACTGGTTGTTCGATCCGCGCGAGCAATGTCAACGTTATTGAGAAACGACATGGCGATCATCATGAATCGCAACATACCTGGATACAGGTAGAGCCCCGATGGAATGGCAGTCCATTCCATCGTGCGCGATGCAGGTGCGTATCCAGATGTGGAAGACATGATGATGGCCAATCGAAAGCATGGAATCTACAGTCCGCTTTCTACGATAATTGCCCAAAACTCTTCCATCCCAGAAACCATCGGTTTTTCGGCCGAATGAAGGCATCCTCAAGCAAGGAAAAGCCTTTGGGTTCCGATCCTAGTGGATGTAACGATTATTCAGCGTAGGGCTAAGGAATGGGAGCGACTGTGACTCCGAAAGACATCGACTCTCCATGTCGATCGATCTCAACTTCAACGTTCGCGCCGATATACGCTTCCCCAACGATACGACGAAGGTCTCGCAAATCTTCAACAGCGCGGCCATCGATGCGTACGATGATGTCTCCCTCCTCAAGTCCTACTTTCTTGCCGGGCGAGCCAGCCATGAAACCGCGAATCTTGACGCCGATGACACCTTCGCCTGTTCGCCGCGGATGGTATTCATCATCGACGACGATCCCTAAGACACCGCGTTCCATCTTGCCGGTCGCGGTTAGCTTTTCATACACTCGCTTGACCACATTGGAGGGTATCGCAAAACTCACCCCTCGATAATGTTCGCCGATAATCGCAGTATTGATACCAACCAATTCACCGTGAGCATTGACCAATGGCCCACCGCTATTGCCAGGATTGACGGCCACATCACTCTGCATCAAATCGCTATATTCGGGTTGGCCTTTCAAACTTCCTTGCAATCGTGTGCTCGAAAGATCGATGCGATGCTTGCCACTCAGAATGCCAAAGGTAATCGAACCCGCCAATCCAAAAGGGCTTCCAACAGCCCACACCGGCATACCAACTTGCATGGCATCGCTATTGCCCCACGCAATGGGCATCAATCGATCGGCCTCGATTTTCAATACCGCCAGATCGGTCACGCTATCGACTCCGATCACTTCTGCCGGAACGACCCGTCCATCGCTCAATTGAACTTCGATCTTGCCTTCACTCTCGATGACGTGATAGTTGGTAAGGATGAAACCTTTCTCATCCACCACGACACCACTCCCTTGTTCGAGCCGCAGGTTCTCGAGTAACCCCAAGCGCCCCTTCATCTCGCCTTCCATCCGATTTCGGCGAAGGTCGATATGCACCACCGATGGACTTACTCGCTGAGCCAACAACTGCGATGTTTGAGTCAATCCATCGATGGAGACCTGGCGAAGCTTTTCACCTGCGATCTCATATTCGGCCCGAAGCTGTCCCCTCGCCCAAGCGTAGCGACACCATTCCAGCATCTGCGGTAAAACGAGACGAACGGCTCCAAGGAGAATAAGAACCGCTACTAGACTTAAGAACGTCGAGAGGACCAGCGATTTGGTACCTGGATCCTGCTTGGGGACGGTTCCATCATTGGCTGGAAGCTGGACAGTTGGTTCTGACCTAGCAGAAGCCGCCAGAGAGACCGTTTCATCCCCATCACCATCGCCTTCCGAACCATCCGGTTCGAAACGCATGTACTGAGACTCCATTGCTTCAATTTGGGCCTGCACGTCCTGCAAAGACGGGGGATTTTGATCTTCGGGCCCAAATTTATTAGTTGCCATGGGATTTGCTGCTCAACGTAAGCGTCCTTGGTCTCTTCCCAATTGTAGCCGCTGGACGGCTTGCCCTTCAAACGATTTTCCGCGACAAATGCATTCTTTAGGGTACCGGTAGTCCACATTTCCGAATGAGTCCGCGTATGTCGCACAGCCTTTCCCAACGCATTTTTGATGAACTCGATAACCTAGTCCTCATCGATCCCCATACGCATATCAATCCGCTTGAACCTGCTAGCCAAACGTTGGCTGACATTTTGGGCTATCACTATTACACCGAACTTGCCCACTCAGCCGGCCTTCCCAAAAACCGAATTGAAGAACCAGGAATCAGTCCCAAGGAAAAGGTGGGCCGCATCTTTGAAGGGCTGGCCCCCATCAACAATACCATCCAGTGGTCATGGATGATCGAGCTATCACAAAAGCTCTTCGGTTTTCACGGCACTGCCATCGACGCTTCCAATTGGGAGTCGGTCTACGATTTGGCTTTGACCAAAATGCAACAAGCCGATTGGGCCAATCAAGTTTTGCGTCAAAGCAAGATTGAAGCGGTCTTTCTCACCAACGACTTCGATGATCCTTTGCAAGGTTTCGATACCCGGGTGTATATCCCTTGCTTGCGTACCGATGAACTCGTCTTCCACTTGGCTCGGCCTACGGTACGCCAACGGCTCGCCAAAGCAACTCACGTCGAACCCACCTCGCTAGCCGCGTATCGCGATTGCATTGGAAAACTCTTCGTTCACTTTCTCTCCAAAGGAGTGCGAGCCTGCGCGATTTCGCTCCCTCCTTACTTCTCTCCACAACCGATATCGGTCCCAGTCGCGGAAACGGCCTTTCAACGATTGCTCGAACAAGGTGACCATACCGATTCGCAAGATCGCTTAACGATGGCCTATTGGACATTCTGGACTTTGGCGGAATATTGTGCAGAGTTTGGCTTGCCATTCGATCTCATGATCGGTGTCAATCGCCAGGTCTATCCTCAAGGTGTCTTCCAAGGGCAAGACCTTTACGATAGCCGCGTTTCCATGATTCAGTACGCCCCGTTGTTCAACGCATTCCCTCAGGTCTGCTTCCCTATCTCCGTCCTTGCCAGCGTCACCAATCAAGAACTGGTCGACTATGCATGGATCTTCCCCAACGTGGTCACCAATGGACATTGGTGGTACAGCAACACGCCAAGCTTTATCTATCGCGACTTGGCAGCAAGGCTCGAAGCCATTCCACGCACCAAGCAAATTGGATATTACAGCGACGCCTACAAGCTCGAATTCACGCTTCCAAAGTTTGCCATGTACAAACGCGTTCTTTCGCGGGTCTTGGCGGACGAGTTTGTGGAGGATCGAGGATGGTCGGAAGAGCACGCAGTAAATTGGGCAAAGACATTCTTCGCGGAAACGTCGAACGCATCTTTCCCCATCGATAGCCGCGTGAGGAAACAGTCCAATTCACGCCCAGCGTCGCCGTATTTGCATCGCGATGAAGAGAGATGATCTGAGCCGCGAGAGCATTGAACTCGATCGGCTTTCAAAGCAAGAAGCCTTGGTAACGGATCTCCACAAAATTGCCCAATTGCTCTATCGAACAAGGCATTAGGCGAGCCCTAACACCTTCTTGCTTGTTTATATGAGCGTCCTCGATGCAACTTATTCGCATGACGGTGACCTGCTGACAACCATTAGATTTGCTGGAAATCTGCACATCCCTGGTGTTTTTCTCGGTACCATGCCTCCACGCATATTGCACACGCGATCTACATGCATACAATGTGCAAATGCAATATGCGAAGCCATTTGGAGGTTTAGAAAATGGATGTCAACAATCGGTCGAAGCTACCTGTCACCATCCTTTCAGGGTTTCTTGGTGCGGGAAAAACGACTTTGCTCAACCACATTCTCTCGAATCGAAGCGGCTTGAAAGTTGCCGTCATCGTCAACGATATGAGTGAAATCAATATCGATGCAAACCTGATCCGCAATGGCGAGGCAAATCTTTGCCGGTCCGAAGAACGATTGATCGAAATGACCAATGGATGCATCTGCTGCACACTGCGCGAGGATCTCTTAATCGAAGTATCAAGGTTGGCACAGGAGGGTCGGTTCGACTATCTGCTCATTGAATCCACCGGAATCAGCGAACCACTGCCTGTAGCAGAGACATTTGCATTTGAAGATGAGCAAGGAGAAAGCCTTTCGAATTTGGCTTTTATCGACACCATGGTTACGGTCGTCGACGCATCTCAATTTTTGCGAGATTTTGGTTCATGGGAAGATCTTTCCGATCGACGCATGGGTTTGGACGAGAATGACAAACGCAACATCGTCGACCTGCTAGTCGACCAGGTCGAGTTTGCCAATGTCATTGTGGTCAACAAGATTGACACGGTGTCACAAGAACAATGCGATCACCTCACTTCCCTCCTTCGTCGACTCACCCCTCGCGCCAGAATTGTGCACACCCAACGCGGAAAAGTTGCATTGAGCGATGTTTTGGGCACAGGGCTCTTTTCCCTTCAAGAGGCCGAATCCCATCCACAATGGCTCAGCATTCCTCGAGGGGACGAAGAGTCAGAAACAGAGGAGTATGGTATCTCGAGCTTTGTGTATTCGGCTCGCCGTCCTTTCCATGCGCAACGCCTTTCCGAGGCGATTGACGATGGCTATGAGAACGGCCTCTTTACAGGAGTCCTTCGAAGCAAAGGCTTGATTTGGTTGGCTTCCAAGCATGACTGGGCCTACGATTGGTCGCAAGCTGGCTGCTCGGTACAAATTGATCCTGCAGGATTTTGGTGGGCCGCGGCCTCGGAGGAAGAATGGCCAGAAGATGCCTTGGAACGAGCGGCGCTGATGAACCGTTTTGTAGATCCCTACGGGGATCGTCGGCAAGAGTTAGTGATCATTGGAACCAACTACGACCGCGCTCAAGTCCAAGCCGTCCTCGACACTTGCTTACTGACAGATGATGAATTTGCTGCCGGACCCGATCACTGGAATAACCTTGCCGATCCCTTTCCAGAGATCGAAATTGAATCGGATCTTAACGAAGGAGAATGATCAAAAACGCCCCTTCAGCCCCGCTAGGCAGAGACTGAAGGGATGACCATTCAATCTTGATTGCGAAACCTATTCGTCGGTGACACAACCTTCCGACGCACTCTTAACGTTCTTGATGTATTTGTAAAGCGTTCCGCGTTGCACCTTGAGAGGCGGAGCTACCCAGGCTTTGCGACGTCGGTCGAGTTCTTCATCGGACACAGCAACATCCAAACGGTTTTTCTCTGCATCGATCGTCACCACATCGCCATCTTGGACTAAGGCGATCACTCCACCGACTTGGGCCTCGGGAGTAACGTGGCCAACGATGAATCCATGCGAACCGCCGGAGAATCGACCGTCGGTGAGAAGGGCGACATCCGAACCGAGTCCTGCGCCCATGATCGCTGACGTTGGAGTCAACATTTCAGGCATCCCCGGTCCACCCTTGGGACCTTCATAGCGAATGATGATCACATCGCCCTTTTTGATCTTCCCTTCTTCCAAGGCTTTCAACATCGCCTCTTCGCCATCGTAGCAACGAGCCGGCCCCGAAAAGACCAATCCTTCCTTACCGGTGATCTTGGCAACGGCCCCTTCGCTGGCCAAATTCCCGCGAAGGATCTGAATGTGCCCGGTCTTCTTGAGAGGATTGTTGAGTGGCCGAATGATCTTTTGCCCCTCTTTCAATCCTGGCAAGGACTCGAGGTTCTCCGCCAAGGTCTTTCCTGTGACCGTCATACAAGACCCATCCATCAGCCCTTCTGCCAAAAGCATCTTCATCACAGCGGGCGTTCCACCAATCGAATGCAAATCTTCTTGCACCCACTTACCGCTCGGCTTCAAATCAGCCAAATAAGGAATGCGATCCGATACTTTTTGGAAGTCGTCGATGGTCAAGGAGACGCCAACACTGCGAGCCATCGCAATCAAGTGAAGAACGGCGTTGGTGCTTCCTCCGAGCGCCATGACCACCACCATCGCATTTTCGAAAGCAGCCCGAGTCATGATGTCGCGCGGCTTGAGATCGATTTCGAGCAGATGTCGAATCGCCTTACCTGCTTCGATACACTCCTTCTTCTTGTCGGGATCTTCGGCGGGAATCGATGCTGAATAGGGAAGCGACATCCCTAAGGCCTCGATGGCCGAGGCCATCGTGTTGGCCGTATACATGCCACCGCAAGCACCCGCCCCGGGGCAAGATTTTTTGACGATCTCCGATCGCTCTTCTTCTTTGATTTGCCCCGACAAAAACTGACCATAGCATTGGAAAGCAGACACGATATCAAGTGCTTGGCCGTTCCAGTGTCCTGGCTTGATCGTCCCTCCGTAGACCATAAGGGCAGGGCGGTTCAAACGCCCCATGGCGATCAAACATCCCGGCATGTTCTTGTCACAACCAGGCAAGGCAACCAGGGCGTCGTACCACTGCGCCCCCATGATCGTCTCGATCGAATCGGCGATGAGGTCACGGCTCTGCAGGGAATAACTCATCCCATCCGTTCCCATGCTGATGCCATCGCTCACACCAATCGTATTGAATCGCATCCCGACCAATCCTGCGTCGGTGACCCCTTTCTTGACTTCGGCAGCCAAGTCATTGAGGTGCATGTTGCAGGTGTTGCCTTCATACCAAACACTCCCAATGCCCACTTGGGCTTTGTTCATATCGTCTGGTGTCAGTCCCACACCATACAACATGGCCTGCGAGGCACCTTGGCTCTTGGGTTGCGTAATCCGACGACTGTATTGATTCAAAGGGTGGCTCATTGCGTTCGCGACCTTACAAACAGATATTAGAGAGGCTAATCAAAGGCAGGAAACCATCAGCGATTCAAGTTTAGCTAGGAAAGCAGAGTTCGCGAAGGACGAGGATTGTCGCAATCGCGGACAATTTGAATCCTTTGCGATTTTGTTGGCGGTCGCTTCTGGGTAAGGTAAGCATCGCTTTCCTAAGAAAGTCTCAACCATCTAGGTTTTGCTAGCTTTTGTTGCTCGATCGAATCCACCATAACTCATGACGCGTCCATCGTATTTCTATTTCGATCTCGGAAATGTCCTCGTTTTTTTTGATCACGGAAAGTGCGTTCACAATCTCGCCACTCTAGCGGGAGTCCCGGATGCTCGCATGCGGCACATCGTCTTCGAATCGGGGCTTGAGGATCGGTACGAATCGGGTGCCATTACCAGTCTCGAATTCGTACAAGCGATCGAACACGCGGTTCAAAAATCGCTCGACCCTACCGCCGTTCTGGAAGCTGCGGCCGATATGTTTTGGGAAAACGAATCGATCCTCCCAGTGCTCGATCACGTCCAGCGTCAAGGCATCCGCTTGGGCCTTCTCTCGAACACCTGTGAAGCTCACTGGAACTGGATCGTCCAAAAGCGTTATCGAACCGTCCTTGGTTGGTTTGAGCATCATGTATTAAGCTATGAAGTCAAATCAATGAAACCTGCAAGCTCGATCTATGAAGAGGCCATGCGTTTGACGGGCGTTCCAGCCAATGAAATCCTTTTTGTCGATGATCGAATCGACAATATTGAAGGAGCTCGCGCTGCTGGTTGGAATGCCATCCCCTTCGTCGATGCCGCTGGCTTGCTGCGAACCATGGAGGCCTGGTAGTTATGTCCAATGCCAATCCCACTCGGCCAGCTCCGACCATCGAAACTGGAAATCGCCCGGTAGCGGTCATCGATATCGGAGCGACGAGCATCCGAATGGCGATTGCCGAGATCGATCCCACGGGAAATGTTCGTCCGCTCGAAACGCTGGCCCAAGCGGTATCCTTAGGCAAGGATACCTTTACTCAGCGCCGCATCCGTCGCGCATCGATCGAAGAATGTGTACGAGTCCTCAAGAGCTATCGCAAACTCTTGCAAGAATACGGGATCACACGGCCCGAACAAATGCGTGTGGTTGCAACGAGCGCGGTTCGCGAGGCGATGAATCGCTTGGCCTTCATCGATCGCGTCTACATTGCAACCGGCCTCGAAATTGAACCGCTCGACGAGGCCGAGGTCAATCGAATCACCTACATGGGCATCCAACCTCTCTTGCAGGCGGACCCCAAACTCTCGTCGTCTAAGACAGTAGTGGCCGAGATCGGAAGTGGCAGCACCGAGATCTTGATGGTTCGCGGTGGCAATGTTCTCTTTTCCAACACCTACCGTTTGGGATCCCTTCGCTTGCTGGAAACGCTCGATAAGTTCGATGCGCCCCGCGCCAAATTGCGAACGATTATGGATTCGCAGATCCATCGCTTCATCGATCAAATCTATGAACAACTCGATCCACAAGGGAATGTCGAGATGATCGCGATCGGTGGCGACATGCGATTTGCTGCAGCGAACTTGCTGGAACACTGGGAGAACAATTCGTTGGCCGAAATGCCGGTAGCGCACTTGGCCTCCTTCACTCGCCAATTGCTACAGTGGTCCGAAGATGAAATCGTTCATCGGTTTGGAATTAGTTTTCCGGATGCCGAAACGGTCGGTCCCGCCTTGCTAAGCTATGTGATGTTGGCTGAAAAACTTCAGTGCCAAACAATACGTGTGGCGGACACCAACCTGCGAGATGGACTTCTTAGCGATTTGGCGATTCGAGATGCTTGGACGGCCGAATTTCGCAATCAGATCATTCGTTCGGCCATCAACCTTGGCCGTAAATACTCGTTTGATGAAACGCATGCCCGCCATGTGGCTACGCTCTGCCGTAAACTATTCGCCGATCTTCAGGAAGAACATCAACTGGATCAGCGCATGGAGTTGATCCTGTACTTGGCTGCATTGCTGCATGAAGTCGGGCTCTACATCAACGTCCGAAGCAACCACAAGCATGCCATGTATATCATTCGCAACAGCGAGCTCTTTGGACTCAGCCGAAAAGACGTGCTCCTCGTCTCGCTGGTAGCTCGCTATCATCGCCGTAGTTCGCCTCAACCCGATCACGAAGGGTACGCAACGCTCGATCGCAACGACCGGGTGGCCGTATCCAAGTTGGCATGCATCCTGCGCATCGCCATCGCGCTGGATGAGTCTCGCAGCCAACGAATCAGCAACGTCAAGTGCCGTCCCGATCGAGACCGACTCATCATCACGGCCCAGGGCGTTGAAGACGTATCGCTGGAACAACTGACCTTGCGTCAAACGGGCAGCTTGATCGAAGAGACTTTTGGCCTCAACGTCTTACTCCGCACCAGCCATCGCTAATCGAAATCACCTTCCGTGTTGTGAACGCCTCTTATTCATTGAGAGAACGATTACTTACCCGAGATAAGATGAATAGAACAGATTTAATCACGCGATCCTCAATGGGTGCCTTTTGGCATGATCTAATCGGAACCACGGTGCGAGCGCAGCTTCAACCTTTTTCCCGTCGTTAACATCATCAGTGATTCATCTGGCTGCTGCCGCATCGAAGCGAGTCTTAAAAACTGTTAATGGATCTGAAAAGGTTGGCTTCGGTGATATCGCGCCCCACGGCTGATATCATTACCGATGTTCTTCGTAAGGGTTGCAAATGGTTGATCCGCTGACTAACAGAAATCTAAAGATTGGTGGAAGGATAGGTTGCAATGCCGAGATTTAAGAACCCACCGATAATTGAAGCTTGGATACTATTCAGCTTTGGAGCGCTACCCAACAAAACTGCTTGGGGATTTGATCAGGCCGAACGTTTTGCAACTTTGATACGAAAAGGAATTTCCTTTAGGAGAGCTGTTTTTCCGACAAGAAGTTGACGTGGAAGAACTTTGATGAAAGCAAGCCGCCACGAATCTCAAGAAACGAACGGATTCTCGAAAAGGTCCGTATGACGAATGAAGCGAGAACACGTTGCGTCCAGATCGCAGACGAGAAACTGGTATTCAACGTGCTGGATGGAGGAAACAACTATCGGGCTTTCAATCACTAGTCAACGAAGCACTCAATTTCGTCGAATTGTATGAGCAAACATACGATTGCGGAGCGCCCACATTCCGCGATCTTGCATTACAAGGACATTGTGCGAATTTCGGTTCCCGAATCTCTCACCATAGACCTAGAAGAGTATTTTACGGAAGATTATTGGGATCTCCCTACTGAACCGTTTGGAAACACGGGCCTTTGCAAGCCATTTTCAGACGGTTTGTCCAACTGACAGTTTGCCTCACGATCAACGTGAAGAGCCATTTACCACCTGCCGATGGCGAATTCCGATTCCAACTGGACTGGGAGAAAGCTTGCAAACCTGGTGACTTTTCAGACCGTGATCTGCTTCGACGCAGCCTCTCTGAGACAAACGAATTCGCCGGTAGAATGTTTTGAGGAAAGTATTACAACGAAAACACGAGAGCTTTTCGAGCCCACTTCTAAGAGAGTAGAAATGCCATTCGCAATAGACAAGAATCCTCCTGCAATCCACGCTGAGTTTGCTGTCTCGCGCGAAGAGCGAGTTAGTCGGCAACGTGTAGTTTTCGATGCGTACGAGATGCCAATTCGTTCAATCTCTGCTGGAACAGGTGATTACCCACTCCCGAGCCTCACTGATTGCTTAGTACTATCCGTCGATAGGCGAACTGCATGTCGAGCAAGTTAGCCCGACTTTCGTTGGCAAAGGCAAGAGCAGAGACGAGGCCTTGGCTGATTTTGAAATAAGGGATTCATTCGCGACTGCAGGAGCTAATTTGGAAACGTCCGTTT
Organism: Pirellulales bacterium; assembly: GCA_046349875.1. Taxonomy (GTDB): domain Bacteria; phylum Planctomycetota; class Planctomycetia; order Pirellulales; family Pirellulaceae; genus JAXMBN01. The sequence continues at coordinate 70,037 of JAXMBN010000001.1, forward strand.
GAAATAGATGCATCCGATAAGAGGGATTTGGATGTGCTAGATCGAATTATTGACATTGCGGTTTACAAGAATACCACGCCTATCATGGTCCGTCAGTTTGGCACAGTGAAATATGATCGCACTTCCATTCCCCGCACCCAATCAAGTGGGACAGCGGTTACACGGAGCACGTAAAGCCTAAATCAAGTTGCTTCACCGGACTTTGTACGTTACGCTCCCGAACAACCCGTGGAAGCCTGGGTGCTTCGTGATCCGCTGACGCGAAAGCTGCTTAGAATTGCAAGCATTACCTCAAGGTTGCGAAAATGCGCACCAATCTGAGATTATCGAATCTGGATTTTGAAGCAGGTGGTTCTGCAGATGATTTACCAAATGGCGAATGGTAATGAAAGCTCTCCTTGATGCTTTAACTGAACTTACAGATGGCACTGATTGGAAACCCCATGGAAGTCTATTTTCTCGACGTGGGCATGGGAACGTGTCAGATAATTCTACTCGGTAATCGCAAAGCGATCGTAATCGATTGTGGCGTAAAGTGACATCACGTTGCATTTTCTTCAGAAGTACGGCATTGATCGGGTGTACTTACGACATCATCCACAGTGACAACGATCATACCGGCAGCACGGCTTAACTGTTCTCAATAATTATCAGGATCAGATTGACGAGGTACACGTCATGCAAATTCGCGTTTCTTGGCGACGGACTATTGGCGGCGAATTGACTACCTGAATGAGCAGGTACTTTGCTCGACTCGCAAATAAAGCGACTGGAAATCCCTCAGACGAAACCAAAGATACTATGGCAGGAAGGCTCATCAGAAGCTTTCGTTGCTGTCACCGGATTTCCTAGAGAACCAACGTGCTCGGAGCATCAAGTAGCACTAATGCAACAAGTGCCGTTCTTGTTTTAGAACATATGGGTTCCACAGTTGTTTTTGCAGCGGATTCCGAAATAACTCAGTGGAGGAAGATTTACGAGCGTCGAAATAGCAAGACGCTAACACGACCTCCTTTCGGTACACCGCGACGGTCATATGGGTGATCAGCAAGGTGAATTGGATTGGTTGTATCAGACGGCTTTAAAACCGAAGGTTTCAATTATATCCGTTGGCACCCACGCCAAAATATCCAGCATGCCCAGAAGTGATCAAAGCGCTCCGGGTCGACACTTCATCCGATACCATTGTCTGTACTCCAGATTACAAGACAATGTCACTCGGATCTGAGCGCCGATTTCATCGTCGGTACTTACTCCGTTGACACTGCTTGGTAGGACACAGGACAGCATCGGAAAAACTCGTTCTCAAAGTTGCGTGGGATGCTCTGGAACAGTGATGGCTACTTTAGATGCAAGTGGTTGCAAGGTTGATCGATTAGCAGAGCATCAGCGAGCCGTGGATAAAATCAACAAGTCAACAAATACAACGCCATTTTGTAGACTTGAAACAACATAAATCAAATTCCCATCGGTCACCACTTGAGTCTCTGATTCGGAATATCCATACTTCGCCCCACAAAGGAAGATAAGTAGCATTAAGAGTACTACTCGGTACATAGTTTCTTCCAATCTTGAAGGCAGTTTGGTGGCGCGCCCTATTTGCTCGTATTCCAAAACGATTACCGCGAGTTGGAATGATTACTTCACTCCATCGACCTGAACACTGAGCATTGTATCACGACCAAGAACTTCCATGCGAAGCGGTGTCTTGGAAGGCTTTCCCCAAGCATCAGGCAAGCGGATGGGTACGGTTCCTACCGACTCGAGCGTCAACTTGTACTTGCCTGGTTCGAGCCACAAGGGATGATGTGCTTGAGGATCGCGAAGATTGAACGATCCATCGAGTCCGCTCACGCCTATGCCCAACAATTCGTCCGAGCCCGACTCGGGAAAAACACTCAGTTGAATATCCGCCAAAGGTTGGCCATTCTTCAACAAGAGCACTCCAGGCATTCCTCCTGGAGTGCTTCGCTTGGATTGACATCCCCAGTAAAGCACCATTCCTATCAATAGAATGGCCCATCGACCACAATTCCAACGGTACACTATCGCCCTCCTAGGGTGATTACCTTCGAGGGTGCACCACCGACAGGAAACGTGGCCTGGAGCATTCTCTCCTCCAACGCAATCACACTGAGCGTTCCATCTCCCGGATTGGAAAACACTGCGCGGCGTCCATCGCCAGTCACATCGAGACTGTGATGGCCACCATGCCCTTCGATGCGACAACTTCCCACCTCGATCGTCTTGTCGATCTTGGCATCGTTCCACCTTCCATCTCGGTTGGGATCCATCTGAAGAATCGTCAACTTGCAGGGAGCTTCAACCTCTCTAGGGTGATCATGAAACACAAATCCCAAAGCCGTCTTCTTCCGATCACGTACGAACTGAAGTCCTGCGGGACGACTTTCGGAATGCATGGGAATCCCTATCGTCGCGACACTTAAGGGGCTCACGTTAGCCTGAATCCAATGTAGCTTCGCGTCCTCGCCAGATCCGGTAGTAAAGCCAAGGTGGTTTTCCATGCGAGTGAACGCGCCGGTTCGGACCGGTTGCTCCCCTTTCTTTCCCAGCGACACGTGTTGCACTGCAATGTCCGCTGGCTTCCAAGACGTCCCCTTGGGAACATCGATCCAGCAAAGCCCATCCGACGGCGCAAAAAATATCTTGCCACTGCATTCGGCAGCCCCGTGGATTCCTCCCGAAGGAAGAAAGAAACTCCCACGAACGGTCTTAGCGCCCGAGGGATGAAGCGCTGTAATATCGACTTGTCCTTTGTGGTCACCATCGCGATCAATCCACGTTGCAAATCCTAGTTTGCCCTGGTGGGCAGCGAAGGCGATATGGCCTCCGCCACCTGCATGGAACGCGGCCTTTTTGCGAATGGCCTCTTCTCCATCGCTTGAGACGATCTCAGCAGGCGCCATTCGCGTATATCCATTCAAACGATCGTTGGCCAAGTAAAACACTTGATCGTAGCAATAGAGATGAGCTGGATTGCCTTGATGCTCATCGAGCATCGATGCTCGCACTTTCGGCTCGCGAGCATAATGCCAGTGACTGTGATCACCATGCTCTTCTTCCTCCACGCCCGATTCGATCAAGACCCAACCACTTTGATACTCGCCATCTTCCTCATCGCGAACCCCAACCATCAGATACCCGCGAGCAGACTCCATCTGAACCAAAGTTTGCTTTTCGGGATCGAGCTTCGGGAAGCCTGCAACCTCTTTGACCTTGCCAAGAGTCAGCGTTTGGCCCAAAAACAGATCGGCCCATTTCAGTGTCTTGCTGACATCATCTTGGAAAAAGACTCGCGATACACAACGAGGCTCGCTGGAGTTCGCCCCCTTCGTTCCTGCTTGCCCTAGAAGGACAGAATGGAACGAGACTCCTACCATGAACGCCATAAGACTTCTTTGAATCCACGCCAGATTGATCATTGTGTGAACCTATTTTTTGCTTGAAACGAAAATACAAATGCGATCCGTCATGCTCGTCGAGCCGTATTCGTGTCACTGAAAATCTCCAACCACTTCTCCGCCATGGATGCTATGAATGGCTCGGTGCAAAAGCATATCGATCGAGTTTGAAAGAAAGCGAACCGATCCATCGCCAAGCACAACATTAGCTCCGCCTGTATGCATACTGCGAGGACCGTAGTAACCGGATCCGTGAAAGCTAATGTCAGGGATCTTGCTATTGGGTGTATTGAAGCCATTGGTGGTTACATTCGCTGTAAGCGACCGAACCCAAGAAAACCCACGCCCCGTTCCATTCCCTCCCGCTCGCCAGTCGGTATGTCCAGCCACGACTGGTTGCAGATCAGGATTGCGTACCGTTCCACTGGGCCACCCCGCGCCACTTCCTGTGTACCCACCAGTGCTCGGTCCCGACGGTGAAATACCGCTCGAACCATTGAGCATCTTTCGATAGGGAAATGTCGGCGTTATTCCCGCCGGCAAAGTAACATCTTGGCCATCACCACGAATCGTCTCACTCATGGCTACGGTATTGGACGTTCCGTCGATGACGTCGCGAAATCCAACCCGTGAGTTCAAGAACACAAAACCATCCGTGCGATAGCGATCGTCGTAGAACGTTTCACTCCCACTTCCATTACTCATCATGTAGTTGATGGCACCAAACTGATAGGGATTTCCAGCAAGCGTTGCCGAGTACTGCTGCGGTCCGGGATCACTTGGGCACAGAAAGGTGGAGATGACGGCTGGAAAGACACTGGCCAATGCAGGATTGGGAACCGTGTTCGGCCCCGAACCCAAGTACGGTCGCAATCGAAAGTCGATCAACTGCTGAAGATTGGCCTGCTCGATGAATGGAAGCAATCGAGCCTGAGGAGAATACGATGTCGAATCGCCGCCCATCGGAAAAAGTTTGAAAGCACTTTCGTAGTTGTGTAGAGCCAAACCTAGTTGCTTGAGGTTGTTGCTGCACTGCATGCGTCGAGCTGCCTCGCGAGCTTGCTGAACAGCTGGCAATAGCAGCCCGACTAAGATCCCAATGATTGCAATCACCACCAACAACTCCACTAACGTGAATGCCCTTTTGCGGAGCTTCGTTGCTAAGCATCTCATCGCATTTCCCCTATTCCGCATACCCATGGAATCGCAACCGAAAACTTTTCCGGCCCTGAAGCCAGGATCTTAACGCACTCAAGCTTCAATTGCAATTGTTATGCATTTGCATTTTGTAAGTTTTCAGGTATCGTATGCAGAAATATGTGAGACCGAGTGAAGCATTGATTCACTCGCCGTATCCACTGAACGAAGACTCGAAAGGAAAAGATCGCCATGCACACACTGCTCACGCGAATGACTCGCTGCTTTGCTTACTCTTGGATCGCCATCTACCTTCCGACCAAGGCTCTACATTCCGAGGATTGGTCCTCTTTTCGCGGGCAAGGTGATAGCATCGCTCGCGTTCAGTCGCTTCCCATCCAATGGGAAATGCGAGGCCGCGTGGCAGGGGCCTGGGACATTCGACTGCCAGGCTATGGTCAATCGAGCCCCGTTGTTTGGAAAGACCGCGTCTTTGTCACTGCGGTGTCCGGTGAGCTGAAGGAAAATCTTCATGTCCTGGCCATTGATCTCGCGACGGGTTCGACCCTTTGGCAGAAGGACTTTGAAGCAACTCAGAAGGTGAAGGATAGCGACGCAGTTAGCCGCGGTGCACCAACCCCGGCGATCGATGCCGACGGTTTACTGGTCGTTTTTGAAAGTGGCGATGTCTTTGCGTTATCGCACGACGGGGACCTACGATGGAAACGTTCCTTCGTCGCCGATCATGGCGAAATCAAAGGCCCTCATGGATACTCAAGTTCACCGGCACTATGTGATGATCGAGTGATTCTTCAGGTAACCCACGCCGGTCCTTCCTATGTGCTCGCCCTTTCGCGACGCGATGGAGCGACGCTTTGGAAAACCGATCACCCTTCGCAAACCGGATGGAGCTCTCCTATTCTTGTTACCGAGGATCAGCAGAAGTTGGCGATTGTCTCCTCTGCCGGAAGCGTTCGAGCTTACGATGTGAACCATGGTCGCGAACAATGGTACGTCGATGGACTGGCCGGCAACAGCACCGCCTCCCCCACGTACTTCGAACACTCGATTCTGATCGGAAGCGGTGGTGATCGCGAAGGAGGTGGCGGCCCGCGCCGCGATCGAAGCACCTCCTCCGAATCCAGTGCCAATGCGACTCCACCCGAATCCGTTCCCATCCCATCGCATAAAGGGAGCCTGCGGATCTCGCTCGGCGGTGAAGGCAACGTCACACAATCCCATGTTGCATGGTCGAACATCAAAGCGAATGCTGGTTACGCTTCGCCTCTCGTTCACAAGAATCTCGCCTACTTCGTCAATCGCGTGGGTGTCGTCCAGTGCGTCGATCCTCAAACTGGCAAAGAACTTTGGACCCATCGTTTGCCAAGTCAAGTTTGGGCAAGCCCCATTGGATACAACGATGCGGTAATGTTCTTTTGCAAAGAGGGAAGCGTGGTGGCGATGGAGGCAGGCCCAGAGCCCAAAGTGGTCGCCGAAAGCACGATCTCGACCACGGATATCGTGTACGGAGTCGCGGCCGTTGAAGGCGCATGGCTTGTTCGCAAGGGCCGCGGCCTACAAAAAATCGTCGCTCCGTGAGAGCGACGATTCGAGTGAAGTGCATTCCAATCCTCTGAGGCAATCGCAATGCGTGATGCCTCGGATGCTTATTCCCAGTTTTCGCCAAAGAACCCGTCGGCAACGACCTTGCCAGGCATTTGGCTGGTTGCCCCTTGTTCCACATTGAGCAGTGCCCAATCCGGCAACATCGGGATTTGTCGAGCGTTATTCAGATAAGCATACTCGCGGTAGGTAAATCCCGAATTGATGACCACATAGCGATTGGGGTTGAGCGGATTGGGATAGATCATGGCAACCACATGGCGATTGCGAGGCTGCTTCACTCCTGCAATCTCTACCGAATCTTCGCTCCATTGGACCGGAAGTTTGCCGACGATCTTGGCCAACAGAGGATTCGTCTCCGGCGTTCCAAAGAGAATCAAATTGCTGTCGGCGATATCCTGATCCAATACATCTTTGGCCGCTTTAGCGACGATATCGCCGCGAAAATGGCGTCGCCATTCGGTGGCAGCGTGCGCATACTCTTTGGCGACCCATTGGTCTACGGGAGTTGTTGCATTGCCCTGCGGAGGCACAAATACAAAAGAACTCAAAAAGGCGTCATCGATGGGTCCCTGCAGTCCAGGTCGCTTTTCGAGACTACCCTTGGTTCCCTGTTTAGCCTTCCACTGCGATCCTTCAAGCTCCCATTCCCCTTGGATTTTTCCATCCGCAGTGACAGCAACATTCATTGGCGAACCACCATCGATTTCGAGTTTCCAAGCTTGTGATCGCATCTGTTCTGGAACCTCCATATCGATACCCAAACGACGAACATTCTTGGTTTGGATTCGAAGGCTTCCAGGCTTGCGTTCTGCTTGAACGCGAGCTTCCTCCCAGTGGCGTTGCAACTTCTTGAGAGTCAACCATCCGTCGCTCGCGTATCGCAGCGTATAGGTCGTAAAATCGATGCGATCTGGGTTGCGATCGCGTCCTCGAACCGCCCATTCCTGCACTTGCTTCTCGATGAGCACTTTGGAATCAGGATGGAACTTGTGTTCGGTCTTGGGGCCAATGATGTGCATCATCGCCATCCCTTTGGACTTGAGAGATTGCTCCATGATATCGGCGGCTTGTTTTTGCCGATCGAGTTCTCCACTGTAAACAATCAAGGGATGATGCTGAAAGTTGTTGCTCCAGTCAGGACAATCGTACCAGTGCAATAGTGCCTTCTGCGTTGCCGTTGGCTCAAACTTCTCACTTTGAAAAACTCGCAAGAACTCTGTTGTTTCGGCAAAACCGGCACCAGGCGTGGCAGCAAACCAAGTGCCTGGGTAGTGGACGGCCATCTGCCAACATCCAGCGCCTCCCATCGAGAATCCGCGAATGGCTACTCGATTGGTATCGATAGGAAATTGCGATTGAAGATGTTGCATCGCTTCCAATACATCGATCTCACCTGCAAACTTAAAGGCATTGCTGTAGCGACCATAGGGATGAAGCACGATTGTCTCGGCCGGCGTAAACTCACCTGCCTGAGTCATGCGGCGATGAAGAAACCCAACCTCGCTCGTCTTTTCATCCCGACCATGCAACCACACATCCATCCGCAATGGCTTGTCAGACTTCCATTGCGGTGGAACGACGATCCCGAACGGTTGTAGTGAACCATCGAGCTTGGATCGAAACCCACCTACGATCCATTGCTGCTTGTCGGAGTTTTCCTGGACTCCAAGAAGGGCCATGCCTCGTTTACCCTCCTTGGCTGCCGTGATGCGTTGGAGAGCGAGATCGTTCACCTTATCCGCCATTGCCACTTCGGCATCCGAATAGAACATCGAATGATCGATCGTCATCTCAATCGCACGCGCCAACACCAAAATCTGATGAGCATCAGTCTCGGGAAGCTCCTTGATCGAAGCGACTTCTCGTCGAATGTGACTAACCGCATCGCGCAAACCCTGCTGTCGCGCTGTTGTTAAGACGATTCCCGGCGGTGGTACAGGGCGAACGTTGGCGGGATGATTATCCGCTGGCCCATCGGCCCAGCCGAATCCAAGTGGCATGCAGCCCAAAAGCAGCGACAACAAACAACGGGAAACAGAGTAGGTCATCTTGAGCATCTTTGTTGGGAGGGAACGAGTTGGGTAGGATTCGATTATTCTAACCACGCATCGGTCAGAAAGAACCCTCCCCAAGAATCACGCTTCCCTGCTCAAACTAGAAAACCGTACCCTAAGTCGCGATCCTCAAAATCCAGGATCACGAAACAGAAAGTTATGCGTCCCCAGCGTGTCCGTCCCCGACCGAACGATTTCAGCGATCTCATCGCGTTCAATCTTTCGCGAGTCCTCGACGGCCGTCCAGGCTTCAAACCCTTGCTCCCAGAAAAGTTCAAACGTCTGCAGAAGATAAGGGTTGATCTTTACACCCGATGGCTGATGTTCTTGCACTGCGATCTCGACCATCCACTGAGGCTTGGGTTGCTTGGCGAGCACCTTCTTCGCACCCTGCAGCACAAACCATTCAGCCCCTTCCACATCCATCAGAAAAAAAATGCGTTCCGATGGAAAACGATTTTCCAAAAGAGTATCGAGTGCTAACGCTGGCACGAAGGTGAAGTCATGGGCACCGGCCCACCCCTCAACCAACGAAGCTCCCGTTCCACATCCAAACATCCGCACGATACCTGGCTTATCCGCAAGGGCAACAGGATAGATCTCCACTTGATCTTGCCATCCGTTCGCCCATAGATTCGCATATAAAATCTTCAGGTTGGTAGGATGAGGCTCAAAGGCAATCACGCGTTTTCCCGCTTTCAATGCCAAGCAACAGTAGTAACCAACGTTGGCTCCGATATTGACCACAACATCGTAATCGCGGATGCATCGCTGAAAGATCGCCGTCTCTTCGGGCTCAAACGTACCGTCCACCATCGCCTGGCTTCCCATCAGTGAGAATCCATGAACGGTTTGCGGAAACGGCTTCGACAAACGGGTCTCAACGCGATAGTGGCGTAGAGATGACTTAACCCGTGTTCCAAACGTACTGCTCGTCATGTTCTTCTCCGCGACTTCCTTTCCTCGATCCATCCACCAAGCATGGCCAGCACTTGCATCATCGTAACCCCAGCTTGGCCTCAAGCCACCCAGGGATAAGCTTTCTTTAGGGTGTAGCCGGTTGGTACCACAACCGATGCGGATCATCAAGCCGAATCATCTCTTTCAACAAAAGGGATTCCAATTCACGCCGTTTGTCCGCATGTTCGGGCATCGAAGCCAAATTCTGTTGCTCTGCGTTCCATTGTGTCCCCACGAGAGTTTGCAGGGCAGGGGAGTGGTGTTCGGCAAGTATTTCCAAAGGGTTCGACCCAAGATGGAACAACTGCGTCTCGCGAACTTGGCTTTCCATGACATCGTACTGAATCAGTTTCCAGTCTCCTTTGCGAACACATCGCATTCCCGGTTTTGTTCCGCCGCAATAGACTCCATAAAGCACTTCACGGATCGTTTGTTTCTTCCCCATCAATACCGGGCGAAGACTCAAACCTTCGTTAGAATCGGGAGCTACGATTCCTGCGAGATCGCAAAGCGTTGCCAACAGATCCAACAAGTAGACATTTCCTTGAGCCCGCGAACCGGGCTGGATGCCTGGCCCTTGAATGATGAAGGGGACGCGCCATGTATGTTCGTAGAGATTCTGCTTGCCTTGCAAACCATGTCGCCCTAATGCGATTCCGTGATCCGAGGTGTAAAGAACGTAGGTATTTTCGAGTTCCCCCATCGCTTCCAGCTTTTGAACAACGCGATCGATTTGCGTATCGATGTTCTCGCTGCATGCAAAATACCTTCCCACCTCATTCCGTATCGTTGCTTCGTCTCGCTTGTCCCACACCCCTTCCACGTTGACTTCATCCCGCAAATTAGGATGACCATGGGGAAAAGGATGCGCTGGCAAATAGTTGATAGGCAAGGGTGGTGTTTTGGGGGCGAGTATCGGCACCGTCTTCGGTTCGCGATGATTCACGGCTCCATACTTGGCCAAGAGCTCTGCTTTTCCATTTCGAGGATCATGAGGATGGGTAAAACCAAAGTGAATGAAGAACGGCTTCTTTTCTGAGGCTTGCTCTCGCTCTGATAGATATTCGAGCACTTGATCCGCATGCCATGCGCTTCCGGTCTCGTCCGTATCGCCATTCTTCTTAGCATCGCGCCGAACCGTGAATTGGCGATTGGCTGCTTCATAGCTATTTCCCAGTTTGCAGGTACGCATTGTGGCATAACCGGCTCGATTGAAGACCGCAGGCAACGTCTGCAGTTCGAGTTGGTCGGGGCAAAGCCCTTTTTCTTTGGCTTTGGGCGCGATGGGCAAATGCCAAAGCGTGCGACCGCACATCATCATGTGCCTTGAAGGAGTACAGACGGCACCTACGAATGAGCCCATGTGATAGGCCCCATCGATGACCATCCCTTGCCTCGCGAGGCGATCCAAGGTCGGGGTCTCGAGTCGCGACTTCGGATTGTAAGGACGAAGGTCAAAAGGAGATTGGTCATCGACCACCACTATCAAGAAGTTTGGGCGTGGCTCCTTTCCCGATGCATTTTGCATTCCGCAGGCGTTTAGGCCAAACATCGCGCAAAACCCAATCACCAATGAACGCCAGATGAACTTTGGTTTATGCATCGAATTCCCCACCCGCGAGACACATCGAAACGTTCTTCGAACTTCGGCCATTGTCGGCGATGGCCATGGATGATTGCAACACGTATTCGATTTTGTGCGAATTCGATGCGGTCCAAGCAAGCCCGATACGGTTTTGGGGTGGCTTGGATTAGACTGAGGAAGATTCGCGATCGAGTCTCTCCCAAAGGATGCACTGCATGGATTTCTTTTCGCTTGCCACATGGACGATGGTCGGCGCCATTTTGCACGCAATGATCCAATTGGTCATTATGGGAAGAGTCATCATGAGTCGGCGGGGCGTTGGGGAAACGCTTTCCTGGGTCATGGTGGTTCTGGTACTCCCTATCGTCGGCCCATTGGTTTATCTCTTGATTGGCGAGTTACGTCTGGGACGAAGTCGCGTTCTCCGCGTTCAAAAGATCTTTGATCCCATTCGTCGCCGACTCAATGCCCTCGATCGCCCCCAATTGCACGTCCATCCAAGCGAACTAGGTCATGGCGGCGAGCTCGTTTGCTATGCCGGTTATCGCATGCTCCAAGTCCCAGCCCTTCCAGGTAATCGACTGGAACTACTCGGTGATTGGAATGCCATCTTCGATCGTTTGATCGCCGACATCGACGCGGCCAAAATCAATTGCGATATCGAATTCTACATTTGGCACAGTGGAGGACGCAGCGCCGAAGTGGTTGCGGCCCTGCAACGAGCTCGGAAGCGCGGTGTCGCCTGCCGCATATTAGTGGATGCAATTGGGAGCCAGGCCTTTCTTCGAAGCCATGAAGCCACACAACTTCGCGATGCGGGTGCCCAGATTCAAGCGGCCCTCCCCGGAGGCCTGTGGAGAATACTCTTCATTCGCTTCGATCTCCGAATGCATCGCAAGATCGTTCTGATCGACGATCAGATCGCATGGACCGGTAGTTTTAACTTAATCGATCCTCGCTTTTTCAAACGTGAAGCCAAGGTAGGACAATGGATCGATGCCATGGTACGTATGCAAGGTCCCGCCGTGGAAGCGCTTGCGATCACCTTCCAAAGCGATTGGCACACCGAGACTTCTTCAGCCGACGAGGACCTGCCGGATCTCACCGGCGAACAACCTTTGAATCAAGAAGGTTCCTGCATCGTTCAAGTCTTACCTTCCGGTCCTGCCAATCGTGTAGAAGCCATCGAACAGGTATTGCTCACCGCTATCTATTCGGCTCGCAAAGAAATCGTGATCACGTCGCCTTACTTTGTTCCTAGCGAATCACTTCAAATGGCTTTGGCATCCGCGGCCCAACGGGGCGTGCAAGTCACGGTGATCGTACCCAAGAAGGTCGATTCGATTCTCGTGCGATATGCAAGTCGCGCCTTCAAGGGCTATCTCCTACACAGTGGCGTGGCGATCGCGCTCTATCACGGAGGCCTTCTCCATACCAAGAGCGTGACGATCGATCGCCAACTCAGTCTGTTTGGTTCCCTCAACATGGATCCTCGCAGCTTGCGGCTCAACTTCGAAGTCACGCTCGCCATCTACGATGTTCCTTTTGCCGAAGAACTTAGACAACTCCAACAATCCTATATTGCTCAGTCCGAGTGGATGCACTTGGCTACATGGGAGACGCGTTCTCATACCGCGCGCTTCATCGAGAATATCGCTCGCCTTCTAGGACCATTACTTTAGAGCGTAACGCGAGTCTCTCACTCGTTCGCTTCCTGTAAGCGTGCTGACGCCGAGTTCCTCAAAATCCTCTTGGTCACTTCGATGGCAGTGATATATGCAGTAGCGATCGCCAAGACCAACCATAACAAACCACTGTGAATGGGGACCAAACCAAACAAAGATCCCATGCGTGTAAAAGGCAATACTACCGCTGCGGCGGCGACTACCAACACTGTCGACAACAATACGAGACTTGGGCGACTTCGAAAGAAGGGACGTTCCGTCCGCATGGCCATCAGTATCAAAAGCCCTGTTAATATCGAGAGCACAAACCAACTCGTTTGAAAAATCTCTTCAGGTGCATCGAAAATCCAAATCAATCCGGCGAAGGTCAACAAATCTGAGCACGTGCCCATCAATCCGAAGGTCAACATAAAGCGAAAGATGGCTTCCAGGTCCCACTTTCGTGGACGACGTATCAACTCGTCATCAACCGAATCCGTCGCTAACGCCATGGCCGGAAAGTCGGCCATCAAATTGACGAGCAAGATTTGAGTCGGCAACAAAGGAAGAAATGGGAGAAACAAACTGGCGATCGCCGTACTCAGCATGTATCCAAAATTCGCGCTGATGGCAAAAAAGATATACTTGAGGGTGTTGGCAAGCGTTCGCCTCCCCTCGCGAACACCTTGGATCAGGACGTCGAGATCGTAACGCAACAAAACGACCTGCGCTGCCTCGCGAGCCACATCGACCGCTTGCGCAACGGATATCCCAACATCGGCAGAATGCAAGGCGGGTGCATCGTTGATCCCGTCTCCGAGAAAGCCAACGACGTTTCCATCACCTTTAAGAGCCAACACGATCCGCTCTTTTTGCTCTGGCTCGATCTCGGCAAAAATACTCGCTTTTCGAACCTCACGACGAAGCTGCTCCGTATCCCATGCGTGCAACTCCTTACCCGTGATCATTCCCTCCGTACTCAATCCCACACGAGCTCCTATCGTAGCCGCAACCGCTCGATTATCTCCGGTGATCAGTTTTAGTTGAATTCCAAGATCGGTGAGTTGCCGCATCGTTTCGCGGACGCCTTGCTTGAGCGGATCTTCAAACACCAAGAATCCACCAAAGATCAATCCAACTTCGTCCTGCTTCTCCAATCGATCCGCAGAATGATCACGGTACGCCAGCCCCAAGACTCGCAAACCTTGTTCGCTGTAGACTTCAAATTCCTTTTGGATTGTTTCTGCTTTCAAAGGCAATGCCACTATCTTTCCTGCATCCACTTCGCATCGGTCGCAGATTTCAAGAACGCTGGCGAGTGCCCCTTTGGTGATCAAGGTACGGACGCCCTGCATCTCGACCACCACGCTTAAACGTTTCCTCGCAAAGTCATAGGGAAGCTCATCGATTTTATGGACGTTTGCAGGAATGGTTCCCTCGGCCTGATCGATCGCACGATCGATAGGATTCTCAAAACTTGCTTGCAGCGTTGCATTGATCTTCGCCAACTCCAATAGTCGCGAGGACGAGCAGCCTCCCAACGCTTGAGCTCCTACCAAACGCAACTTTCCCTCCGTCAAGGTTCCGGTTTTGTCCACGCAAAGCGTGTCCATTCCTCCAAAGTTCTCAATGGCAAGCAATCGCTTGACGATTACCTGCGACTTGGACATCGCGATCGCTCCTGATGCTAAGACGACACTGGTGATGGCAGGTAACAACTGTGGGGTCATACCTACAGCAAGGGCCAAGGCAAACAACAGTGATTCAATCCAATCTCGCTGTAGAAAAATCTGAGCCAAAAACACGACAGCGACCAGCGCTAGTGTGACCCACAACAAGAACGAGCCGAATCGTCGCAGTCCGATTTCGAATCCCGAGCGTGGGGCTCGCAATGCAAGGCGAGCTGATATTTTGCCGAATTCGGTGCTTTCACCTACATACACAACCACCGCCGTCCCCGTTCCACTGACGACGTGTGTTCCTAGAAAAGCGGCATTGGTTCGCTTCGCTAAGGATGTTGATGCCTCTAAAGTCCCTAAAGTCTTTTCAACGGGAAAACTCTCTCCTGTCAACGTGGACTCGTCCACACACAACTCACGACACGTCAACAAGCGACAGTCGCCAGGGATAATCGATCCAGCCTTGAGCAAGACCACGTCCCCCGGAACAACTTCCTGAATGGGAACCAATGTTTCGGATTGATCCCGGAGCACTAACACTTTGGTTTCGATCACGTGAAGCAGTTTAGCCACGGCATTGGCCGCACTGCTTTCTTGCCAAAAGCTCAATAGACCGCTGGCAACCAAGATGAAAAGAATGATGAGTGCATTCGTCGTATCCTCCATGAAGAAACTCAAGACAGCGGAAACCATCAAGAGCCACGCGATCGGGTTGGAAAACTGCTGAACGAGGATCCCCCAATGGGAACGCCGATGATGTCGATGGGTTATCGAGCTTTGAGAGGCCAAACGCTTCGTGGCTTCGCCATGGGCGAGTCCCGATGCTTGCGATTGCAAAGCGGCCAACAGCTCTTCAACGCTCCCTGACCAAAAGGCGCGATCATGAGAATTCATTCGCGTTCATCTCTCGATAAGTTTCCCTTTCGCTTCATGATCCCCATGTGGCGAGGATTCTAATTGTGGCGAGGATTCTCTGCATGGCGAGGATCCTAATCCGGCAATGATTCTCGCATCATCACACTCTGCATCCACTCTCCCATCCTTTTCAGCGATTTTTGCACGGCTTCCCTATCATCCGTCGAAACAATATTCGAAGACGAATCTCGGCATGGCAAAACTTCGACACCCCAAAGGGTAACACCCGCTGGAGTCCATCCCATTGATTTCGCGATGGACAACACCTCCACCAAGCCCAAGGAATGCGAATCGCTTTTGAATTGCATCTGCAACTCTATCTCTTTTACATCCCATTTCCATAATCGAAAATGATCATCGTTCCAACTGGGTTGGGATATCGTTGAAGCTGGGCTCTTGTTCCTTGGTTCGAGCAGATCGCAGGAGGAGCGGTCACTCCATTGAAGGCTATCCACAATGTGAAGCGAATCAAAATCTTCGATCCAATCCAATAGGTCCAAAGGGTGCCTCGCATTGCGTACCGTTACATGGGATGGCAAATCGCTCAACTCCTCCACCAGGGCCCAACCCCAACTATCGGCCGCTCCATCGCGAGCTATGGTCTGCAGATCGTTGCGGTCAAAGGGACTACCCATTCCAACCACTCCCATGGCAATTCGAGAGGCCTCTTGGCCCCTTTGCGGTCGAACTTGATCGGCAGGTTCATTCATGGCCAAACTGTCGAACGTGGATGCGAAGGAAATGCGTAGAGCAACTAATGCACGGATCATAGCTTCGAATGAGGTGCTCGCAGAGGCCTGTTAACCAATGCTGGGAATCGGTTGAAGCCTTTTGCGTGGCGTTGGCTTCCAGTAGTCTTGGAATCAATGCTCGGAGATCCGATTCGATCTGCGCTTGGTTTTGCGAGGTCGGTGGAACGATTTTGGCAAATTGAATGCGACCGTCCTCATCGATTCGATATCGATGGTAGATCAATCCCCGCGGTGCCTCGGTACACGACGTACCTTCGCTTTCGCATACGCGATACTCAAGCCTTGGAACTTTATAGGGTACATAGGTTTTTAAGATCTGTAGACTCGATTCAAACGCATGCACCACTTCCAAAGCACGCGCATAGATACTCCACTGCGGATTGTAACGTGGTCCCTGCATCGGAAAGTACTCCAGTAACTTTCGCGCGGAGGGAGAGAGCATTCTTCCATTAAGCAGGACGCGAGCTAAAGGGCCGACGAAGTAGGTCGATCCGCCCAGCTTGCGAAGGGAATGGTAAGCATTCGAATGCGGCACCTGGACCTCTTCAAAATGGTGCTCATATTGATGCGACTCCATCCAGGTTCCGTCGGAAATGCGCACGTCACCTTGATGGATCGCATACTCGTCCGGATGTGACAATGCGACGAATTGATACGGTACATCGAAGTCGGGGTACTCCAAGGAGAGAATCCATTCCGCAGTCGCTTTGGCTGCCTCGAGCGCCCATTCAAAGTCTGGAATCAAACTCTGTAGATCCTCTTTGCTCGGAAGCCTATAAAACCCACCTACAGCAACGTTGATAGGGTGAATGGCTCGTCCACCTAAAACTTCGAGCAAGCGATTCCCATGCTTCTTCATCCGCAGTCCCCGTTTGACTTCCTCGGGGTATTTCTGCGCTAACTCGATACCGCTTGCGCATCCAAAAAAATCGGGCGCGTGCAATAAGTGCATGTGAAGTACGTGGCTTTCGATCCATTCACCGTAGTAAATGAGTCGTCGCAAACTTTCCAGTTCGTAAGGAAGAGTCACGCCGAGAGCCTGCTCTAAAGCCTGAACAGCAGTCACTTGATACGCAATGGGGCAAATACCACAAATGCGAGCTGTAAAATCGGGAACTTCCTCCATCTTGCGTCCCTGCAAAAAGGCCTCGAAGAGACGCGGTGGCTCAAAGATCCGTAGCTGCACGTCACGAAGTTCATTCCCTTGCAACTCGATATTCAATGCCCCTTCGCCTTCGACCCGAGTCAAAATCGGGACGCGAACTTGCCGTACCTCTCTGGAATCCTCATCAGGCTGAGTCACTCCGACCTCGCTTTCTCGTTGGACGAATTTTGATCGCTGGCTTGAGCTGCATGGATCAAAGATGTACTGGCTTGCTCAAAGGGAGGCGAGGCAGCATGGAAGCTTCGCAGAAACATCCCCGATTCGCGAGGAGACATGCGAGGCAAAAGGATATGCTTGGCAAGGCTGGATGTGTTCGGCTGCGCACTTGGTCCAAAGCACGCATAGCATCCGCGATCATGAGCGGGACAAATGGATCCACATCCCGCTTGCGTGACCGGTCCTAAACACGGAAGATTCTGGGCCACAACTACACAAACCGTCCCTTTCCGTTTGCAAGGTTGGCACACGCTTTCGGTCGAGGTTTTTGGGCGGAAACCGCGAGCGAACGATAGGACCACCTCGAGTAGTTGCTGCTTATCGACCGGACACCCACGCAACTCGAAATCAACCGGAACGTGCGCAGATATTGGCGTCGACGTCGACAACGTTTGAATATACTCAGGCCGAGCATAGACCGTTCGAATCCAATCTTCGTGATTCGCAAAATTGCGGAGAGCTTGAATTCCACCTCCTGTGGCGCAAGCCCCGATCGTCACCAAGAATCGCGACTTCGTTCTCAGTTCCTGTATTCGATGTCGGTCTTCTTCCGTAAGAATCGAACCCTCTACCAAAGTCACATCGTAGGGGCCGTCCTCCAGTCGACTCGACGCTTCGGCAAAATGCGATAGATGGACTAAATCCATCAATGGCAAAAGTTCATCCTCGGCATCGAGCAAGGTGAGCTGACATCCATCGCACGAGGCAAACTTCATCACCGCTAAACGTGGTCGCGTCGCCATTAGAGATCCCTCGTTCTAAGCCAAGGTGCGATTTCATCATACCTAAAGACCGGCCCGTTCTTGCAGACAAACGTCGGACCCAACTGGCAATGCCCACATTGTCCTACCGCACATTGCATATTGCGTTCCATCGACACCCAGATCGAACTGTCATCGATCCCGCGACGCATTGCACTCTTGGCCGCATATTGCATCATGATCTCGGGGCCGCACATGAATACCGATGTCTGATCGGCACGAAGAGGATTCCACCGATCCATCAGCAGCGGCACGACTCCAACCCGGCCTGGCCAATCGACTTCGGCGCGGTCTACCGTCACCTGAATTTCGATATCATGCTGCTTCCATCGCGCATACTCTTCGGTATACAGCAGCAAATCAGGAGTCCGTGCCCCATAGAAGAGCACTACCTTCCGATAACGATCACGATGAGCCAACACGTTGTACAGCACCGGACGCAGTGGAGCCAATCCGATTCCACCTGCAACGAGAATCAAGTCGCGATCCTCTGCTTCTTCCAGCGGCCATGGCTTTCCAAAGGGGCCTCGGATGCCGATCACGTCTCCCAAGCCCAAATCAAAAATAGCTTCGGTCACCCTTCCGACGCGACGAATCGTATGCACCAAGTGCGATGTCGTGGCGTGTGGTGCACCGCTGAGACTAATCGCCACCTCACCGCATCCAGGAACATACAACATATTGAACTGCCCAGGTGCAAATTTCCAATGCCGGCCAGCGCGTTCCTCGATCCACTTCAACTCCATCGTGATCACGGCATCGATCTCGTCGCGTATCGATTCGATTCGCATCGCATGCGTATGCCAGGGCTGGTCATTGGCAATGTTCGGTTGGCTCATGATCGAACCTCGCTTCCCTTTGCGTTCGCAGTGGGATCGTTCGGCCCGTCCTCGTGCATGAGGGTGGCAACTTCGTCCCGCAGATCAATTCCCGCAGGACACCATGTAATGCACCTTCCACATCCCACGCATCCCGAAGTCTCAAACTGTTCTTGCCACGAATCGAGTTTATGGGTCAACCACTGCCTATATCGAGCCCGAATCGTCGAGCGAATGGGACCTCCACTGATATAACTAAAATCGGGGTTGAAACACGAATCCCAATGCCGATCGCGATGGATCTCCTCATGAACGAGATCCGAGACCTCTTCGACCGAATGACAAAAGCAGGTGGGACAGACGAGCGTGCAATTCGCGCAGCTCAGACATCGCTCTGCGACGTCCTGCCAATGCGGATGCTCTAATCGTGCTAGTAACTTTCCTCGAATCGCTTCGGCGGTAATGGGCATCGGCTTCTGTTGACGAGCTCGAGCTTGCCAAACCTCGGCTGTCGATCGCTCTTCATCGGTCACCGGCCGAAGTGGCAAGGTCCGAATCACCTCGGCCCCCAAGTCGCTTCCAACCTCCACGAGAAACCCGTGCTCCAGTTCCGTCAGCCCAAGATCAAATCCTTGCTCGGCTTTCGGTCCCGTCCCCATCGATACACAGAAACAAGTCGATGCAGCCATCGTACACTGCACAACGATGAGGAGGGCACGTTTGCGATGCGCCCGATAATGCGGATCGACATAATCCTCGTTTTGGAAGATCCGATCTTGAATATGAATCGCCGCTAACTCACAAGCTCGCACCCCGAGAAACGCCAATTTCTTTTTCGGCGGTACTGTGTCGTGAAATTCCCAACCGCGAGGCCCTTGCTTGACCGTTTGAAGACGAACCTCTGGTGGAAACAGGTATTTTTTCCATGAATGAGGCCCCACGGTAAACCCAAAGCAACAATCGTCATCACGTTCCTTGAGCCGATACTTCCCCGCCGATTGTTCTTCCGTCCAACCGTGAGGCAAATCGTCTACCGATTCGATCGAACCATAGACGATCGCTTCTTGATCAATCTTGGGACCTATGACCTCATAATCATGAGCCCGAAGAGCATCCAACAAGCGACCCAAATCATTGCGTTCCAGGAACTGCATGGGTTAACCTCGTGGATGTCCATAGAGATCGAGCAACTGCAGGCGAGTGGCCGTTAAACGTCGTGCAAGGGCTGAAGCTAAGGCTCGCATCAACTCGTATCCCAAACCCGAGTTCGCAAAGATCTCTTCTTGAAGTGATTGGCAATCGATCGCCAACAACATCACATCTTCGCGACAAAAGGCATCGCAAGTCATGATGCCGTCACCGAGCAACGCCGACCAAGCAATGAGATCACCAGGACCAAGTGTTAGGACTCGAAGCGATCCTTTCCCTGGAACCGACATCAACAAATCGATATGCCCCGAGTCCAAAATATATAAGAATCGATGAAACTCTCCCTCACGAAAGAGATACGATCCTGCACCCAATTGCTGCAGCCCCACATGATCGACCAATTGGTAGAGACTTTCTGCAGACAAGAATTCTGACAACGCAGACTGCTTTAATCGACTCAATAGATCATGCGACATAGGGCAACGCCTTTGGTAGGACCACGTCGAAGCCTTGGAGGAGCAAGAAGAAACTCCTTTTTGTACCAAGTTCGACTTGGTCAATGCATCTTAGCACCGCCGAATCCTTTCAAGCAAGAACGAATCGCGCGAGACAATTCACCGCACGATGAAACGAAGGAGCGCATCCCTTCGCGTCTCTTTCGATGTACTCGCCATCATGGGAAACATCTACAATAAAACCGTAGAGATGGTTTGCATGAAATGAATTGGAGCTAAGCGCGGAGGGTATCGCGATCGAAGTGAAACCTCGTTCTTTGATGGTTTCCTCCTGACTTGTAAGTACCCGTTTTCGATCCTGCGTCTTGCGACTTCAACGCTACTGCACGAAAGCTTGGCATCACCATGACGATACGACAGACCGTGGATGCGAACGAGGCTGTGGCTCGCGTTGCTTATGCTGCGAGTGAAGTCATTGCGATTTATCCGATCACGCCCGCTTCACCGATAGGTGAATTTGCGGATGCTTGGCGAGCCGAAAAGCGAGTCAACATCTTTGGGGATATTCCTGAAGTGATCGAGATGCAAAGCGAAGGAGGCGCGGCGGGAGTTGTTCACGGCGCCTTGCAAGCCGGATCGCTATCGACCACCTTCACGGCGTCGCAAGGCCTCCTTCTCATGATCCCCAACATGTACAAGATCGCGGGGGAACTCACCCCGACCGTCTTTCATGTGGCCGCACGCGCTCTGGCGACGCATGCCTTGTCGATCTTTGGTGATCATAGCGACGTGATGGCCTGTCGCGCTACAGGTTGGGCCATGCTGTGCTCGAGCACCGTGCAAGAAGCGGCAGACATGGCGGTCATAGCCCACGCCACAACCCTTTCGGCCCGCGTCCCTTTTCTCCATTTCTTCGATGGCTTCCGCACATCGCATGAACTCAATTGCATTGAAGAGCCTTCCATGGAGGTTCTTCAGCGAATGCTCGACATGTCCGCTATCGAAGACCATCGACAACGGGGCCTATCGCCCGATCATCCTCACATCCGTGGTACAGCGCAGAATCCCGATGTATTTTTTCAAGCTCGGGAAGCGATCAACCCCTTCTATGATTCTCTACCTGGACTGGTCGAACAGTCGATGCAACGTTATGCCGAAGCAACCGGCCGAGGCTATCGACTCTTCGATTATTACGGCGACCCTGATGCGGAACGAGTCATCATCATGATGGGTTCCGGTTGCGGCGCGGTCGAAGAAGCGATCGATACGCTGCGAGCTCGCGGACAACGGGTAGGACTCGTTAAAGTTCGACTCTTCCGTCCCTTTTCCTTGTCTCATTTGGCAGATTGCCTTCCCGATTCGGTACGGTCCATCGCCGTTCTAGATCGAACCAAAGAGCCTGGTGGCCTCGGCGAGCCGCTCTACCAAGACATCAAAACGGCAATGCATGAAATGCGAGACCGTGGCTGTACCAAAGCCAAGTGGAATGCAAAAGTCATCGGGGGTCGTTACGGTCTCGCTTCCAAAGAGTTTACGCCTGCCATGGCGCTGGCGATCTTTGAAGAACTCGATCAACCTGCGCCCAAGCGTACCTTTACCGTTGGTATCCATGATGATGTGACCCACCTAAGCCTTAAGGTCGACACAGATTTTGTGGTGCCACTTCCCGACACCAAGCAAGCAATGTTCTTTGGGTTAGGAAGTGATGGCACGGTCGGGGCCAACAAGAATACCGTGAAGATTGTTGGAGATAGTACCGACCTCCATGCCCAAGGGTACTTCGTTTACGATTCGAAAAAATC
Organism: Pirellulales bacterium; assembly: GCA_046349875.1. Classification (GTDB taxonomy): domain Bacteria; phylum Planctomycetota; class Planctomycetia; order Pirellulales; family Pirellulaceae; genus JAXMBN01. Next base: position 92,197 of record JAXMBN010000001.1, read on the forward strand.
GGGTGCGATGACCGTATCGCACCTTCGTATCGGCAAACACCCCATTCGTTCAACCTACTTGATTCAGCAAGCCAATTTAGTAGCGTGCCATCAATTTCAATTCGTGCGTCACGTCGATCTGCTGGCGAATATCGCGGAGGGCGGAACCTTTTTGCTGAATGCCCCCTATGGTCCTGAAACGATATGGGATCATTTGCCGCAAGAAATCCAGCAAACATGCATCGACAAGCGACTTCGCTTGTTTGTCGTGGATGCCGAGAGCGTTTCGCGATCCGTTGGCATGCCAGGGCGTATCAATGTCGTCATGCAAGCATGTTATTTTGCCATCGCCGACTTGATGCCTCGCGAGGAAGCGATCTCTAAGATCAAACAAGCCATCGAGAAAACCTATGGCAAGCGAGGCCAAAGCGTACTCGAGAAAAACTATGCGGCGGTGGATCAATCCTTGAATGGTTTGCATGAAGTACCCGTCCTGTCCAAAGTGACAAGTCCTTGGCGACGGATGTCCAAGGTTCGCTCAAACGATCCTTTCATTCAGCGAGTCACATCGATCTTGATGGAAGGGAAAGGGGATCTCCTTCCCGTAAGTGCCTTGCCAATCGATGGCACCTTTCCATCAGGAACAGCCTGTCTCGAGAAACGCAGCATTGCGGTTGAGATTCCTGAGTGGGTTCCCGATCTCTGCATTCAATGCGGTTTATGCACCTTGATGTGCCCTCACGCGGCGATCCGAATGAAAGCCTTTGATGAACGCAATCTTCACGATGCACCTCCTGGTTTCCTTCATCGCCCTTGGTCCGGCAAAGACTATTCAGGCAAGGAGATGTCGATCCAAATAGCCCCCGATGATTGTACTGGGTGCGGCGTTTGCGTCGATGTTTGCCCCGCTCGTAGTAAAACCGCGGTCAAACAGAAGGCTCTTCAGTTGGCGACCAAGAACGAAATACTCGATCGTGAACGCGCCAACTTTCAATACTTTCTATCGTTGCCTGAAATGGAACGATCGCAATTGGCTACCGATACGGTCAAAGGTTCCCAGCTTACCCTTCCTCTCTTCGAGTTCTCGGGGGCCTGCGCAGGATGTGGTGAAACACCTTATCTCAAACTATTGTCGCAGCTGTTTGGAGATCGTTCGGTAATCGCCAATGCCACCGGCTGTTCTTCGATCTATGGCGGCAACTTACCAACGACACCATGGTCTAAAAATCGCGATGCGCAAGGCCCTGCATGGGCCAACTCCCTGTTCGAAGACAATGCCGAGTTTGGCCTTGGATTGCGATTGGGTTGGGACAAACGGGAACAAGTCGCGCGGCAATTGGTCACGCGACTTGCCTCGCAATTATCAAAGGAGTTGGTCCATGACTTGCTCCACGCCGACTTCCTCAGCGAAACCGGCATTCAAGCGCAGCGAATGCGAGTTCAAGAATTGCGTCACATCATTCGTGAGCGTATCCAAAACGATCTCGATGTCCGCCCGTGGAAGACGCTCGACAGCGTCGCGGACGCCTTGGTCCGCAAGTCGGTCTGGATCGTTGGCGGCGATGGCTGGGCTTACGATATCGGGTTCGGCGGACTCGACCATGTCCTCGCCTCAAGTCGCAATGTCAATGTCTTGATACTCGATACGGAAGTCTATTCCAATACTGGAGGACAAGCTTCAAAATCGACACCGCGAGCCGCTGTGGCTAAGTTTGCCACCGCTGGCAAAGGGATCAGCAAAAAAGATATCGGGATGATCGCCATGGCCTATGGTCATGTGTACGTCGCTCAAATTGCGATGGGGGCTCATCCCCTGCAAGCCATCAAGGCTTTTCATGAAGCCGAATCTTATCCAGGCCCAAGTCTAATCATCGCCTACAGCCAATGCATCGCGCATGGAGTCGATATGTCGACTGGCATGTCTCACCAAAAAGATGCGGTCAATAGTGGCTATTGGCCTCTGTATCGTTTCGATCCTCGCATCGGTCACGATGGTGGCAAGCCATTCCATCTCGATTGCCGTAAACCGACGATTCCCTTTCGAGAATTCGCTGCCAAAGAAGCGAGATTCTCGATGCTTCAACGAAGCGATCCGCAACGCGCCGAACGACTCCTTCAATTGGCCCAAGATGATATCAATGATCGCTGGCACTACTACGAACAAATCGCCAATGTCGAACGATCGTTGGCAGACAGGATGGATGAGGTCGAAGCATGAAACCCGATTTAACCACCACCTATCTCAAGCATACGCTTCGCAATCCTATTGTCGTTGCCGCTTGCCCTCTCACCGGTTCAATCTCCAACCTGCGGCGGCTTGAACAAGCCGGAGCAGCTGCCGTTGTTCTGCAATCGTTGTTCGAAGAACAGATCGAACACGAAGAGAATATTCTCTTTCACCTTTACGAATATGCTGGAAATTCTTCGGCGGAATCCGCGAGCTATTTTCCCGAGCTAGAAGAGTACAACGCTGGCCCCGAACCGCACCTCGAGTTCTTGGAAGAAGCCAAACGAGAATTGAAGATCCCCATCATCGCCAGCCTCAATGGTACGACTCCTGGCAAATGGGTTCAATTCGCCAAAATGTTTGAGATGGCTGGAGCCGATGCTCTGGAACTCAATATTTACTTTGTTCCAACATCTCCCAACCAAACAGGTAGCGACGTCGAAAACCAATACGTCGATATCGTTCATGAAGTGGCCAAGCAACTATCGATTCCATTCGCCGTGAAACTCGGACCTTACTTTTCTGCATTGCCCAATCTCGCGCAACGATTGATGCAGGCAGGTGCTAGCGGGCTGGTACTATTCAATCGCTATCTCGATCCAGAAATCAACCTCGAAACCCTTCGTGTTCAGCCTCACCTTCGCTTGAGCACTCCCAGCGAACTTCGACTGGTGATGCGATGGTTGGGTATCTTGCGAGACCAAGTGTCGGGATCTCTAGCCGCGACCAGTGGCATCCATACGTCCGAAGATGTCGTGAAGGCATTGCTGGCCGGCGCAAATGTCACCATGGTGGCATCGACTTTGCTCAAACACGGCCCCGAATATGTTTCGACCTTGATCGAAGGCTTGGAAGAGTGGTTGGTGAAGAACCAATACGATGCCGTTGGCCCGATGATTGGCAGTGTCTGCCATCAACGATCTGCAGATCCATCTGCTTTTGAACGAGCCAATTACATGAAAGCTCTGACGCAGTTTACTCGTCACGGGCATTGGTATTGATTGAGTGGCTAGAGACTAGCTGCTAGTCTCTAGGAACGGGCAATACCTCAAGGTTCGAGGCATGCTCTCAGCTCTCTTTCTAGCCACTAGCCACTAGCCTCTAGCCTCTAGCCTCTTCCTAGCCATCACATATTTTTCGTCGGCGTGGAGATCGACGTCGAAGCCCATCTGCCGAAGGATGGCGATCATCCGAGGCTCCTGGGGCGTTGTTTCGGCCACGAGTTCCGAAATGCCCCATGGTTTGGCGATCTCCATGCAATGTTCAGCCAAGGCAGATCCAAGCCCTCGATTTTGCCAATCGTCTTCGATGAGCAATGCGAACTCGGCGCTACGATGGTCGGCATCTGCAACCATTCGCCCAACGCCAAGGATGGGAAGTGGGTCACTATCGACTTGATCGGGTTCGGCCACAATCGCAATCTCGCGATCATAGTCGAGAAAGCAAAAGCGCGTCGCCATTTCGTGGGTTGCCTCTTTGAAGAGTATTTGAAATCGCGACCATAAAGTCTCGGGGCTACATCGATGGAGCAGGGCGTGCCACTGAGGTTCATCTTCGGGACGAATAGGGCGTAAGAGAATCTTGGAGCCATCTTGCAGTTCGATTCGTTTTTCAAATTCTTGCGGGTACGGACGAGTTGCAAGATGAGCATACGGCGACGTTCCGACCGAAGGCTCGGGCCCAACGACAAACCGCGCATCCAAGGCCCGCATCTCTTCCGAAGATACCAAGAGTGGGTTGATATCCACTTCCATGATTCTAGGTTGTTCGACCAGCATCGTCGAAAATCGCAGCAAGATCTGGATGAGCCGTTCCATATCGACACCGGGCTTACCGCGATATCCCGCCAAAAGAGGCCAGCATTGCAGGGACTTCAGCATCCGCATTGCCAATCGTTCATTGATCGGTGGCAACTCCAATGCGCGATCTTGAAATAGTTCAGCGGTGATGCCACCCAATCCAGTCATCATCACCGTACCGAAGATAGGATCTCGCTTGGCGCCGAGAATCAATTCGACTCCATGCAAGGTGGTCACCATCGGCTGAAGGGTGACCCCTTCGATGCGAGCCTCAGGACGAAGCCTCGCGACCGTTTCCATCATCTTGGCATAGGCCACCTGGGTTTCATGTCCATTCTTGAGATTGAGCACCACACCTTGGACTTCGGTTTTATGCGTGATGTCGGGCGAATGAATTTTCATCACCAAGGGATATCCCAATCGTTCACCGATGGATTCAACCTCATTGGCATCGCGAGCCAATTCGATGGGCGTGGTCGGGATATCATAGGCTTGCAACAAACGCTTCGAATCCAGTTCGCTCAGGATCGTTGAATTTGTATTGGGTTGCGTTGCCAGCAACAGGCGTCGCTGTTCCGTGGAAGCATGGAATCCAAGTTCAACATCGCGAGGTGTTTCATAGAGAACCTCACGTTTTTTGGCGTATCCGGTGAGATGCATCAAGCCTTGAATCGCTTGCTCGGGGGTTACGAAGTGAGGCAAATGCGATTCCTGAAGCAAGGCGCGTCCCTCACGCATCAGATAGCCGCCCATCCAACATGTGAGGAGCGTTTTATTCGAAGGCACCGTGATACTCGCCACGCGTTTGGCAGTTTCCGTAGGATTGGTCATCGCCTGCGGCGTTAAGATGGCAAGAACCGAATCGACCTGAGGATCTTGCAAGACTACTTCCACCGCGTGCGCAAATCGTTCGGGATCGGCATCACCGATGACATCGACAGGATTGCTATGCGACCAATTGAACGGAAGAAACGAGTTTAGTTTTTCATAGATCGGTGGACTCAGTGTGGCCAGAGTACCGCGACGTTCCAAAAGTGCATCGGTCGCCATGACACCTGGGCCACCCGCGTTGGTAACGATTGCGAGACGTGGTCCAACCCAAGAGGGATGTGTCGTGAGAAGTTCCGCGCATTGAAAGAGCGACTGCATATCAAACACTCGGACGATGCCGGCCCGATCCATGGCTGCTTGATAAACAGCATCGACTCCAGCCATTGCCCCCGTGTGCGAGGCTGCCGCTTTGGCGGATTCGGCAAACCTTCCAGCCTTGTAGGCAATCAAGGGTTTATTGCGAGCAAACGCGCGAGCCGCAGACATAAAATAACGCGAATTGGGAATCGATTCGATATACAAGATCGCAGCAGTCGTTTTCGAGTCCTCTGCGAGATAGTCCAGGAGATCAGCGAATCCTACATCGAGCTGATTACCAACCGAAACGAAGTGCGAGAATCCAACATCCTTGGTCAGCGCCCAGTCTAAAACGGCGGTGCAGAGGGCTCCCGACTGAGAAAGAAAGGCGACACTTCCTTCTCGCGGCATCCCCACCGCAAAGCTCGCACTCAATCGCGTTTCGGGATGGATGAATCCAACACAATTGGGGCCGAGAAGGCGAGTCGCAGGATACAGCTTCTGCGCTTGCAACAATTCCGTTTCCAGCTTGGCCCCTTCCTCTCCAAGCTCGCGAAAGCCTGCCGTCAGGATGACGACGCCGGCCACCCCCATCGATCCGCATTGGCGAATCAATCCAGGCACCGTACTCGCAGGCGTACAGATAACCGCGAGTTCGGGAACGGAAGGAAGCTGATCTAAAGAGGACCATGCTTTCTGGCCTTGAACACGATCCGTGCGAGCATTGATCGGGAAGACGCTCCCGGCATAACCTCCTTGCATAATATTCTGCAAAACGTTGTACCCAACCTTGCCGGGAACATCACTGGCACCAATCACGGCGATCGACTTGGGCGAAAACAAACGCGACAAATTCTGCGTTGGCATTGCGAACTCATTTCTAAATCAAACACCATCCTCGTGCAATCTAAACGCGCTCCGCCCCACGCGTCACTCTTTACGAGTCCTGTTTAGGGTTGAGCAGGAAGAGCGTTCCATACAGTGACATCGTCGATCCAACCTTCCTTGCCGGCTACCCCAAATTCGATCTTGGATTTAGTGGGATGCGCAATGCCTGATGACTTATGGTAGGCCACCGGTTTGTCATCGATGAGGACCCGCATTTGATCTCCAACCGTTTCTACTCGGAGCCGGTACCAAACACCTTGTTCCAGCGTCAACGGAAACCGAACGCTTCTCCCTTGAAGCAACTGAGCAACTTCTGATTTTTTAGCGGGATCCTTTTTCATTTCATAAATATCATTTCGCATCCCGCCATCCCGCTCATCGATAATCGTCACGCCGTTGAGCCTTACTTGAGCTCGGCATAGATGGCCGTAGTGAGCCCCTTTGTATTGTCGATCATCGAATTCGACATCGATCATAGTGGCCCCTTCAAATCGAATGCGACATTCCACGATGCTATCCTTGGTCGGCAATTCTAAACCATGCACGGCCGCATGCGCCTTGATGGCTGGCTTACCCTCTGAGGCTGGAACGTCCTGATCTCGCGTTTGAATCCCAACCCATTTTCCATCGCGGCACTCGAAGGTTGGAACGACCTTGTGCCATCGGCTATCGAGCGTTTTTCCATTGAGATCGTCTTGAAAGAGGAGCTCGCCTTGCTTTCCAAGAGGTTGACTCGGTACCTCAGGTGGCTCAGCCGAGTACAAAGCCGCGCCTCCCATCGTCACTCCCCACAGAAAGGCCCCGATGAACACGGATCGAATGGTTTGGAGCATGGCTTACCTCGTAAGAGTTTCAAGAGTGAATCTGCATGACCGACCATCATAACCTAAGTGAAAGCGATTGGACCGCGCAACCCACCCGATGCGTCAATGCGTCATTGAGTGAGACTCTCATCGCAATCCGAAGCGTCATAGTTGACTTCCAGTCGCTGGAAGATGCGTTGCACTCTTGCAATGCACCGCGAATGCCCACTCGCTGACGCTTCAGGGACTGGAAGTCGACACGGACCAACCAACCTTCCAGGGACTGGAAGTCAACGATGATCACCTTCCAGGGACTGGAAGTCGACAATGAATACTTTCCGAGGACTGGAAGTCGAAAGTGTTGCGACACTGGGTGTTGACTTTACGATCGAGCCCCCCTCATGATACAGATCCTCTCATGGCTCGCGATTGCTAGTTGCCGCCATGATCCCTCTCTTGCAAAGGCATCCTCATGTACCGATTCAAACTCGCCCTGGCATTTGCATTTCTGTTGGTCAGTTCTTGCTTATGGCTTCAACCATCGCAGGCTCAAGAGCGTCCCAACGTCCTCTTCATCATATCGGACGACCTCAACAATCTCTTAGGGTGCTATGGAGATCCGCTTGCAAGAACGCCCAATATCGATCGATTGGCAGCGAGGGGCCTTCGATTCGACAAAGCCTACTGCACTTTCCCTCTTTGCGGCCCCAGTCGCAATTCGATGCTGACGGGACTTTATCCAAACAGTACGGGGATATTGGCCAACGCTCAGATCTTTCGGCAAAGCATCCCTCAGCAACATTCGTTGCCTCAAGCCTTTCGACTCAGCGGTTATTTTGCAGCTCGCATCGGAAAGCTCTACCACTACAACGTCCCTAAGTCGATTGGAACCAATGGTCATGACGATCCGGGATCGTGGGAACTGGAATTGAATCCGGGTGGTGTCGACCGCATGGAAGAAGAGCCCAACATCTTTACGCTGACACCCAATCAGTTCGGTGGAACATTGAGTTGGTATGCTTCGCCAAAGAGCGATGCCCATCATACGGATGGCATGATGGCGCAGGATGCCGAATGGGTATTGGAGCGATGTGCACAGCGCAAAGACCGCCCCTTCTTTTTGTCGGTGGGCTTTTTCAGACCGCATACTCCTTATGTTGCTCCCAAGGATCCATACTTTGGATACCATCCTGTCGATAAAATGCCAGTCGTTCAAAACATCCAAGAAGACCAAGCCGACATTCCTCCAGCGGGCTTGGGAAGCTACAAAAAAGAACAAGACAAACTCAACGACGATCTGCGACGACAGGCTCGCCAAGCCTACAACGCCAGCATCAGCTTCATGGATGCACAAGTCGGCAAGATTCTTGATGCACTCGACCGCTTGGATTTGGCCAAAAACACGATCATCGTCTTCACAAGCGATCATGGTTACCATGTCGGTGAGCATGGATTATGGCAAAAGCAAAGCCTCTTCGAAGAGAGTGCTCGCGTGCCGATGCTGATCGTCGCTCCTGGTATCACTCGACCCAACTCGGTAGCGAATGCTCCCGTTTCACACCTCGATCTTTTTCCTACACTTACCGAACTCTGTCGCGTGAAGACCCAGGAAAATATTCAAGGGCAAAGCCTTGTCCCCATGCTCAAGGATCCTCAGCAGTCAGGCCGAGGATGGGCGTTGACGCAAGTGGTACGCGGAGGCAACATACGACGCTTTGGGGCAAGCCCAGCCCAAGGAGACCAAGGCAATCGCTTTTTCGGATATAGCCTTCGCACCGATCGCTATCGCTATACCGAATGGGATGAAGGACGAGAAGGAGCCGAACTCTATGATCACCAAAATGACGCCAAAGAACTGACCAACTTGGCCAATCTTTCTTCTCATGCTGACATCCGAAAGAAACTTTCCGACCAACTGAAATCGGCTGTATCTTCGACGATGCCAGCTTCAGGCAAAACTCCTGAAGTCGGTAAAGAACTTTGGGCACCCAACCTAACAGAATAGGATCATTGTCGACTTCCAGTCCCTGGAAGGAACTTATTGTCGACAATGGTTGATGTTATGGATTAGGACGAGGCACAAACTTCCAACGGGAAGGGTCGCTCAATAGACGCGGTGCAACCTTCACGGGAGTGTTGTCTGCTTGCTGCTTGCGCCATCGAGCCAATGAAGTTCGCAGGTCGCTCAAGGATTCGGCGTACTTGGGATCCGATGCCACGTTGTGCATTTCGTCAGGATCCATTTCGAGATCATACAATTCTTCGGCGGGCCGTTCGTAATATCGCTGGACCTTCTTGGCTGTTACGGGATCGCCTTCCGCCTGCGCAACCCAGGTTTGAAAATACCGCCATCCATCGCCGCTTCCACCTCCTTGGTCGATATGGGTCGTATGAGCCCAAGTGGGTTCGAGATTGAGAATGTACTTGAACTTCTCGGTTCGAACGCTACGGCAAGGGTAGATATTCTTGTCACCATCGTTGTGGTGCGTCGTATAGATGGCGTCGCGATGCGAATCGACCTTTCCTCGCAATACCTTCTCAAAGGAACGGCCATCGATATCGCGATCGACTTTTCCACCACCGATCTCGATCATCGTTGGAACAATGTCGATCCATTGCACCATGGCCTTCGATCGTCCCTGTGAAACAACCCCAGGCCACACGACAATCATGGGGACTTGGATTCCCAAATCGTAGAGGTTCCACTTTCCAAAGGGCCATTGCCCACCATGATCACTCGTATACATAAAAAGTGTTTTCTTAGGATCGAGCTCTTTCTGCGTTAGCTCGTAAATCTCCCCCAATTCGCGGTCGGCCTTGGTGATGTCCGTGTAGTACCGCGCACGCTGATTGCGAGTCTCGGGTGTATCGACATGCTGCACCGGTACCTGGATATCATCGGGCTTGTACTCCTCGATGTTGGACCATGGGACATGCGGATGATGCGTTCCCACAAACAAGCAGAGTGGCTTGCTTCGATCGCGTTCACGAAGAAACTTGGCTACCGTTTCTACATCGTACTTATCATTGGTAACATCGAATCCGTAGCGCTGAGCTCCTTTATAGTGGGCTACTTTTCCGAAGGCAGCCGATTCGTAGCCAAGGTCCCGTAGATCCTCCATCAACGATCGAACCTCGGGACGCTTGAAACTATGGTTGGCTTCTGCCCCATTCCTCGCCGGCATGAGTCCCGTCAGAAATGCGGAACGACTCGGCGCGCAGGAAGGTGATGCCACAAAGGCTCGATCGAATACCATACCCATCGACGCTAGTCGCTGCATGTTGGGAGTCTTGATGTCCTTGGCCCCGTAGGGAGTCGAATCGCGTTGACCATGATCATCCGAAAGAAAGATCACCATGTCGGGCCGCGAACTTTTCCTTTGCGGCTCGGAGGGCGTGGCTCTCAGACTGGGACTCAGCGTGAATGCAACTCCCAACGTCACCACCCAAGCCAACAATTGTTGTATTTTCATGGTTGTCACTCGCCCCATTCGATCCGAAGCCGTTCATCGATCCGCGGAACCACTTCACTCGGAAAACTCAAGCCATCCAAATTCCGAAGGTGTATGAGCGGATCCGGTACCCGTTGGATTCCACGCCATGAAAACGCGATGCGCAGTGTCATGCCGATACAAATTGAGCTTCCAACGCACACCAACCTTCGGTTCTTGATCGCTCAGACTCTTCAAAGGTATTCGAACTTCGGTGATCCAAACCTTGTTTTCGGAATCGAGACGAACTTTCGACTCCATTTTGCTCGACCATTCAAAATCTTTCTCAGGCAAGCTGAGTTTTAGATCCAACTGTTCGCCATTGGGAGCCCATTCATACTCGGTGTAATCCTTGATTTGCTCGGGATTTGAACCGATGAATGCCTCGACCACGTCGCCATCCCATAGCCCAAGTCGCTCGCCAGTTCCTTGCGGCTTCGGTTGAAGAAGTTCGGTGTAGGGAGCTTCATAGGCCAGATAGAGATAGTGATCACTCCACAAACCACGGACTTTCGTGCTGAGATGCGGATGTGCTTTGGCATCGCGAAGTCCATACTCGATTCTTGCGGGTACAGCCGACTTCCATGCGGCTTCTTGCAAAGATCCATCCGGCGCAAAATCAGTTGCGATCTTCTTGATCCGCATGATCGGCTTGGGCCAACTTTGACCGAGAATCCTTCGAGCATTATCGAAATAGACTTTTCGAAGTACCTCGGGAGGCAAATAGATGCTGCTGATTTTCCAGTTGCCTTGAATCGGAGTCATGTGGGTCCAATCCCGATCCTTGGTTTCAAAGAACTTCCACGACTTTTCAAAGAAAGTATACGCTTCTTGGTCGGTTGGACGTTCTTGATCACCAGCGGAACCTAAGATGTAACGCGTGTTGACCATGAAGTCACTACCGAACACAAATCGATCCTGATGCTTGACAAACAGCGCATGCAATTTGTCCGAAGGCTGACGCCCGATCTCAGGGATGCGAGCAGCGATATCGGCCATCATGTTGGGATGCTCGCTCAATTGACGATCCACCCAATCCAGATCTTCGGGGTTGTTTGCAAAATGAACGCAAACAAAGGTCGTCTTCGGATGCCGACCAATCACGCGAGCCAACGCATCCAAGAGTTCCATGCGAGGCGGATACTTGGCAGGATCGCCAAACCACCAGTTAGGATGATCGCGCAACTCTTCCCATCGTTCATTGGTTTCATTGAGCGGTTCCCAAAAGGCCTTGGGATCGCCCACGTGAATACTGACCGGCATATTCAGCTCACCACACTTGGCCCAAGCGGGATCAAGTTTTGGATCATCGATTTTGATGAGCTTTCCTTGACCATCTTTGAGATAGAGTCCGAGACGTTTGAATTCTTTGACTCCCGATGCACCCAAGCGTTTGCCTTCGACGATTTGAGCCACCGCCCGATCGCTCCAATTCGGATCATCCCAACCGGAGTAGTCGATCAACATATGATGGACGAATCGTCCTGGAGCCACCTGCTGGGCGATCGCCTTGAGTTTTTCAAAGGCGGATGTTTCTCCTTCTTTATGCGTCACCGTTCCCGACCCGAGTTCCACCGCCACGCCGATTCCCGCTAAATCCATGATTCCGATGGCTTGCTTGAAATACTCGGGCTTGCCACTAATGTGCGTGTGAACGTCGGCGATGCGATGTTCGGCTCGCCATGTTTCTGGTGAATAGGCTTCGCGGAGTGGATGTCCTTCAGGCAATCCTTGCCCAGCTACCGAAGCCCCTAAGACGGCGAATCCTAGTCCCCAGAATTTTGAGACGATCGTACGTGTCCAGCGACTCGGGCTGCGATTCGGCGCATTTCGGCACTCATTTGGCTAAAGAACTTCATGGCAGGGCTCGCGGGTTGAGGAAACGAGAAAGAAATGTTGCCAAGCGGTACCGTCTGCGGTTCGAAAAACGGCCGGTTCACGAGGCAGGAGGGCGATTGTTTACGGATGGGAAAATTGTAACGGAGCCCCAATCGACCGTCGATCAATGGAAGGATCTATTTTCGCACCACCTGGGAATGGTTGACAAACCAGAGATAATAAGAGCATCCTCAATGAGGATGGACGGTGTTTTGAAGAGATTTTGTGCAAAGATGGATCTTCAATACCCGTAGTGCATCCCGCACGTCGTTTCCCATTCAAGCCTTGGTCTATTGCCAGCCCTTCACCATAGGACCTATTTTTCATGACGCAATCGATTCGCCGCAATCCTACTCGTTCGGTACGCGTGGGAACGATTTCGATTGGACATCAGCATCCTATCGCCGTGCAAAGCATGTGTGCGACCCACACGAAAGATATCGATGCAACCGTAGCCCAGATCCATGATCTTCAAAAGGCGGGGGCCGACGTGATTCGCGTTGCCGTTGATAGTGACAAGGACGCCGAAGCATTGGCCGAAATCCGAAAGCAAACCACGGCCAATCTTTCGGTAGACCTTCAAGAAAACTATCGACTTGCCGCCAAGGTAGCTCCTCATGTCGACAAGATTCGCTACAACCCTGGGCATCTCTACCATCATGAAAAATCCAAACCATGGCAGGAGAAGGTCCAGTTCCTGGCAGACATCGCCAAAGAACATGATTGTGCTCTTCGCGTCGGCGTTAATTGCGGTAGTCTCGACCCCGATAAAAAATCGAAATACTCGGCCGAGGATTCGATTAGCCCAATGATCGAGTCGGCAGCTGATCATTGCGCCTATCTCGACTCCATCGGATTCACTCGATACGTTGTGTCGCTCAAGGATAGCGATCCTTCCAAAGTCGTTGAAATCAATCAACGCTTTGCAGTAGTCCGCCCTGACGTTCCGCTGCACCTAGGAGTGACCGAAGCTGGCCTGCCTCCCGATGGCATTATTAAGACTCGCATCGCCTTTGAGCAACTGATTGGACGCGGTATCGGCGACACGATTCGCGTTTCGCTTACCGTACCCAATCCACAGAAGAAGCTCGAGATCGAAGCGGGACGCCAGATCATCGACGATATCCAACAAGGACGCTTGCGAAGCGTCGTTGCCTTGGATCCCAACAAACTCAACATCATCTCATGCCCGAGCTGTTCACGGGTTGAAAACGAAGCCTTCGTCGAACTAGCTCAAGCGGTCAAAGAGATGTCGCAGTATGCCAAGGATGAGAAGATCACGATTGCGGTCATGGGTTGCCGCGTCAATGGACCCGGCGAGACGGATGATGCCGACCTTGGACTTTGGTGCGGTCCTGCCAAGGTCAACCTCAAGAAGGGAAGCGAAAGCCTGGGCGCTTCTGAATACGATGAAATTTTAGGTGTTCTCAAGGAACGAACTCGATCAACTCATCGCCAACAGACGCTTCCAATAGCGACTAAATCACTCCGTTCATCCACGACAATCTACAACCGACACTGGCTCCTCGTCTGCCACGTTCCTCCGCAATGAAACACTCCTATCAACCGCAGAGGGCGGGGATCGCAGCTTTGCAATTCAAGTCACTTTTCTCCAAGTCACTTCGATCAAAATTCCTCTGCGGACTCAGCGGCTTCTCCGCGTTTCGATCGATCACTCTCCATCCGCGACAATCCTGCGCACACAAACTTCTGTAATCGTCATCTAGCGATTCAACTTCCTCCGCAATGAAACACTTCTTATCAACCGCAGAGGGCTGCAGGATCGCAGAGGATTCCGTATTAAGCTAGATTGATCTGTATCGACTAGAGACAACGTAATTAGTCATATTCAAGACTTGAGCATTCTTTGCAATTCAAGTCACTTTTCCCTAAATCACTTCGATCAAAATTCCTCTGCGGACTCAGCGCTCTCCGCGTTTCAATCGATCACTCTTCATCCGCGACAATCCTGCGCCCAATCTTCTGTAATCGATCATCTAGCGATTCACCTTCCTCCACAATGAAATGCTTCTATCAACCGCAGGGCGCGGGGATCGCAGAGAATTACTATTGATTTAGATTGATCTGTATTGACTGAAGACAACGTAATGATTGATATTCAAGACTTGAACATTCTTTGCAATTCAAGTCACCTTTCCCTAAATCACTTCGATTAAAATTCCTCTGCGGACTCAGCGCTCTCCGCGTTTCAATCAATCACTCTTCATCCGCGACAATCCTGCGTACAATCTTCTGTAATCGATATCTAGCGATTCACCTTCTTCCGCGATGAAACACTTCGATGAACCGCAGAGGGCGCGGGGATCGCAGAGAATTACTATTGATTTAGATTGATCTGCATTGACTAGAAGACAACGTAATGATTGATATTCAAGACTTGAACATTCTTTGCAATTCAAGTCACCTTTCCCTAAATCACTTCGATTAAAATTCCTCTGCGGACTCCGGCTCTCCGCGTTTCAATCAATCACTCTTCATCCGCGACAATCCTGCGTACAATCTTCTGTAATCGATATCTGGCGATTCACTTTCTTCCACAATGTAACGCTTCTATCAACCGCAGAGGCGCGGGGATCGCAGAGAATTCGTATTGATCTAGATTGATCTGTATCGACTTGAAGACAAGCGTAAATGATTGATATTCAAGACTTGATCATTCTTTGCAATTCAAGTCACCTTTTCCCTAAATCGCTTCGATTAAAATTCCTCTGCGGACTCAGCGTACTCCGCGTTTCAATCAATCACTCTTCATCCGCGACAATCCTGCGTACAATCTTCTGTAATCGATATCTAGCGATTCTTTCTTCCGCAATGTAACGCTTCTATCAACCGCAGAGGGCGGGGATCGCAGAGAATTCGTATTGATCCGTTGATCTGTATCGACTTGAAGACAACGTAATTAGTCATATTCAAGACTTGAGCATTCTTTGCAATTCAAGTCACTTTTCCCTAAATCACTTCAATCAAAATTCCTCTGCGGACTCAGCGCTCTCCGCGTTTCAATCGATCACTCTCCATCCGCGACAATCCTGCGTAGCGATTCACCTTCCTCCACAATGAATCACTTCTTCCCTAAGTCACTTAGATCAAAAATCCTCTGCGGATTCAGCGCTCTCTGCGTTTCAATCCATCACTCTCCGTTGATTAAGCTTCTTGCAGAGAAGCGATGTCGGCGGCCCACGCCTCGACAATGGATGCGGGAGCGATATTGCGATCGACTTCATAGCTGGCGTCGAGTGTCCGCAGGATCGAGCGAGTTGGTTTTTCAAGCGAATTCGATTGGACCGCGTGTGTTTGTTGGACGATCGCTAATAAGGCTCGGTCGGATTGCTCTTTGGCTCCCTCACCGAGCACTGCATTCCACTGAGCTCGGAAGAAGTCATTGGCAAAGCGAAAGATGGTCTTCAAACGGGCGCGTCGATCTTGCCCGTCTTTTCCTACCGATTCGACGGCTCCTACGACGGCCTTGACGATACCGACCCAATCCATAGGACGCTGTCCAAGCTGAGTATAAAACTGCGAGCGAAACTCCATCAATTTAGGATCCGCCAAACTACAATACGCAGCATAACTTCCTTCGGAAATCCCAAGCAGCGACTCTTTCAATTCCGGAGAAGCCAATTCTTGCGCATGACGATCGATCAGAGTGCGAAGGTCATCCGCGTCGAGCGATTGGAATCGAACGATTTGGCTTCGCGATCGAATGGTAGGCAATTGCCGCTGCAAGCTTGTGCCGATCAGAAAAATGCGCGAGCCAAGTGGTGGCTCTTCCAAAGTTTTGAGCAAAGCGTTGGCGCTTTCTTCATTGAAATAATCCGCATCATCGATGATGGCTACTTTGCCTACGCCGTGAAAGGACTTGTGCCCAAGATCATGGATCAAGCCTTCTCGTCCTCGCGCGTCGGGTGAACCAACGAACAAATCGATCGGAAGCACCGACTTTTCACTTGGCTTGCTTACTTCGAGCAAATCAGGGTGCGTCGAAGCATCGACTTGGGCGCACGATTCGCACGCATAACATGGCTCTAGCTGGAAGGGTTTCCGATGAGGACACAGAATCGACTTGGCCAAAAGCCTAGCCATCGTTCGTTTGCCAATACCCTCGGGCCCAACGAACAAAAAGGTGTTCGCTAGCCGATGCGCTTGCAGGGCATTTTCAAACCATTGTCGCTGTTTAGTGTGTCCGAGCAAATCGCTCCACTTCATGCTCAATCCTTAGGGGGCGGCGTTCTTCGACAATAGGTTCAGCACTTCAGTCCGCAACCGTCGCACCATCGCGGTGCGTTCTTCGGCTTTTGCAACGTTGCCCTGTTGCATCGCTTGCACGCTTTCTTCTTCCAAGATGCGAGCCGATTGCAAAAGCAACTCTGCAGCATGCCATTCCTTCGAACTCACGCGACTGGCATCCGTGGTCATAGTGGCATTGGTTGCGTTCAGGGAAGGAGGCACCTCTCGTCCAGGAAATCGTGTGGCCAGATCCTGCATCATCATACTTCGGATTTGATGATAGAGCGGATCTTGTTCGGGAGGAGTGCCCTCTTGAGGCAAAGGCGTGGGACCAGGAGGAATCACATCGATCTCGGGTGCTTCCAGCGAAGGAATCGTATTGGAGGGGCTTGCCGGATCGCTGGGCCCCGTAGCGTCCTTGCCTGGAAAAGGACTGCCGATGGTCGCCGTTGTACTGGGTGGTTGAGGGGAATCAGGTACAGACAATCGCACAGGATCTTGAGGACTTATGGTACGCACAACGCCTGAGAACAATGCGCCGACGACAATCGCTGAAGAGAGTCCATAGGCGATGAATAATTTTGGTATCATAAAGTTACATCCTGACGATTGTGGATTGATCCATTCTGTTTCATTCCAGTTGTCCACTTTCTATCCAGTTGACCTACGAGAAGCTCGATATGCTCAAGTCCTCGCTACTCCATCCGGAAATTCTTGCGACGATCGCCCAATGTGGGCATCACGCCAAAATTCTCATTGCCGATGGTAACTATCCTGCCTCTTCCAAGAAAGGTCCCCATGCTCGCGTTATTAGCTTGCAATTGACGCCAGGGGTACCGACGGTCGCGCAAGTTCTGCGTCCTCTATTAGAAAATTTGCCGATCGATGAAATCCATACCATGGGGATCGACCCTAGCGATCCCTATGCAAAATATGGTGAACCACCGGTATGGGCCGATTTTCGTGCCATCGTGAAGGAGCTTGCTCCCGAAAAATCTTTGGGATCGATCATGAAGTGGGATTTTTATGCGGCCGTGCAATCGGACGATCACGTCTTGACGATCCAAACTGCGGATCAAGCGTTGTGGTCGAATGTCCTTTTGACGGTGGGTGCTCGCACTCCTTAACAACTTGAAAGCGGAGTCGCGAATGGACACAAAGGACATGGCTAGTGAAACGTGTACTCGCGAATCTTGCGATCGATTTTGGGGCTACACGCCTCCGCAGTTCAATCTAGCCTTTGTCTTCCGCTGCGTACTTTGCGCAGCGGTTTGGATGGCTGGCTTTCGATATTTGGCCCCTGGTTCTTTGGCCGTGGTCGCCGTCATTGAGTTGACATGGTTATTCGGGTGTGCACGCACGAAACGTGGGGTCTATGCGGTCGTCCCTTGCCTCTTCATTCCATTTACTTGGGTATTGTGGGAAACACGCTATGGTGATTCCTATGCAAGCCAATGGGCCCGGATGTTTTTCCAACTTCCCGGTTTGATCGGCGAAATCCCTTTTCACCAATTACCACAACCAGCCTTTGAGATTTCCACGGCCATCACCACGGTCATTTTGTTTTTGATCCTGGTGACCTTAGCCCGCTTTCGACCTCGGTGGACGCTCATCGTTGCTATCCTCACGCTGGCGATTGGAAGCCTTTTGAGTATTCTGGCCTACCAACTCTATCGCATGTAAAACGTCCACTCATTGGCTATCTATGGCTATCGACGGCGGCGTCCTTTTTTGCGGTCCGAACCATCTTGACTGGTTCCTTTGCTAGAGCGATTGCCGCGATGGGATCGGTGCGAGCTACTTCCGCGTTGAGATTGCTCTTTCCGTTCGCGGCGACGAATCTGCGTCCGATCTTCAGTATGCTGCACTAGACTCCATGTCAATTGTCGTTGAACGAGGTCAACTTCTTCGACCCGAACAACCACGGGATCGCCGAGCTTATATCGATTGCCGAGCCGATGGCCCTCGAGTGAATGGGTATCGTTATCGTAGCGGTAGCGATCTTGGGGAAGCGATCTTACATCGATCCAACCTTCGACCGGAATCTCGTTGGCCTGCACCACAAACCCTTCGTCCCGAACGGTCACGATGGCACCATGCAACACTTCGCCAATGCGTTTGCTCATGAAATTCAAGAGCTTTACCTTGGTCAATTCTCGTTCGGCTGCCTCGGCATTTTGTTCCATATCGCTGCAGTGGTAGCCAAGATGAACGAGTACAGGGTAGGGCAGGGTAGTGCCACTCAAAGCAGCATCTCCCTTCTTCCAACGCCTTGAATCGTTGGCTTGATCGAGCTCGAGAATTTTCTGTACAACGCGATGAACGACGAGGTCTGGATAGCGGCGAATAGGACTGGTGAAGTGGCAATAGTGAGTCATATTGAGCGCATAATGCCGCTCATGCTCGGGCTGATAGATGGCCTTGGAAAGACTCTTCAAGATCGCAAAATTGATCGCATACTCTTTCGATGACCCATGCACTTCTTTGACGATGCGCTGGATCTCGAATCGATCTTCCATATCTTCGCAGTCAACCCCCAAGCTTCGCACGAATTGGGTCAAGCGTCGCAGCTTGATGCGTTTCGGTGGAGCATGCGCGCGTCGCAAAAAGGGAAGTTCCAAATCATCCAACCACATGGCAACGGTTTGATTGGCCGCCAACATGAACTCTTCGATCATTTTGTGGCTATCCGTGTATTCGACGAGATGCGCCCCTTTGACCTTACCGTTTTTGTCGAGATCGATTTTGATTTCAGGCAACGTTAACTCGATCGCACCTCCATCGTTTCGATCGCGGCGCAACATCATGGCCAACGAATGCATATCGATCAATGTTCGGTGAATCTCAGGGGCGAGCTTATCAATGAAAGCCTGAGGGTCGGCAAGGAACTGATCGACTTGTTCGTAGTGTAGACGCTGAGCATTCTTGATGATCGAATTGAAAACTTCCCAGTGGACCAACATTCCATCGGGCGTATACTCCATCAGCACCGTTTTGGCCAACCGTTCGCGATCGGGTTGCAAGCTTGCCAAGTGGTTGCTGATCAGTTCTGGCAACATTGGCAAAACGCGATCGGGCAAATAGACGCTCGTCGCCCGCATCTTGGCTTCTTCATCCAAAGGTGTTCCTTCTGGAACGAATTGGCTGACGTCGGCGATGTGCACCAAGAGCTCCCAGTGGCCTTTTTCATTTTTGGATAGCGAGATCGCATCGTCAAAATCGCGAGCGTCCACCGGATCGATCGTCAGGGTAGGGACCTGAGTCAAATCGCGTCGGTTATCGCGAGGCATTTCCGCGTAACGATCCGAAATCTGACTCGCTTGCTCAACGACCTCCTCGGGAAAGGCCTCGTTCAATCCAAATTGGCGAATGACCGCAATCGTATCGACGGCTGGATTGCGAGAATTGCCAAGGACCTCCATGATGACGCCTTCTCCAGGCGAATCCGAAGAAGGATAGCGGACCAATTCGACGATGACTTTATCGCCCTCTTTGAGAGGCAAGCCACGCACGTCACCCACTTGAATCGGCCATGACTGCTGAGCACCATCGAGCCACACCAAAGACTTTCCGTCACGGATCAGATAGGTCCCTGGAAATTGTCGTTTCTGCCGTTCGACGATTTCGAGAATCATGCCTTCGAATCGGCCTTCCCGTCCACGGCGAACGCGGACGCGAACATTGTCACCACTCATGGCCGTGCCGACATACTTGGCCGGAATGAAGATATCTTCATCGAACTTGTCGCGGTGTTCGCCCAGCGGGCGCAGGAATCCATAGCCGGCCGAAGCGATTCGAAAGGTCCCTTCTACGAGATGCGGATCGCCTTTGGGTACTTGATCGATGGGAACCACCAAATGATTGGCGGCGTAGCCTAAGCGCCCCGTTCGAACCAAGCGTTTGATCGTGCGGCGAAGTGCCGCGTTATCGTCCTCGCTCAATTTCAAGAGTTGCCGAAGCCCACGCGGTTTGGTGGGACGGTAATCAGGAGCATAAACCAACTTGAGGACGCGGTCTTCGAGAGAGATATCGTTCATGTTTCCAGGATAATTGTCTTTGCCCCACATGAATAGGAAGAGAATTCGCCAGACGCTCCGAATTAGGCTAGAATAGGGAATCTGTTCAACGACCGCTGGTCTTCATGTGGCTGGGAGGCCCATGAAACGCGTCGAAAGAATTGCTTTGCCCTCCTAGGATTGTTCCTGTTATGCCATTAGATCCCGCCTGGAAAAGAGAGAACCGAACCGCTCGCATTCTGATCGTCGACGATGATGCCGAGATCGTTGATACGCTGAGCTACGCATTGGGTAACGAAGGGTATGAGGTCCTTGTCGCGCGCGATGGCAATCAAGGTTTGGCGATGGCCGAAAAGTCGGCCCCCGATCTTTTGATTCTCGACATGATGATGCCCAAGCGAAGCGGATTCCTGGTTTTGGAAGGTTTGCATCGTACTCAAACCAAGAACTTTCGCATCATCATGGTGACTGGCAATGAAGGGGAGCGTCACAAAGCGTATGCCGAGATGCTGGGGATCGACGATTACATTCGCAAACCCTTTGCGCTAGATCGATTGCTTGAAAGCGTCAAACATTGGCTCAACGAGCCATTTCCGACTCCGAACGCGCAAGAGCCCTAAGCCATTGGAGCTTTCGCATGCTGCCTAGGTTCACCGCCACCCCCATCGAAGATCATCGGATTGAATTCGCTCATGATGGGAAATTGATCACGCGGTGGCATTTTGGTAAGCACTATCCGGGTCCGTTCTTCTATCCCATCTCCACACCGCGCGGTGGGAATTTGACGCGGATGGGTCATCCAGGAGCTCCCGATCACGACCATCATCGGTCGGTCTGGTTTGCCCACAATGACCTTTATGGGCACGATTTTTGGTCCGCTCAATCCACTTGTCGCATTGAACAAAAAGAGTGGTATGCACTCGAAGATGGGCAAACAGAGGCTCGGTTCTGCGCGCGTCTCGATTGGCTCGATGGACACAACCCGCATCCGCTGGTTCAGCAAGAGTTGACCGTGGAGATCTCTTCCGGCACTCAACCGTATTCGTATCGCATCGAGATCCAATCCGAATTCCATGCCGATGCGGAAGGGATTGAGTTCCGTAAAAATAATTTCGGGATCTTAGGAATTCGAATGGCGAAGTCCATTTCGACTCACTTCGGCGATGGAGTCATCCTTGGAAAGAATGGCAAGCAGGGCGAACCCGCAACATTCGGTGAACCCAATCGATGGATCGACTACAGCGGTACCGTCTTCAATGCCGAACACGAACCGATGAAAGCAGGAATCACTCTATTCGACCATCCCGATAACCCATCTCATCCCGCGCGATGGCACACTCGGGTCGATGGTTGGTTCGGTCCTTCGCTAAGTCGCTTAGAACCGGTCCCGATCCCTCAGTCTAAACCACTGATGGTCCGTTATATGTTGATGGCCCATGCCACGACGGTAACGCCCACAACATGGGACGGAGAATGGGAACGCTTTGCGAAACTACCTCCCTTGAAACGCATCAAAGGATCAGGGCATACGCGTTGGAAACTCGAACGAAGCTCCTAAAAGAAAAGCCCCTTAGCCCAATCGTTACAACGACGCTTTTCGCGAAGCACTTTCCTAATTGGTTTGCATGGATGCAATGAACTCGAAGGCAACAGACGATAATCCACGTGAAGCATTGCGACTGGAATGGATTGCTTGTTTGACGTTTGTTGGCCTAGGAATACCCGATGCGGTTCTTGGCGTTGCTTGGCCAAGCATGGCAAAATCGCTCTCGTGTGAACTAACCGGATTAGGCTATTTGGTTACGGTTGGATTCGTGGGCTATTTGAGCGCAACCTTGTATTCTTTGAAATGGGTGCACCGCTTTGGACTTGCGCCGGTACTGATCGCTAGCAGCGGAATGGTGATTGCGATGCTGCTTGCCATATCCTGGTCTTCACACTATGCCTGGCTGATCGCCTTGGCATTTCTGGGAGGAGTAGCCGGTGGTTCGATCGACACATCGATCAATGCTTTTGCTTCGGCTCGATTTAGTGGCGGCTGGGTCAATGCCATGCATGGATGTTGGGGCATCGGAGCGTCGCTTGGCCCGACGATTATGACAACCTTCTTAACGATCAACATCGATTGGCGATGGGGTTATCGTTTCCTTGCGGCCAACATGATTGCCATACTGATTGCGATTGTGTTGACTCGAACACGCTGGCATGACCCCACAACAGATGATGGATCGCAAACGCCATGGGTACCGCTCATGACGTTGCTTCGCAGCCCGTCGGTGTGGTGGATGATGATTTTCTACTTTATCTACACAGCCATTGAATCGGCCACTGGATACCTTGCCTACAGTTACCTTACGCTGCATCGCCAATACTCGATATCACACGCTGGCTATACCATTGGAGCCTATTGGTTCATGCTGACGGTAGGGAGGTTGATGGCGGGTTCATTCCAAGCCCTATTGGGATGGCCATTGGCTTTGCGACTTCATGTGGTGCTCGTCATGATTGCCACCATGGGCATCGCATTTCCGGTTTTTGCTGGCTGCGATCTCGCAGGAGTGGCCTTGCTTGGCCTGGGCTTGGCGCCGCTCTTTCCCACCTGGATATCAAAGACATCGCACGTGGTGGAAGAGGAACTTGTGGCTAGGTCGATAGGACTACAAATCGGAGCGGCAGCCATTGGCGTAGCGATCTTACCAGCCATGGTAGGGCAGGGGGCCTATGCATGGGGCTGGTGGATTTTCATAGCTTTTCTCAGCATTTGCAGTTGCCTCCTTGGCTTGACTCAAGAGTGGATTCTGCGTCGCCTTCGAACATCGAATCCGTCGTTAAGTGGTTAAGGAAATCGTTGGGGACACGTTGGTTGCGGTTGAGGACAACCGCGCTGACAGCCTGCGGTTTGTGATACGATCCCTTCAACAAAAAAGGCATGAAAGAGAACCCTTTCATGCCTTTGTTTTTTTGTCGACGGGAACAGCCCTGTTGGGCTGGTTCTTCGAACTTACTTCTTGGAAGGTGTTAGCAACTCTTCCACTTTCTTCTCGACGTCGGGCGAGAAATGGGTCGTGCTGCTGATGACGGTACCTTGTCCATTGACCACGATGGTAACAGGAAGAGAAATGGCGCCGAGCTTCACAGCAAGTTCGCTATCCATTCCGCTATCCCAAAGCTGAGTCCAATTGAACTTGCCTTCTTTGAGAAACGCTTGAGCTTTCGGCTGCGATTCATCAACATTGATGCCTACGACCGAAAGGGAACGGCTTTTCGCGAATCGAGCTTGGAGTTCACGAAGCTTGTTCATATCAGCCTTGCAAGGATCGCACCAAGTGGCCCAGCAATGAATGATCACCACTTGATCTTTGTAATCGCGCAGATCGAAGTTCTTTCCATCCATCGTTTTGGCGGTCAACGGAAGCTTCTTACCAACCATGTTCAAACGTCGCGTTGCACCTTCTGCTTTGCGGCCATTGAGTGTTGAACCGTAATCGCGAGCGGCTTGAGCGTAGTATTTCGAAGCTTCTTCGGTTTCGCCGGCGAGCTCTGAAGACAAGCCAATCTGTACGAGAGCTTCCGCTGAATCCGTGCTCTTGGGAAAGTCTGCCACGAACTTTTCAAGTTGTCCGAGGTAGTCTTTTTGAACCTTTGCGAAATCGGAGTTGGGAGCGCTGACGTTTTGGACGTATTCAGCCGTGATGGCGCGGAAGGCAACATAGCTCTGGAAAGGCTGCAACTTGGAAGAAGCCGCCATGGCTCGTTCAAATCGCTTGAGCCTGTCAACACCCTCGGTGAATTCACCGGTCTGAGCAGCAGCACCGATCGTGTCAGCAAACTGGCGTACCCAACTTCCGATCTCTTCTTCGGTTTCCGATGCCGAGATAATCTTTTCGAGAATATCGGCTCGTTCATCGTGGAGCTTGGACTTCTGTGCTTCGGCCGCCTTGGCCATCTTGCTATCGATTTGATCAAGCGAATTGTAGAGAGCCTGGAGAGCATTGTTGCTGTTGTTGGTTTCTGCCGAAACCATGCGAGTGGAGGCGGGGTAGAAGATACCGCTTTCGGCCACCACGCTGTCGCTTCCAGCCTTGGGAACGTCGGCCAAACGCCAGCTACCTTGCACTTGAACCAGAGTTCCGACGATCAATTGCTGAGGCTTGTTCGCTCCATCTTCCACGACGGCAACAGCATTCTCGTAGACCACGAGATCTTCGGTGGATCCATCGGTGCCC
This sequence comes from Pirellulales bacterium, assembly GCA_046349875.1. Lineage (GTDB taxonomy): Bacteria > Planctomycetota > Planctomycetia > Pirellulales > Pirellulaceae > JAXMBN01. The sequence goes on from JAXMBN010000001.1 coordinate 116,880, forward strand.
TTGGGAATCATGCCGGGACGCGATGCCCCAAAGCTCACCCAGCGACTGTCCTTTCCGATCATTTTCTGCGATTTCACGAACTCCGAAAAATCGCTTCCCGCATTCTTGATGCGATCCTTGAGTTGCTCGAGCTTGTCAGAACCCAGCCCAAGAGACTCGAGATCGTCGCTTGAAAGGAGCAGGCGTTGAAAACGATCAGGATCTTTCGTCCTCACCGCTTCCACGATTTCGGCAGTCAATTCCTCCGCCGAAATCATCTTCCAGCGATCGATTTTTCCATCTTCATTCGAGTCCACACCCCAACGAAGGCCAGCCGTACCGAGCCAACGGTATTCATCAGCAACGCCGTTGAAATCGGAATCGATATCGCGGTAGACCTCGACACCGTTTTGGAAGTAGCACCATTGATCGACGTTGCGATCACCGTTGGTATCGGCGAACCAGCGAAGAGGTTGGCCATTGGGATTGCGGACCAAATATCCATCGACGCCACCTCGTTTTTCGATTTTGCCCGAGCATTTATCGAATTCGGTAGCAGCGATTTTTTCGTAGGAAACGTCGGCTTGGCGAGGGGCGTATCCGAGAGCTTTATTGAGCTGATCGTCAGCCGAGCAGGGGGAGGAAACCGTCATTCCAAGGCCGACCGAACCACTCAATGCGGTTGCCCAAAAACGTGTCCTCGAGAATGAATTCCAAAAAGGCATTTGAAAGCAGCTCCTTGCATTGCGATATGCTTTTGGGTGAACGAAAGCTTAGTGGGAGGGACTAGAGCGATCTCGAAAGTCCAATACGACCTCAAAAAACAACTCAAGACCGACTCGTTACCGATCCGATAAACTGGCTCTGCGGTTTTGCGGGAAAACCTTGAGAAAAGAGCCCTCTTTTGCCGTTCCAGCCAAATTTTTGGCCGGAGCTTCATCGGCTGAAAAGGGATCCAATTCAAGGAAATTCCGACACCAAGGCAAAACCGGGTTCCGACAGGCAGCATTAACCGTTGACAGTCGCGAACCATCAGCTACGATTTGCAGTCTACTCGATTTGGAAGTACGGATTCCATACCATTCGGAAACCGTTCCACCAAGGAGAAGATGCCGCAGGGCGCAGCTCGAAGGGCTTGCCTTGAAGGTAACGCAGAAGCCTTAGGGCACGTAGCTCAGTTGGTTAGAGCGCGTCGCTGATAACGACGAGGTCCGTGGTTCGAATCCACGCGTGCCCACTACGCTTCCTTGCAGAATTGACTTTCTGCAGAGTGTAAAACGGCTGACCCGTTCGGCGTCGGATACGCGGACAACCAGAGACCGAACGAGGTTCGATTCATCGAACTTTTGACGGCGAGTAGAACGAATGACCTCGGTCATTCAGTGAAGGAAGGGGCTGTAGCTCAGTTGGGAGAGCGCTTGCTTTGCAAGCAAGATGTCGTCGGTTCAAGTCCGTCCAGCTCCACTTCCTCCAGATTGACGTAAAGTCTTGCTACCAAGCGACTTAGAAGTTTCTTAAGAAATCCTTCAAGTAGGCCTTGCGAGACTCACAAAAATCTGGATGATTCTTCGCTCCTCAGTCGCAGCGAGTTGCAAACGCAACGCCGCAGCGATGAAAGAGCGAAAACGGACCACACAAAAAAGTTTTGAAATTGACCTTGACGGTTTAAACGATAGACTTCAGAATGTGTGGCCCGCGAACGAAGCAAGACGACGCGATAAAACGCGTTTAAGCTAGTTTCGCTCGGGAAAACATTGATCTTTGACAAAACGGTTGGATTGGTAGATGGCATCTTGCGATATGCGAGATGGCAGGAATTTGGAAACAAATTTTTGCTTTTTCCATATCACACAATTTGTTTGGATATCGGGTTTTTGTGATTCCGCAAGGATTCTGAAAGAACCGTGACCGAACGAGCGCGATAGAAGGCGAGATTAAAACAAAGTGCTGCGAAAGCGGTGCTTTAGATTTTGGATCGACATCGGAACCAACGACAAATTTGCTGATGCAGCTTCTTCGGAAGTGGCAAGAGCGGACGAGTTTGAGATTCCGATGGTCAAGTTACTAAGGGCGCACGGGGGATGTCTTGGCATTAAGAGGCGATGAAGGGCGTGGAAGTCTGCGATAAGCTTGGGGGAATTGACAAACAAGTGGTGATCCCGAGATACCCGAATAGACATGCAATGAATCCATAGTTGCATGTGGCCAACCCAGGGAACTGAAACATCTCAGTACCTGGTGGAAAAGAAAGAAAAATCGATTCCGTCAGTAGCGGCGAGCGACAGCGGAATAGCCCAAACCGCGAGGGTTTCCTTCGCGGGGTTGTAGGGCCTCTCACATGGGAGTTACAAAGCGACAGTTAGCAGAACGGTATGGAAAGGCCGGCCATAGCGGGTGACAGCCCCGTATGCGAAAACTGAGCGCCTCCCGAGGGGTACCTGAGTAGGACCATGCACGTGAAACGTGGTCTGAATCTACGGGGACCATCCCGTAAGGCTAAATACTCCTTAATGACCGATAGTGAACTCAGTACAGCGATGGAAAGGTGAGAAGAACCCCTGCTAGGGGAGGAACGTGAACCTGAAACCGTGTGCTTACAAGCGGTCGGAGCACGATCAATCGTGTGACGGCGTGCCTTTTGCAAAATGATCCGGCGAGTTAGTGTTTGCAGCAGGTTAAGACCTTACGGGTCGAAGCCATAGGGAAACCGAGTCTGAATAGGGCGAATTAGTTGCGGGTACTAGGCGCGAAACTGCGTGATCTACCCATGGGCAGGTTGAAGCGCGGGTTAAACTGCGTGGAGGACCGAACTCACTTGGGTTGAAAACCGAGGGGATGACCTGTGGGGAGGAGTGAAAGTCTAATCAAACGCAGAGATAGCTCGTTCTCTCCGAAATATATTGAGGTATAGCCTCGAGCCACTATGCAGCGGGGGTAGAGAGACTGAATCGGATGGGGGCCCTTCCCTGGGTACCTCACCGAACCAAACTCCGAATACCGTTGTAACTATCTCGGGAGTCAGTCTGCGGGGGATAAGCTCCGTGGTCAAGAGGGAAACAACCCAGACCGTCGGCTAAGGTCCCCAAAATATACTTAGTCACTAAGGAAGTTGATTTGCTATGACAGCCAGGATGTTGGCTTAGAAGCAGCCACCATTTAAAAAGTGCGTAACAGCTTACTGGTCGAGCAGTTCTGCGCCGATAATGAACGGGAGTAAGTATATTACCGAAGCCGCGGATTCAGTAATGAATGGTAGGAGAGCGCTGTAGGATAGATACAAGTCGTACCGTAAGGAGCGATGTCGGATCCTACAGGTGATTATGCCGGAATGAGTAACGATAAAGCAGGTGAGAATCCTGCTCGCCGAAAGCCTAAGGTTTCCTGGGGAAGGTAAATCCGCCCAGGGTTAGCCGGTGCCTTAGTCGAGGCCGAAAGGCGTAGACGATGGACAGCAGGTTAATATTCCTGCGCTTGATACGTGAAGTGATGGAGGGACGGCGTCCGAAAAGCGGGCGGTACGAATAGAAATGTCCGTTGCGATAGTTAAGACGTGAGGTTGGCAAATCCGCCTTGCATTAAGTCAAGACTATTTCTCGAGAGCGTTTAAGATCTCGAAGCCGTTGGAAGGACGTCCAAGAAAAACTTCTAAACGTTAAAACGTATCAAACCGTACTAAAACTGACACAGGTAGGTGAGATGAGTAGTCTCAGGCGCTCGGGAGAACGGTGGTTAAGGAACTCTGCAAAATGGCTCCGTAAGTTCGCGATAAGGGGCGCCCCTGATGGTTTACGCTTTTGGGGGCCACAGAAAATCGGCACTAGCGACTGTTTATCAAAAACACAGGACTCTGCGAACTCGTAAGAGGATGTATAGAGTCTGACGCCTGCCCGGTGCTGGTAGGTTAAGGAAGAGGGTTAGCAGCAATGCGAAGCTCGCGACCGAAGCCCCAGTAAACGGCGGCCCTAACTATGAGGGTCCTAAGGTAGCGAAGTTCCTTGTCGGGTAAGTTCCGACCTGCATGAAAGGCGTAACGACTGGTGCACTGTCTCAACCACCGACCCGGTGAAATTGTAGTTGTGGTGAAGATGCCACATACCCGCAGTTAGACGGAAAGACCCCATGAACCTTCACTGTAGGCTGATATTGGGTTGAGGTATGTTTTGTGCAGCATAGCTGGGAGGCTGTGAACTGGGAGCGCTAGCTCTCAGGGAGCCAACGTTGAGATACCAGCCTGAGCATGCTTTAATTCTAACTTTGTCCCATGAATCTGGGCTTAGGACATTGTCAGTTGGGCAGTTTGACTGGGGCGGTCTCCTCCTAAAAAGTAACGGAGGAGCGCAATGGTACCCTCAGCCTGGTCGGCAATCAGGCAAAGAGCGTAAAGGTAGAAGGGTGCTTGACTGTGAGACAAATAAGTCGAACAGGTACGAAAGTAGGCCTTAGTGATCCGGTAATTCCGAATGGAAGGGTTATCGCTCATCAGATAAAAGGTACTCTGGGGATAACAGGCTTATCGCCACCGAGCGTCCACAGCGGCGTGGCGGTTTGGCACCTCGATGTCGGCTCATCGCATCCTGGGGGTGAAGAAGCTCCCAAGGGTTTGGCTGTTCGCCAATGAAAGTGGTACGTGAGCTGGGTTCAGACCGTCGTGAGACAGGTCGGTCCCTATCTGCTGCGGGCGCACGAAACTTGAGGAGGTTCAACCTTAGTACGAGAGGATTTGGTTGGACGTAGCTCTGGTGTACCAGTTGTCACGCTAGTGGCACGGCTGGATAGCTAACTACGGAAAGGATAAACGCTGAAAGCATCTAAGCGTGAAGCCCTCTCCAAGATTAGGTTTCGTAGCTCAATAGAGTGAAAGTCCCCTTGTAGATGACGAGGTTGATAGGCCAGATGTGTAATTACGGTAACGTATTCAGCTTACTGGTACTAATGGACGAAAGCTTGACCATCGGTATCTTGCACTCTCCGCTCGTTGGTTCCAACAGCGTGTGATCGCAAATAACATTTACCAATCCAACATGGCCCGTGTAGGCCTTAAAACCTCACGGGCTCCTTCCGGTGACTATATCGCAAAGGTCACACCTGTTCCCATCTCGAACACAGTAGTTAAGCTTTGCGAGCCGATGATAGTGCCCACCAGTGCGAAAGTAGGTATTGCCGGTTTTTTAAAAAGCCTTGCATCTCGAAAGAGTTGCAAGGCTTTTTTCGTTTCCATTCCATGTCAACAAAAGGTGGCTGGCACCTATTGTTTGTGGTCGCTTTCTGGATGTTCTTTACCGTTCGATGTCTGCGAGGATCCATGATGAGGCAATGGATGGAATCCGATCGTCGGTTCGATGACTCCCTGCATAAGCCACGAACTAAAATGCTAGCGCCGTTTCGCTTGGCTTTCTTGGGACTGTTTTGCGCTGCCATCCTTGGGAACCTTGTCACGCCCTTCTTGCTCGATCATTTTCGGATTGCTGCTCCACCACCATTTTGGAGCGTTACTTTGGTGTTCATTGGGCTTGTCAACGGTGTGTTGATTGGCGAGCCCTTCTTATCGCTTTCTGGTTCCTCCCCTCGATCGCTCGCACCTCCCAAGTCGATTTTTGAACACAGCGTGCTTTGGATTTTTTGCCGGCTTATCATTGGTTGGTGGTCTACAGGTTTGGTCCGGCATGCCTGTTGCCGCTGCTTGCGTGATTATTGCCTCAGCTGTTTTGCTCCCTTTTTTTATTGCGATGATTCTCGGTTTGATCTCGTGGATCTCTCGAAGTCCCTTGCGATCGACGATCGATCCCTCGGCGGGGGACGGTGGATCTCAATTCGGGCTCGGTTTTTTGCTATTGGCAACCTTTGTGATCGCGTTAGCTATGGCTTCACTTCGAGCTGCTTTGCCTGAGAGTCGTGATGGTTGGCTCACCGCAGCGGAGTTCATGATTCTTGGATGTTGGTTTGTGTGGCTTGCATTTGCAACATCTTTGTTCGTTTGGGTTCACTTCAATACCTGAGATATTTCTCTTTGGCAAGAGCCATCAATGCTTGCATCGTTTCAGTCCTTTGGCCCCAGCTTATTTCAATGGGTCTCTAGCAAAATGATGATCGGCACCATGGCTTTTCGCTTTCGCTGGTTTGATCCATTGGCTTATTCGATATCTTTCGGCTTGATTTTTACGACAAGGATCTTGGCTGGGCTGTTCTATGTTTTTCGCTTAGGCGATGCGAAGGCGTTAGGATTCGGCCATATCGATAACTCCGAAGGTAACGCTTCCCCAGAGTCATGACTCAACGTCAACCATAGGTGGATGGCACCTTGTGTGTACGGCATGAAATATTGGTATTGATTCGATGCCCTCCGATGGGAAAAGATCTACTTGAATGCTGAGTCTTATCTTCTTTCAAGTGAGCGGGCGGAAGGCATAATTTCCCTGAAAAGCTGTCTGTTTGGCTTGTTTCCCATAGTTGCAGTGGCGTTGGTAATTGCAACGAATCTTTCAGTGACAACGGTCCCCACCAACGATTGGAGAGATCTAACCGTTGTCGGTGAGGGTCATATTTGTACGGTAGATGAATCGGGCGAGAATCCCATATGGCTCCGCTCTGTATGTTTAGGATTCAATCCATGCAACGTTTTGTGTGCAATTGTGGATGGAGAGTATCGTCCAATCGAGCCATTCATACCGATTCCATCCTTTCTGCAAAGCCTTAGCATTAATTGCGATGGGGAGATCGAAGTTCATGCAGCTGGATATTACGCTATGATTGGCTCCTTTAGCGCTTACACGGTTCTCAGGTGAATTTTCGGATCGTTCCCACGATCGTTGCTTCACTGATTGAAAAACAAGACATACCCATTCCAGAACAACCAGGTATGAACGGAACTGGAATATTGCGTCAGGCCATGTTCAACGTGTACGCCTTTCCTCTTACTGCCAATACGGGTTTGGCCCTGGCTTTGGCTTGCGTTCCCATGTTGTAGGGACTTCGGTCGACGCTCGTGGCAATCGATTGCTATTCCTTCTTCGCATATCGCGGTCCAATTGCCGCAACTCATTCAACACGCGACGGCCGCGCAGCCTTTTCACTTCACACTTTTTTGGTTGGCTTTCTTTCCATCGTTGCGATCACCTTGTTGCTAGGATCTGAAATCCGTTCCACTGTTATTTTCTCGAAAGATGAAAGAAATATCGTTGTGGAAGGTCGCTGCTTTCTTCGGATGGTCGATCGCGATAGAGAAACGCCTGTCTTTTGCCGTTCGGCCAAGCTTGTTTTGGACAGCGAGCTTCTTCTGTGCGCTGAAGTCGAAGGAATCTCCAGAAGAATCGATCCGCCAGTTCCCTTTCCCTTCAAAACAGAAAGGCTATCCGTGCTTTCGGACGGAAACGTCCTTGCATGGACTGACAATTACTGTATCTACGTCGGGACAATCGATCTTGTCGTTTTTAATGGCGATGCTCCTGAAGACGAGCGACTCTTTGTGCCGGACATGAACTGGTATACCTATCCAATGGTAACGCAACCTGGATACGACGGCGCGGGCTTCTTGAGATCGGCATACCAACGCGTGGATTCGATTCCTATGAACAGCAAGACCTTGACCGCAATGTCCGTAGCCTGCATTCCGCTGCTATGGTGCTTCGTTCCGCGCGATCCAAAATAGTTGAGATTCTTCAGCAGCTACGGTACGCCCCTCGGGTGTACTTAGCCAAACTCAGGCAAGTTCGCATGTTCCATTTGATCTGGGAAAAATGTTGGATCACCGATAGGTACATGACATCGAACAAAGTCCATTGACCTTCTTGGGAAAATGGCCGAGATGAAGCGACAGTTCCTCACTTGGATAAAATCGATCGGCTTAGAGCCTCCGCTTCTCTAACCACCTTTCATGGCTCGTCATCTTGAACTCGTGAGCCATGATTGTTGTATTGAAACGGAAACTCGCCTCGCGCCAGAATACCTAGCGAAGTATTTTGGCCTGAATGGCTGGTGCTTTTGCAGCTCCCAACACTCGCTGGTAAGTCTCTGCAATCAACTTCTTGGCTTCTTCGAGAGTAAGCCCTGCCACGGACAATGGTGGTAGCAACGGTAGATGAATGCGACCATCCCGCACAACGAATGGATGCCCCGTTCCTGCGGCCGCGTCACCATCGCCCGTCGAGATCCACAGGACATTTCCCTCTTCTATCTTGGAGATCGGTTTGGCCCCTGCAACCGAATGATCCGATTTGGGGATCGACACATTGACCAGAACAAGGTCCAGAATGCCCTTATCATTAGGTTGCGAAGCGATCACCATGGTTTGGCTAGGAGCCATGTCCACTGTCGATTGCACCGTCCAGGGTACGACATCACCTGCTTCTAACTGGGTGGCATCCCCCTGTGAAGTCGAATTGGTCTTCGTCAACTCTAACGAAACGCGCAACAGTCCCTTATCAATCACCGTCGGTTGGATCTCAAGCGTTATCCCCGCAACCTCTGCTTCGTCTTGCGACGGACTTGCGCTAATCTCAATCGTCCCATCGATGCCGCTTGGAATGAGAAGCGATGGGCTGGATAAGCAAATTGGTTGGGACGGTGTAATGACTTTCTCAACCAGTGTAATCGACTCATCGCTGGATAAGATCAAGACGGGCTGCCGCTTAAAAAGACGACCGAGATAGGGTAGATCAGACAGAATGGGAATCGCCAGCCCTCGCGATTCTACCGAAACTCCTTCGAAGTGTTTGGCTAATTCACTGGATGCAAGTGTCTGAAAGATCTGAACATCGACCTGCACAAGCGACACATCCACATCCCTATCCTGTGCTTCCGTCCTTACCATCGACAGCGGCAACATAAGCAACTCCTCCGTTGCTAATTCGGGCTTCACCGGCGTAGGCTGTGCGAGGATCAGTACCGTTTCTGGGCTCGGTGAAGTTTGCGCTTCGAGGTAACGAGCTCCCGGTAGCACCATGGCTCCACACACGATCGCCACTGCATGAATCCACCATGGCGAACGACGACGACATCCTTGTCCAAGACGCATGATTCTCTCCAATCGAGAAGATGTGATATCCACCGGCCGCACGCCCGGCAACGCCGGAGCTACACGCAGCAGGTGCTTCCATTCCAAAACATCCAGTAAACTACGAGCATAGGTCGCAGGCTGACACTTCAATCGAGCGATGGTCTCCTCGTCGCAACATCGTTCCGATTCGATCGTCAAGCGGCGCGACGCAAGCCAAACCAAGGGGTGAAACCACCCCAAGCCACAAGCCAAGACCTGTATCAACGCTAACCACAAATCACCACGGCGAATATGAACCATCTCATGAGCGATGAGCGGTTCGAGTTCTTTATTGGAACGACCATTGACAATGGCCAGTGGCAACAAAATGGTTGGACTCCAAAGCCCAAAGACGGCCGGGCCCAACAACCCACGGACCACTTTCACTCGCACGCGCCGTCGTACTTCCAGCTTGTGCTTCAATCGCTGAACGCACATCTGCAACTGTTCCGTTGCAGGCACCTCCGTCCTGACGACCTCCCGTATGAACAGCCTCCAGCGAAGGATGGCAACGCCAAAAAATCCGAGACACCCTACGATCCAAATGCCGAGACACGAAGAAATGATGCGACTCCACCAGACTTCCGACCCTTGATGGGCTTCCAACGGGCTCGATGGTAATGCAGTGCGATTTGAATCCACTCGAACCACCGTGGTCACATCCTTGGCAAAAATCGACTCGATCGGCTTCCTCTCTTGATTGGCCGAAGACACTGATAGATTCCAACGCGCCACATAGTCTGCTCCCAGACTAAAGAGCCCCATGGGACTACTCCACATCGGAGGTGTTAAGCACTTGATCAGAACCAAAGCCCACAACATATGCTTGAGGTGAGCTCGATCGCGACCGATATATCGCGTGACGATCCAAACCAAACAAGCCAGCATCGCCACTTGCCATGTTTGTTGGATGAGGAGATGCACCAACTGGGACGAGTTCATTTCTTGTCTCCTTCTTTCTCGAGCCGATCGAGCATCTGACGCAGTTCCGCTAAACCTTGTTCATCGATTCCACGCTCTTCAATCAAATGCCGCATCAAGGGCATGGTGTCACCAGCAAAGAGGCGATTGACTAAGTCATCAACCGTTTCGCGAATGACTGTGCGAGCCTTCGTTCGAGCAGAATAGATGCGAACGCGCCCTTCAAGTGTCGATTTGGCGTACCCTTTGGCTTCCAACCGCCGAAGGTAGGTCTGAACCGTCGCAAAATCCATTTGGCGATCTTCAGGAAGCGCCTCGTGGATCTGACGTACCGACGCTGGCGCCATTTTCCATAACAAACGTGCGATCTCCAACTCGCCTTTCGATAGCATTGCCCGTTCCACATTCGCCTCCTCATGCCGCCCGAATCAAGTACATTTGTAAGTACAAATTCTATACGTACAACCGTACGCATTGCAACAGAAATTCCAAAATTCCTGCAAATGGATGGATGTTTGCCTTTTATCACCGGCAAACATTGGGAATGAAGGTCGAGTGAGATTATTCAGAGATGCAATAAAGGAAAGATTCACCGCGAATGAAGATTTGGTCACCAGCGATGGCAAGCCCAGCTGCCACGCGGTCATCCAAACGATTCACGGCGACGGTTCGAGGAAGGTCGGCGTGCTGAATGACTTCGGTCGTTCCATGGAGATCGGTGATATAGACGTAACCATTCGCACCCACGGGTGACGAATAGATGTCACCTAACGAGCCCAGTCGAATCGCACCAGGCACATCCTTTCCACTTGGCCCCGAAATTCGTGAAAGCACATTCTGATAGTGGGCAAGAAAATAGAGTGAATCATCATAGAGGAGCATGGAAGGGACATAGGGTGTTCCACGCGTTCTCGTCCAAAGCACACGCGAAGAATCCGTGATATCGCCATGAGCTCCTTGGATCGAGATCGCCATTAGTACTCGTTTCTCATAGCTGCTTCCGACATATACGATGCCATCGCGATAAACGGGTGTTGCCACGATGTTGCTCGACATTCCTCCGCATTCCCATAGAACGGTTCCATCGAATAAGTCGTAACCTCGAACGCGATTGGTACCGCATACAATGACTTGTTTCTTGCCATCACAGTCCACAATGATCGGTGAACTCCATGAAGTATCCTCGCGTCTTGGTTGACGCCAAAGGACTTGGCCAGTCCTCTTGTTGAGCGCTAATAAAAAGGATTCCTCTTCGTGATCCCAGTTGATTATCAAGGTATCACCATCGAGAGCTGGTGAGGCGCCCTCACCATGTCCATGCTTGGTGTGCATCTGCCCTAAGATTTTGCTCCACACAATCTCACCCCTAGCGGCATCCACGGCATAGGTACCAAAGCTACCCAAGTGCACGAAGATGAGCTTACCATCACTGACCGGCGAACTTGAAGCAAGGCTGGCTGTATAGTGTCCGCCCTCGACGGGTACCGCTTCGTGAAGGGCCCGTTGCCATAACTGTTTTCCATGGGTTCGATCCAAGGCCAGCAATTCAAATCGTTGCCGACTCGTCACCGGAAGATTATCGTGCTCACCCGGACGCCCACTCATTTTCGGTTCAAGCTTCGGGCCGATGGGAATGGCCGTCGTCACGTAGACGGCATCTCCGACAACCAATGGCGTACTATGTCCTTTACCGGGAATCGGTGCTTTCCAGGCAATATTCTTGGAATCGCTCCACTCGATCGGCGGCTTGGAACCGGGAGCAATACCCGTGTTTTCGGGGCCACGCCACTGCAACCAATCCCTTTGCGATTGTCCCCATGCGGCGTGCGTCTCCAACAACCAAAGAGCCACCACCAACCATTGCCTAGCGCGCATGTGCATCGCCTCGCTGTATGTTTCCAAACCAATCGCGAAATGAGGGAACCGATGTGGCTCATTCCCCTTCTACGATCTTGATCACCGATTGGTTCGCCAGCCAAGAATGCTGCAGGGTTTCGTCTAAGCGTCGATACCCACAGAGCCGGCTGGGATCGATTGGCAAGCTAAAACCCAGCCTTCTTCGATCTCGCGACGACTGAGGGTCGCGGTCGATTTCGATTGCACGTTCCCAGAACAAACTTTCGTCCGACATTGGCCACAGATGCCCGATCGACATTCAAAGGGAATCTCGACGTTCTGTTCTTCCGCAATTTCGAGAAGAGTACTTCCCTGCGAGAATACCTTGATGTCCGATTTCAGAAAGTGCACTTCCTGCGGGAGCTGGTTGACATCCTGAGGCTCGTCGTTGGTAGATGCCTGAGATTGAGCCATTTGAAAGGCTTCTTTGCGAATATGCCGAGGATCAACACCCAGTTGTTCGAGAAGAGCTTGGGTATCCTCCATCATGGAATTGGGACCACATAGAAACCACTCGACCGCCTTCAATTCTGGCACAATGTTGGCAATCAACGATGGATCGATCCGACCACGATGACCTTGCCAATCGGTTCCTTCTTCACGGGTCAAGGTCCATACGACACGAAGTCGTGAGTGCTCTCGCTGCAACGCTTCAAGCTCGCTTCGAAACAACATCTCGGATCGATCTTTGGCAACAGCAATCCAGACGATATTCCCATTCCACTCGCGATCCGTGAGATAACGCACCATCGACATCATCGGAGTGGCTCCAACTCCTCCGGATATCAGCGCGATCGATGAGGCCTCGCCACCGTTGAATGTAAAGGCTCCAAACGGAGCTTGAATGGCCACGCGATCGCCGACAGTTACGGTATCGTGAAGGTGCTGCGAGAACAAACCCATCGATTCACGTTTAACGGTGATCTCACAGTAATCTCGTTGGCTAGGAGAGGAAGCAATAGTGTAGCATCGCGTCACTCGCTTTCCGTTTAGCAAAGCCTGAATCTGAAGATATTGCCCTGGCTGAAACGTGAAGGGCAAGCCTGAACCGTTGGTAAACCGAAAACGAAAGGTCTTGATGGTGGGAGTTTCTGAATTGATTTTCTCTACTTGCAATTCCCCTTTCCATTGTCTGCCAACCTGTGCAACTTGAGCCGTTGCTCCCTTTCGACCGGTGTGCTTCTTGATCATTCGCTCTTGAGCGATTCGCATAATTCGCCAAGCGAAGAGGCATCCAAGAACGATGGCGAAGAGAATCGGCTGTCGAAGGTCGGATTTGACGAGCAAGAAATAGTGCAAGACTCCCAAGATGGCGACCGCATAAGTAACGCGATGAAGTAGCTTCCAATGTTTGGGGCCGAGTCTCTGCAACATGCGGTTGGTAGAAGTGATGGTCAGTGGAATCATGAAGGCCAAGGCTAGAAATCCGACTTGCAAATAACGTCGCGAAAGAACCTCGGAAGCGGTACTGGCCAGGTTGAGCTGCCGGTCCCAAACAAAGTACAGCACAAAATGCAACGCGGCATAGACAAAGGCATGAACTCCTAACGTCCGGCGAAATGCAATCCATCCACTCCATCCCGTGATCTGACGCAATGGTGATATCGCCAATGTCAGCATCAAGAAAAGGAGCGATACGATCCCCGTTATGTGAATGGCGATATTGATCGCATTGGCACCCAGCTGATCGTTCCAAGCATCCCAAGCGAGCATCGCAAGTGGAACGAGGCTGTTGATGAGCACCAGTTTTTTGAGAAAGGGGAGAGATTCCGACGCCGGCATGATATTCCAATCCCTTCAGCGGATTTCAGAAGCGGATTTCAAAAGTATCTGCGAAGATCCATACCTTGATAGAGATCTCCGACTTGCTCTTCATAGCCATTGAACATGAGCGTGGGCCGTCGCCCCGATTCGCCGATGCGTTGTTCCGTAGCTTGGCTCCAGCGAGGATGGTCGACCTTCGGATTGACATTGGCATAGAAGCCATATTCCGACGGCGCGTAACGATTCCAACTGGTTGGTGGCTGGTCCTCAAGCAACGTGATTCGCACAATGGATTTGATCCCTTTGAATCCATACTTCCATGGAACCACCAAACGAATAGGTGCTCCATCTTGAGGCGGAAGGGATTTACCATAGAGTCCCGTAGCTAAGAGCGTCAGCGGATGCATGGCCTCGTCCAAGCGAAGGCCTTCGACATACGGCCATTCCAATACATCGGTTTTCTGACCAGGCATTCGAATAGGGTCGTGGAGCGTCTGCATAGCCACAAACCGAGCTGACGCTTGCGGCACAACGGCTTCGAGTACATCGCGGAGCGGAACGCCGGCCCATGGAATCACCATCGACCATGCTTCGACGCATCGCATGCGATAGATACGTTCCTGTGGCTGGCGCAAAGCATGAAGCTGCTCGATGGTGAAAGTCCTTGGCTTGTCGACTAGCCCATCCACTTGGACCGTCCAACCATCGGTCCGAAAACCGGCGGCGAGATTCGCCACGAGCTGCTTGTTGGTGGTGAACTCGTAAAAGTTGTTGTAGGTCAAGATATTCCGCTCAGAAGTCTTTTCCTCATTCACCGTCCACCCGTTCTGCAGCCGTTCCTCTTCCGAAACGTTTTCAGCAACGACGACTGGTTCCGCGTTTTCGTTGACTGCGTTGACCACGGGATTGGCATACCGATAAGCAGCTGCTGTTGCCACCGTGGTTGCTACCAAGCCAGCCCCTCGCATCCATTGACGCCGATTCCAATAGAGATGCGGTGGCGTTACTTCGTCTTTCGAAATCACCGGTCCGTCTTTCATGATTCGCTCCATTGATGGATTCGACTATTTTTTCCCATCCTTCATCATCCCATCTTTCATCATTCCATCCTTCATCATTCCGTCCTTCATCATTCCGTCCTTCATCATTCCATCCTTCCATCATTCCATCCTCTTCATCATTCCATCCTTTTCATCATTCCATCCTTTCCATCATTCCATCCTTTCCATCATTCCATCCTCTTCCATCATTCCATCCTCTCCATCATTCCATCCTTCATCATTCCATCCTTCATCATTCCATCCTTCATCATTCCATCCTTCATCATTCCATCCTTCATCATTCCATCCTTCATCATTCCATCCTTCATCATTCCATCCCTTTCCATCATTCCATCCTCTTATCATCCCATCTTTCATCATCCCGTCTTGCATGCCAGGACGTGCGGTTGAGGTCATCTGACGATCGTTAGGCTGACATCCTAACACGCATCCCAAGCCCAAAACTGCGATACCACCGATGAAACGTACTCGACTCATGCTCATTCTCCCAAATTGGAAACAAAGGAAGGGCTAAACCCAACACGATGTCATTGGGACGCGTCGACTAAGAAAATTCTTACTGCAAATTTCATTTCTACGATTGAGGCTCGCGCACGTCGGAAGAGACATGAATGGTGCGTAGATCATGCCATCAAAGGAGACCGTAAAAGTACGACGCTTGAGAGAGTGCTTGTCTGCCAAGCAGAGCGTGTTAACCGTTTGGTTCGTTGATTGCCTTGAGGGCTTGGATCAATAGGCCATACTCGTAGCGACAACAAACACACTGGGAGAGATGGCGTTTAACGCTTTCTAGCAATTCATTGGAATCCGTTCCATCCAATTCATGCTGCGCGTATTGATCCATCAGAGCTGCGCATCCATCGCAGCCAAGATGATCGGGCTGGGCCTCCCCGATGCTTTTCAGAAGTTCATTCGTTTGTTTGGGACTAAGTTTCATGAGTGCCCCTTTCCGAGAACCCCGAGCACATCATGATCCGTAAAGCCCTCTCTCGCAAAGCCTTCCTTCAATTTCATTCTTGCGTCGTGCAGTAGCTTGTAGACTGCATTTCTAGGAATTCGAAGCCGCTCGGCCAGTCCATCGGTGGAGTAACCATCCAATGCACCTCGCAAAGCTTCCCGTTGTCGGTCGGATAGGCTCTCTTGAATGAGACGCTGCAGGAGCTCCAAAACTTCCCGATATTCGGCTTGGTTTTCCGGAATTTCGCCAAACGAACCTGAAAGGTCGATACGGTACCCATCTTGTCCATCAAAGGCCTCCAAAGACTGGTCCTGATGGTATTTGCGGCGAAGGGAACTCACTCCCGTCCGTATGGCGATCGTCATCGCCCACGTCGTAAAGCGTGATTTTCCATGGAATTGCGAGAGATTTGCCAGGATTTTGAGCAACGATTCCTGGGCAATGTCTTCCACCGAATAGGCAACCTCGTAGCTTTGTTGGAGCGATTTGCATAAGCCCCGAATCAAGATCACCCGCAGTTCTTCGATCGCTCGATCTCGCTCTACATCATTGGCCGATAAACGCTCGACCCAGCCGTCGGAAACGGTGGAAAAGCTGGGGTTCGCGTGGGAAGTATCGGGGTCGATCATCATCCCGATCATTGTAGAAGCTCTTGCCAGGATTCTCTACCAATTTGCGCGGACCACATCGAAGACGTTTTACATCGTTGGCATTCCACTCTCCAGTTCGCCTCTCGGTAAGCTTAGAACTACTCCAAAAAATCGTTGGTTCACTCCAAGCACCTTTCCTGATGCTTCGTGGGTTACAATGCGTCTCTTCTAAGTTTTTTCAGGCATCGGGTTGGCACCAGTGCGGTTCAAAAACCGGCCATCGATCCGACGTTTTTCCGACATAAACATGAGGCCGTACTAGGCACCTATGATAAGTGACTCGATTCTGCGACGTTGTTTGATCGTTGCTCAGGCCTTTCCTCTCTTAGAGATCTCGAAAGGAGCGATTGGTTCCCTTCTACCAATCTTGCTGGCTCTCCTTTTCGTGGGACCGTTCGTACATGGACAAAATGCTCCGATCGATCTTCAGCCACCGGGAGATCGGGAGTTTCTTCGCGATCTCGCCGAGATGATCGATCCCGAGGATGAGACCAAGATACAGGAGGTTGCCAATCAGTTACTAACGGATCGAGCGACTCCGATCATCGTAGTCACCATCGATTCGATGGCCGAACATGGAGGTGGCAATACAACGATCGAATCGTTCGCCATGACGCTCTTCAATCAATGGGGCATCGGTCACGAGAAATTGGGAAACCAAGGAATCCTTTTGCTGGTTTCGCAAATGGATCGAAAGGCGAGGATCGAATTAGGCAAAGGATGGGGACGAGACCAAGATGCCCTTTGTCAGCAGATCATGAATGAAACGATCATCCCTCGTTTCAAACAGGGGCATTTTTCGGATGGCATTCTTCAAGGGGTTATTGCTCTCGACAAAATGGCTCGCGGCGAACCACTGCCTCAACCTCCCAAATCCTCTCTCTATTGGCTCTCCCTATTGGGAATGGCGGGACTCATCCTCTTTACTTCGATCTCGCTTGTTCGAAGAGGCTCGCAAGGTTGGGCGTGGTTGTTTTGGGGAACGGTGCTTACCATTCTCGGTGCCGTCTTGTATCACGTCCTGACCGAATCCGGTGGCTCGAGTGGTAGCCGAGGCTATAGTGGTGGATCTTTCGGTGGCGGTTCGTCGGGTGGTGGCGGAGCAACTGGTTCTTGGTAATCGCATCGAAGAGAAAGCAACATGAAATTGTCAGCACAATGGAAAGACCGCGATCGATCCAGGGTCAATCGAGCGATTCAGGAAGCGGAGAGCAAGACATCGGCAGAGATCGTTCCGGTCATCGCAACGAGTTCCGGTCGTTATGATCGGGCCGAAGATATCGTGGGTGTCTGGTTTGCGATCTTAGCGACCATTGGCATTGGACTTTGGGAGCCGATTCGTACTGCTACGCCGGGATCGTGGGATCATGATCCTTGGCCTCGTTTTGTAGTGAAGGTTGTAATCGCAATCATCGCGTGCTTTATCATTGGAGTCGTCACAGCATCGCGACTCCCTTGGCTCAGGCGTTGGTTCATCCCTCAGCGTCAAATGCGCGACGAAGTAGAAAGTCGATCACGGCAAGTCTTTTACGATTCGCGCATTCACCATACCGATACGGCTGCAGGCATCATGCTTTATGTTTCCATGGATGAACGCATGGCGACCGTATTGGCCGATCGAACCGTGCTTGAAAAGCTAGGACAAGGGCAACTGGATCGACTCTGTTTGCAATTGACGGATCGACTCAAATCGATGGAGACAGTCGATGCTCTATGCCATACCATCGAAGAGATTGGTAATCTATTGGCTGGCCGACTTCCGCGACAACCCGACGATGTCAACGAATTGGCGGATGCCCTCATTCTCATCGACTAGTCGCTTCATGGACATGGCCCGAGCTCTCCCGTCTTGAATCTCATCTTCATGGGGATCACCTCTTTTGTGATGTCGGCGGGAGCCTGGAAAGTGATCCTGCTCGCTACGAGCGAAACCGAGAGTGAAGATGCGATGAGTGGCGAAGCCCTCCAAACGAAAGTCGGATGAAATAGATCTCGAGAGAATCCTTCCAGGGGACGCGTTGTTCAAGATGCCTGTCAATGGAGGTGATGTAGTCGTTGCTTCCGAGGAACAGAGGAAGATTCCTCCCAAGGGACTGGGAGTCGACATTGGGTGTTGTCGATGGGACACGCCCAAGCTGATATCGAGTAAAATGAGAACTTCCTTTCCTCTTTCAGCGGGAGTGTTCCTTCGATGTCGGTTTCCATGCGTTCATCTTTGTTGGCCCTGTCTCTTTCCTTCGTTTCCATCTCGAGCGTGTTTGCGCAAGTAGGTGGATACAAGGAGCTGTCGAAGTCTGATTGGCCGTGGTGGCGTGGCCCGATGCACAATGGTGTGGCCGACGCAGACCCATCGCTGGTAACCGAATGGAGCGCTGATGCGAACGTCCTATGGTCTGCCGATCTTCCTGGGCGAGGCAACAGTTCACCAATAGTTGTTGGAACAACTATTTATCTGACGACGTGCAATGAAGAAACGGGAAGCCAAACGGTCCTAGCGATCGACCGTCGCAATGGGAAACCGCTTTGGAAGACCGACGTGTTTGCTTCGGGTGCGATGCGTAAGAACAGCCGATCGACCGGAGCCTCATCGACACTCGCTTGCGATGGCAAGCAACTCTACGGCACCTTTGCTAATAATGGAGGCGTTCATGTCGTAGCCCTGACGCTTGCTGGCGCCAAGGTATGGGAACAAAAGCTTTGCGATTACCAAATCCACCAAGGATATGGTGCTTCGCCGGCTCTTTATGAAAATCTCGTCATTGCCATTGCAGACACCAAAGGGGGCGGCTCAATTGCAGCCTATCAGCGCGCGACAGGTAGCCTTGTTTGGAAGCGTGAACGTCCTTCCAATCCCAACTATCCTTCTCCCATCATTCTTCCGATCGGCGGTAAGGATCAATTGCTCATGACCGGATGCGATCTGGTCACGAGCCTCGATCCTAAGACGGGAAGTACCCTCTGGGAAGTCGAAGGGGCAACCACTGAATGTGTCACATCGACGGTGACGGATGGCGTCCACGTCTATTCTTCCGGAGGCTATCCGACCAATCACGTCGCAGCCATCAAAGCCGACGGTAGTAAAACGATCGCTTGGACCAACAAGAGTCGCGTCTACGTACCATCGATGCTCATGAAAGAAGGTTATCTGTATGCGGTGATGGACGAAGGCATTGCTGTTTGTTGGAAGTCGGATACGGGGAAAGAAATGTGGAAGCAACGATTGGGAGGCAATTTTAGCGCTTCACCAGTCCTGGTCGGCGATCGTATCTATGCCATCAACGAAACAGGCGAAACATTTGTATTCCGCGCATCGCCCGAGAAGTTCGAAAAAATTGCCTCCAACAAATTGGGCGATGAAGCTTTTGCAACGCCCACGATTTGCGGTGGAAAGATCTACTTGCGAGTCGCGGTCGGGGCAGGGGAGCAGCGCCAAGAAAAGCTCTATTGCATCGGCAAGAAAGATTAGGGCGATCCGCTTTGCCATCCGTTTTATCGTCAAAACCAGCACGATTGGAATCGATTCAAAGGCTCGGCCTCAGATGGCCCCCTTGGGCTGGAGAATCCTGGATTAGAATAAAGCCATTCGCTTCTTTTGAACCAGGTGCTGGCGATCCATGAAGATCGGTTCCATTCCTCAAATCTATCGCAACCTTCGCCGATGGCAGGAGATCATCGTCGTATTGCGGCGTTATGGATTGGCGGACTGGCTAAGCAAGATCAAGGTCGATTTCATCCGCGACTGGCTCAAGGATCCTCAGGGAGTGCCATTAGCCAGTTATTCGCGCGAAACGCGGATTCGCATGGCTCTCACCGACCTCGGCCCTACCTTCATCAAGTTAGGGCAAGTTCTTTCGCTACGTCCCGATCTGGTCGGTCCTGATTTGGCAACCGAACTGCAGCAATTACAGACTCAGGTTCCAGCCGACTCTTACGACCTGGTTCGCGCGAAGGTCGAATCGGAACTGAAGGCTCCGATCGAAGTACTCTTCGAAAGCTTCGAAGAAAAACCGATCGCATCGGCTTCGATTGGACAAGTTCACCTCGCTACCTTGCACGATGGTACGAGCGTCGTGGTAAAGGTCCAGCATCACGACATTCGCAAAACGGTTCAAGAAGACCTCGAAGTATTAGCTGGTCTCGCCGTCTTGGCCGAGCGCATTCCCGAAATTGCCGCATGGCAACCAAGAACATTGGTCGATCAGCTATCGAAGTCATTGCATCGCGAGCTCAGTTTTAATCGAGAACTCAACAACCTGTTGATGTTTCAAGCGGAGCTAAAGACATTTCCAGGGTTGCACATTCCTACACCCTTTGCCGATCTTTCTAGCGCCCAAGTTTTGACGATGGAACGAATCGAAGGGCGACGGATCAGCCAAATTGATTCGCTGGCAGATCGTCGTGATCTCGATGCAGACTTGCGTGAATGGAATGAGCATACCGCCAAGAAGGCGGCGGAACTCTACATGGAGATGATCTTTCGGCTTGGGACCTATCACGCCGATCCTCATCCCGGAAACATCTTGGTATGCAATGATGGACGGCTAGGGTTGCTCGATTTCGGAATGGTTGGACGAATCGACGACAAACTTCGCGAATCGATCGAAGAGATGTTGCTCGCAGTTTCCAACCGCGATTCGGCATTGCTGACATCCCTCATCAAGCGCGTTGGAAAAGTACCACTCAAACTCGATACCAGCAATTTAAGTATTGATGTTGCCGAACTCATCGCAACCTATGGCTCGCAACCTTTAGAGCGATTCGACTTGGCTGGGGCATTGAACGATGTCACCGACATTTTGCACCGACATCGTATCATCCTTCCACCGCAAACATCGATGCTCATTCGAACCCTGATCGTTCTGGAAGGGACATTGCATCAACTGAATCCTCACTTCAGTTTGCTGGAAGTGATGCAGCCCATGTTTCGCAAGATGTGGTTTCGTCGTTTGTTGCCGCAGCGACAGGTACGACGCTTGCGCCGCATGTATGTCGAATTAGAAGGACTTGTAGAAAAGCTTCCATCGCAGATTAGCGGACTCTTGGAGTTGGTTCAGGAAGGGCGGCTCGACGTCCATCTTTCGCATCGCGGGCTAAATCCATCTATCAATCGCCTTGTACTGGGAATGCTTACTAGTTCTCTCTTCTTGGGTTCTTCGGTTTTGCTCGCCTACAAAGTTCCCCCCGTATTGTTCACCGAGCTTGGACCATTGGGTCTAAAAGACCTTTCCGTTCTAGGGATTCTTGGATTTGCAATGAGCATCCTGGTGAGCTTACGGTTGATCTTGGCGATCAGCAAATCGGGGCATCTCGACCCGGTCAACGAAGAGGATCTCACATAGTCGGCCGATCGCGAGTCTCGAAACGTGTCGAGCGTCTTGGCGAACGGGAGGAATTGTGAGCGAGATGTTGCCACTCGGCCTCGACTGGGAGTTACAATGAGCCGAATTGCGTTGGCAGCCGATGGCAGAGTCGTGTTGCATCGCGAATGGCTTGTTCCCCTTCCCACCTCGGAGTCCCACCATGCGATTGCGCGCGCTCGCCGCTTGTGCTCTGGCCCTGTCGACCTCTCTACCTTGCGATCAGCAAGCTCAAGGCCAAGAGAAACCACCGACTTACAAACCTGCTTTGAAAGATCTTGATGGGCATTTTCCTTTCGATGTTCCGTCGAGCCGCGAAGCGTGGGAGAAACGAGCTGCGGAAGTACGCCAACAGTTGAAGACGACCTTGGGTGTCTATCCAACTCCTGCCCTAGCACCATTGAATCCGATCGTCCATTCGCCCAAAAAGATGGATGGATATGTGGTCGAGAAGGTCATCTTGGAAAGTCTTCCAGGACTCTATGTGACAGGTACTCTTTTTCGTCCCGATCAGCCGGCGACGGGAAAGCGGCCAGGCATGTTGGTCGCGCATGGTCACTGGGACAACGCCCGCTTTTATGACTTGAATCAAAAGGAAATTCATCGCCTCTTAGCGAATGGTGAAGAACGATTTTACAATGCGGCTCGCAATCACCTGCAAGCCAAGTGCGTACAGTTGGCTCGCATGGGTTGCGTGGTCTTCTTCTGGGACATGCTCGGTTATTGCGACAGTCAGCAGATTGCCATGCGAGCTCACCGCTATGCCAAGCCAACTCCAGAAGAGGCCACCAATGATCAAGGTTGGGTACTCTTCAGCCCAGAAGCTGAAGGGCACTATCAATCTGTGATCGGTATTCAAACGATTCATTCGAGCCGCGCGCTCGATTTTCTCTTGAGCCTCCCTGAAGTCGACTCGCAAAAAATTGGGATGACAGGCGCGAGTGGAGGTGGATCGCAAACATTTTTGGCCAGTGCTATTGATCCTCGCATCCAATTGGCTTTCCCTGCCGTGATGGTGAGCACCGGCATGCAAGGAGGATGTACTTGTGAGAATGCATCGGGTCTGCGAGTCAACACGGGCAATGTCGAGATCGCTGCGTTGTTTGCTCCGAAGCCACTCGGCATGACAGCGGCCGATGACTGGACACGCAATATGCATGTCGATGGATTCCCCGAGCTCAAAAAACTGTATGGACTCTATGGAGCTGCCGATAAAGTCGCTTTATTCCCTTCGTTGCATTACGGTCACAACTACAATCACATCAGCCGTGTTGCCCTTTATGGATGGGTCAACAAACATTTCCAACTTGGCCTTCTTGAAACCAGTCTTGGAACGCGATTTTTTGAATACCTTTCCGGCCAAGAGTTGACGGTGTGGGACGATCAACATCCTAAACCTGAAAGTGGTTTGATCTTCGAGCGAAAGCTTCTCAAAGCGTGGAGTGATGCCGCAACGAAACAACTTCTCACCGGGGATGCTAGTCAAGTCCGCGGTCAATTGAGTGGCGGATGGACGTCCTCTTGGCACCTGCCAAAAAACAAGTCGCCCAACCGCGCAACTCCAGGCACCACCGCTGGTGCCCTTAGTTATACGATCAAGTCGCAAGGCAAGGCCTTCGCTTTGCTCCAAGAAGAAGCGGACAAGAATCGGAATGGGTCGCGTGTTATTCTTCAAGTCGCTCACGGTACCTACGACACCAATGCTGGATACGCTACCCAACCATCGGAATCGAGTATGAAAGATCGCGAGTTGCTTGTATCGATCGTTGGCCGCCCCAATGCGATTGTAGGCGACTACTATTCGTTGGAAGATGCCGCTCGCCAACCGCTGGTGGGTAATCCACGCCGATCGGCCGCGTATACATTTGGCTACAATGAATTCGTTCGTGTGCGTTCGGTCGCTTCTTCTGTGAAAGCGGCCAACGGGTATGCAACCAAAGCCAATCAAAAGATTACGCTGTGGGCGACAGGAAACGATTCGTTCAATGCCGCCGCAGCAGCTTATCTCGCCCCAGAGTCCGTTGGAAACCTGGTGCTTGTCGACAATGGTTCACGTCTAGCCGATGCGAAAGATATCGATGACCCTGACTTCATCCCTGGATCGCTTCGCTTTCAGGATTGGCCAGGTTTGGTCGCAAGCCTTTCGCAGACCAAAGTCAAAGTGGTCCTCACCGGGAAAAGGAAAGGATCGTAAGGATTGGAAAACACTGCAAGACAAAGGACTGCTTACGCACGTTGAGTTCGTTCAAGGTCCTTGAGTCTGATAGGTGGAACCCGAACAACGATGGGCGAGGTCCCGGCGACCTCGCCTTTTCATTGAGTGGGTTTGAAGACTATGCTTATGCAGACAGTAGATCGGTGGAAGATCCTGGCTGAGACATTGCCAATGATCACCGAGATCGGAAGATGCCCACAGGCCTCCCGTGGTAGATCCCATGCTTAACCAATGGCCTTCTGAATCGATTTCGAGCGCATGTCGATAGACGAGATGATAGGCATGCTGTTGTGGCAAGCCTTGGCGAAGAATATCGAACGATTGGCCACCATCGCTTGTACGCGTCACGACGAATTGACCGTCGACTGGATAGCGATCAGCATCTTTGCATGCCGGAACAAACCATGCCATCTCGGGATTCTTGGGATGTACGGCTACCGCAAAACCGAACCCCGATGGTTTCACGTTCGAAACTCGACCCAATCTTGGCAACCATTGGTCGTACGAAAGATCCCGTTGTGATGTTGCACCCAAAATACATCGGGACGCGACCTGCACTGGACCATTCGGTGCGGATCTTGGATGTCGGGATTGAATGCCTGATCAGGTGGCATATATTCGGCTCGCATTCCATTCGCACGTACATTCCACGTGTTCCCGCCATCTCGCGTTTGCCAAACGCCACCACACGATATCGCCAAGGTCACAATGTTGGTATCGTTGGGATCAATGCATAGAGAGTGGATACCAGGCAAATCGTATCCTCCTCCAAACCAGTGCTTTCGATTAGGGCAATTCCATAAGGGCATGTTGAGTTGCCAGGATTCGCCGCGATCGTCGGAGCTAAAAAGACCACCGGGCAATGTCCCGCACCAAAGTCGGGATTGGTGGGCTCCCTCCATGGCCCAGATCATATCGAGCGACCAAGGAATCGGCTTGTTTCGGATCGGATCAATAATGTCGGGAACATCGTCGGGCTTGGGTGGGTAGGTCGGCGTTGCGATTTCCTTCCACGTTTGTCCACCATCATCGGAATGATGCACCTTCGCTCCAAAGTGCCCGTGCTTAAGACAAGCGTACACGGTATCGCTTTGCTCCGAAGCGCATACCATCGTCACGTGAGCCCCTAAAAAATCGGTCTTTTGAATGGACCATTGACCTCGATGGCACTCCCAGCGCATCAGCCCTTTGCGAGTTCCTACCCAAAGCTTGCCTGCCATCCTGCTTAACCTCCCGATAAGGCCTGAAAAACAAAAACTTGGTCGCCATCTTCCAATCGATCCTGCAACGTCGATCGATCGCTCGCGGGTTGCGAATTGATGAAGATAACAACATGGAAACGAATCGCCCCTTGGTCATCCAATACATACCCACGTAGCTTCGGCCAACGATCAAAGGCCTGGTCGAGGGCTTCTTTGAGATTCGAAGCATGACATTGCATGGGTTCCGACGGGATATGCTTTTGGAAAGCAGGTGCAAAAGCGACGTTGATCACGCTGCAATCTCCCTTGTCCGTCGCGAAAGGCCAATCGATTCCATCGATTCTCAGTTGGGTCTCCATCGCCCCAACGCTTATGGTCGTTTGGGAAGATGGGATTCGACAACTTCGGCCACTTTCTTAGCAAGAACTTTTGAGCCTTCAGGCGAAAAGTGAACGTTCTTGGGAAGCTGAATCTCAGCCAGCTTGGCTTTTGCATAGGTGTGAAGATCATCGATTTCAATTTGATTTTCTTGCATGATCTTGGCGGCCACTTCATTGAAAAGTACCGACTCGTCGGCAGCGCGATTGGCCGATCCTTCGGGTACAGGCGTGGTCGATGCCCAGATCACTTTAGCACCAGTTTGTTTCAGTCGAGCCACGATCTTGCGAAGATTGGCTTCATATTGCGGTAAGGGAACTTGATGGCGAGCTCCCGGGGTTGTTTTTTCCGCGCGATCCTTTCCATTCTCGGCAAAGTAGACCAAATCATGCAATCCAAAGTTGAAATGGATGACGTCCCACTTCCCTTTCCCAAGCCATTGCTCGAGAGATTCAACACCGCGGCTGGATGGCCCGCAATTGGTATTGGGACGCACCACATTTGCTTTCCCTTTGAGGAGCTCACGAACGGGCAAGGTATATCCCATCGAAATCGAATCTCCGATCAGTAGTACCCGCGGCAGATTCGGATCTTCTTCAATCGGTTGCAGCGCAGGATTGGGGCGGGCTTGCTTGGCTTGAGCTGGCTTCTCCTGTGCCGTAACCAATGTTGATGAACTCATCGCCACCAAAAACATTCCGCCAAGCACGATCGTTAGGACGCAACAAGGAAATCGCATGTGCCTCGATCCTTTCATTAGGAGTTCGTAAGATTATTGGAGAATGGCTTCGACAGGAAAATGATCGGATGGAGTGCGACCCTCGCGAGCGACACGGTCAATCTTACTAAGCTCAACCTTCCATTCTTCGCTCACCGCAATCCAATCGATGCGCTCCCCCTGCGTTTGGTTTTCGCGGAAATTTGAAAACGTTCCCTCCGGTCCTTGGGGGACTTGTGGTTGGACTCGATAGGTATCTCTCAACCTGATCGACTGCGTATCTGTTGCAAATAGGGCTTGGTAGGGATCGCTTTTGGCTCCTGCATTGAAATCTCCCGTGATAATGACCCAGGCATCTTTCTTGAGTTCCTGGGCCTTCTTGCGGAGCAACTTAGCAGACTGCAAGCGTGCTTCCTTACCTTTGTGGTCAAAATGGGTATTGATGAAAAGGATTCGGCGGCTGTTCGATTTATCCTGCAAACGAACCCACGAGGCCATGCGAGGCAATGCGGCGTCCCAGCTTTTGCTGCCAGCAGTTTCAGGCGATTCGCTCAACCAAAAATGCCCGCTCTCGAGAAGATCGAAGCGATCGAGTCGATAGTAAAGCGCCATCATCTCGCCAGATTCTTTTCCATCGTCGCGTCCGACCCCTAACCAACCATATCCTGCTAGACGCTCGCGAAGAAAGTCACGCTGAAATCCAAGAGTCTCTTGGGTCCCTAGCAAATCAGGCTGGAAGGTTTGAATGGTCTCAAGCAGAAACTCTTTGCGTTTATCCCAGTGGTTATCGCCATCGTTGGCAGTCCCATAGCGAATATTGAAGCTCATCACTTTGGTAGGATGTTTCGATTGAGCTTGAGCCTGCAGAGCGTCCCCGCAGGTCCCTAACACGAATGCCAACCCAATGAGCATGACCGAACGAAGCATGCGGCGCATGGAAGTGGTCTCGTCGTTACAAGAATGAGTGGGAGGATAACTTTCACGATTCTAAATCTTGGATTCCGTCCCGCGAAGTTTCCAAGATAGAAGCGCAATCAGCCTTAGGAGTCCAGTTCTACCAGATGGTCCTACGCTGTTGCAAAACAATGACCATCATTTTGCTGGAATGTCAGTGGAAGGTTCTATTCTTTGCAAAGACTTCACACGAGTCGAGCCAAACCGGGCAAGAAAATGTGAGGTCAAAAACAGGATGGTATCGAAACAATACTCTAGCAGGACTTCATCAGCCGATGCTAAGAATCGTGCATGGATTCAAAAGGCGACTCTTCGAATTTTCCAGTGTCGCTTCCCAATCGCATTCATCTTTTTGCCCACCATTTTTTTGCCCCTCATGCATTGGCTCTTCTAGACGCTATCCCACGGACAGACGATTAGGCAAAAATATGTGGGGCAAAAAATAAGGGAGGTCGAATGAATACTTCATCAGACGATCATCGGCCAATACTTTGAAAAGTGAATTGATTCAGAGCCTTCGACCATCATCAGTGGATGCTCAGAATCGAGCATTGATTCAGCGTGCTTCCGAGAACTTTGAGTCCGAATTGCATTCATCTTTTTGCCCGCCATTTTTTTGCCCTCATGATCATTGGCCTTCTAGACGCTATCTCACAGACAGACGATTAGGCAAAAATATGTAGGGCAAAAAAATAAGGAGAGGTCGAATAAATACTCCATCAGACGATCATCAGCCAATACTTTGAAAGGTACATTGATTCAAAGGCTTCGACCATCATCAGTGGATGCTTAGAATCGTGCATTGATTCAGTGTGCTTCCGAGATCTTTGAGTCAATTGCATTCATCTTTTTGCACCATTTTTTTGCCCTCGCGATCATTAGCCTTCTAGACGCTATCCCACAGACAGACGATTAGGCAAAAATATTTGGGGCAAAAATATGGAGAGGTCGAATGAATACTTCAACCGACGATCATCGGCCAATACTTTGAATGTGCATTGATTCAGAGTGTTTCCGAAAACTTTGATTCCAATTCGCATTCATCTTTTTGCCCAACCATTTTTTTGCCCTCATGCATTTCCATGCATTCTGAGGGACGCATCATAGGAAGAGGAAGCGAGGGATGAGGTCTCGTTCAAGAATGCGCTCACCGTAATCGTATGGATGGACTACGGCTTACGGTTGAGACAACTGCGCTACGACTCACGGTTGAGAAAACCGCGCTACGGACGGTGCCTAGTAACCGCCTGGGGTTTGGAATTGAGCGTATTGATCGAACTCGGCATGACGCTCTGGCGCCTTGTCGACGAACCGCGTGTACTCACGTTCCCAAAGTAGGTCGACTTCACCCACCGGACCATTACGCTGTTTCGCGATGATAATCTGAGCCTGGCCAGCAAACTGTTCGGCTGCTTCACCGCGGTGATAATACTCTTCGCGGTGCACGAACATCACCACGTCCGCATCCTGCTCGATCGCACCTGATTCACGAAGGTGACTCAAGCGAGGCGTGTGATCTTTCCCTTCTTCCGCTTGACGATTCAACTGCGCCAAACAAAGCACGGGAACTTGAATTTCACGCGCCATCATCTTGAGACGACGGGCGATCTTGGCAACCTGTTCTTGCCGAGGATCCTTCGGGTTATCGGGTTCAATGAGCTGCAAGTAGTCGATTACGATGAGCCCCAATTTCTTCTTGGTGGGCTTGGCCATTTCCTGTTGCGTGATGCGCCGCGCCACCGCTGCCACTTCGCTGACCGTTCGACTTGGAGCATCATCCACATACAATGGAGCGCGACTGATTTCCATCGCGTGCTTGACCAGCCGCTGCCGATCTTCGTTGGAGATCGTACCGTTGCGCAGTCGGCTACCATTGACGCGAGCGACCGAGCAGAGCAAACGGTCGGCCAATTCGATGGCTGACATTTCTAGGCTGACGAACAACGTGGGAGCTCCACCTTTGAGAGCCGCATGTTCCGCGATGTTCATGGCGAAGGCTGTCTTACCCATGGAAGGACGAGCCGCCAAGATGACCAGTTCGCCGTTATGCAATCCGCCCGTCATTCGATCAAAATCGACGAAGTGCGTTTCTACACCACCATCCAAATGCTCGCCTCGCATCCGTGCATCGATACGGCCCATGGCTGCTTTGAGCACGTCGCCGATCGAAGCGGCCGAATTCGCGCTGCGTTCATCCTGAATTTGAAAGATGCGTTGCTCGGCTTGCGAAACAAGTTCTTTGGGCTCGATCGTTTCATCGTAGGCGTCGCGCAGAATCGATGTCGATGCTTCAATCAAGCGACGCAATGTCGCTTTGGTGCGCACGATCTCGGCATAGTACGATGCGTGCGCTGCGTTAGGAACGCTATTGGCAAGCTTGGCGAGATAGGCCGCTCCACCAATCAACTCAAAATCACCAGCCGACTTGAGATGATTGACCAAGAGCATGGCATCGATTTTGTTGCCGCCCTCGTACATCCCTTTCATGTGCGCATACAACTTGCGGTGCGCGTCATCGTAAAAATCATCCTCACGGACGATCAACGCTAAATCATTGCACGCATCGGGATTGAGCAGAATACTGCCGAGCACTCCCATTTCCGCCATGAGGTCAAATGGAGGCGAACGGTCCAAGATATCGGCTCCGCGTTTTGCGGCCGACTTATCGTTGGAATCACGGCGATACGATTTCGTTTCTGATGCCATGGGGTCCCCACCTTGGATCGAATTGTGCACTCCGTCGCATGAATGCGAGCGAAAACGAGCGGCCGGAAAAGCTCGGGTTGAGAATGATGACGCTCCGCGCCTTCCCCTTCAATCCCCCGAATCCTCGATTGTAACGACTTCTCGCAACAACGCTCTTTACACCCTAGATTTTGCGATTTGGACCAACCAATTTTGCTACAATTACGGGGGCTTCCCCTCTTGACATTAGGCTGCGATTTACAACAACTTCGCACCGATTGTACGAGTGGATTTTAAGGGCGGATTTTGCTCCTTCCCTGCTGTGGCCTTTACCTTAAGGTGTCAACCATGTCCTCGACTTTCTCAACGCTCCAAACGGCTCTTTGCTTTGGGTTATGCCTCTTCCTTGGAACCCAAAATAACTTTGCCCAAGAACCAGTTCGGCTCTTTGATGGAACCTCCTTCAAGGGCTGGGAGGGAGATACGACTAAAACATTTCGCATCGAGGACGGCGCCATCACTGCAGGCTCGCTTTCCGTCACGGTTCCTCGAAACGAGTTCCTATGCACTGAAAAGGAATACGAGAACTTCGAGCTCTCGCTTAAGTACAAGCTGGAAGGGACCGAAGGCTTTGTCAACGGCGGCGTACAGATTCGCTCCAGCCGCATTCCCAACCATCATGAGATGATTGGCTATCAGGCCGACATCGGCGCTGGATACGACGGAGCTCTCTACGATGAAAGCCGCCGCAAGAAAGTTCTTGCCGCTCCTGAAAAAGCTTTTCTCCAATCGATTCTCAAACCGAACGACTGGAATGACTACCGAATCGTCTGCGAGGGGGATCGCATCCAACTTTTTCTCAACGGAAAGAACACGGTAGACTACACCGAGAAAGAGCCTGGTATCGCCAAGAAAGGGCTTATCGGGCTTCAAATCCACGGAAATGGCAAAGCCATCATCCGCTTCAAAGACATCGTCATCAAAGAGCTACCCGCCAAGTAACTCTTAGATTCCTAAATACTGAGACGCCATTCCGCGAGCAGACGATTAGGCAAAAATATGTGGGGCAAAAATATCAAGTGTTGTACAAACACTTATCAGACGATTATCGGCCTGATGAAAGAGGCCTCTCAGTCCAATTCGCATTCATCTTTTTGCACTCCATTTTTTTGCCCTCATGATCATTGGATGTCTAGAGGCTATCTCGCAGGCAGACGATTAGGCAAAAATATGTGGGGCAAAGTAATATCAAGTGTTGTACAAACACTTATCAGACGATTATCGGCCTGATGAAGAGGCCTCTCAGGATGGGCCGATCAGGGCAAAAAAAGAGCTACCCGTTAGGTAGCTCATGATTCCATGGACCAACAGCAACTATCGCGTGTGTGCATGTCGCAGCTTAGACCACCCGCAGCCGGCACATAGGCCGATCGGGTGTAGTCCATCATCATGCGATGGCTACTGAATCGCCAAGCACAGGTCGAGATGCTATTCATCATCATCTTGATCCACTTGCGAGGCAATCCATCGCGGTCCGTATCGTAGAAAGTCGGAATGACGTGGTTTTCCAAGGTCTCATAGAGATATTCCGCATCGCGGCGATCTGTCACCTTATCATCGATATGGCTCGTTCCATGGCCGATGGAAAATCCGTTGGTGCCATCGAACGCTTCGGCCCACCAACCATCGAGAATACTGCAGTTCAACCCACCATTGAGCACCGCCTTCTGACCGCTCGTACCCGATGCCTCCAAGGGACGTCGTGGATTGTTCAACCACACATCGACGCCTTGGATCAAGTGACGACAAACGTTGATATCGTAGTCTTCAATGAATGCCACGCGACCACGGAAACGTGGATCATGTCGAAGATTGGAGATCTGTTGAATGAATCGCTTGCCAGGTTCGTCCTTGGGGTGAGCCTTTCCGGTGTAGATGATCTGCACTGGACGATCGGTACTATTGAGAATGGCGCTGATGCGATCGAGATCGCTGAAGATCAAGTTAGCGCGTTTGTACGTTGCAAAACGGCGACCAAATCCGATGGTCAATGCATCTGGATTGAGCAAGTGTCGAGCTGCTTCAATCGTTTCATCGCTTTCGCCGCGGCGGCGGCATTGGCGACTCACGCGACGACGCACGAACGCCAGTAGTAAATTCTTGAGCGCGTTGTGGGTTTCCCAAAGTTCACCTGGATCGACCGAGTGAATGTACTGCCAGACTTCGGCTTCGCCCAACCGCGACTGCCAATTGACCGGGAAGTGACGATCGTATAACTGCTGCATCTGCCAAGCCAACCAGCTTTGCACGTGCACACCATTGGTGATATGCCCAATGGGAACCTCTTCTTCAGCGCGATCTGGCCACATGGGTCGCCACATGCGACGCGAAATATGACCATGCAATGAACTTACGGCATTCGCGCGTCGCGACAATTTGAGCCCGATAACTGTCATGCAGAACGTTTCGGTATCGCTGTGCGTATGTACCCGTCCCAACTGCATCAATTGATCGGCTGAAATCCCAAGCTCGTCGCGAAGCGGTCCGAGGTGCTCTTCGATCAAAGCCGCATCGAATCGATCGTGCCCTGCTGGAACGGGCGTATGCGTGGTGAAGACAGTCGACTGCGCTGTTTCACGCAATGCATCTTCAAACGTCATTCCATCATCGACCATCCGCAACCGGATCACTTCCAGAGGTGCGAAGGCGCTGTGACCTTCGTTGAGATGATACACGCCTGGATGGATCCCCAAGGCTCGCAATGCTTTGACGCCACCCACTCCAAGAACGAGCTCCTGGCGAATCCGCGTTCGCTCATCGCCACCATACAAACGGCTCGTGAGTTCGCGATCTTCTGGACGATTTCCCTGCACGTTGCAATCGAGCAAAAAAAGTCGAACACGGCCCACGGATATTGTCCAAACCTTGGCCATCAATCTTCCGTTGCGGGTATCGATCGAAATCGTGATCGGGTTTCCATCCGGTCCCAACGCCGGTTCAATCGGCAGATTCTCGACTTTGGTCTCGATGTATTCTTCTCGCTGGTATCCATCATCATCGAGATGCTGCTTGAAGTATCCCTGCGAATAGTAAAGTCCAATGCCAATCAAAGGAACGCCCAAGCCACTGGCGCTTTTAACGTGATCCCCCGACAGCACTCCCAAACCACCCGAATAAATCGGAAGCGATTCGTGCAGTCCAAATTCCGCTGAGAAATAGGCAACCGGCTTGGCTCCTAGCACACCTGCGTTGGTACTGGCCCAAGTTCCCTTACAATCGAGATACTCTTGCAATCGTCGATAGGCATAGTTGACGCGGCTGTGCAACACCATTTCGCTGGCGCGAACCGCCAATCGTTCCGGATTGAATTCGCGGAGCAGCGCAATCGGATTGTGATCCAACTGCCGCCATCGAATCGGATCGATGTCGCGAAAGATACTGGTAACTTCTGGATGCCAACTCCACCAGAGATTCTTCGCAAGAGCCATGCACTTGTCGTAAAGTGCTTCTACGCCAACGTCGCTAAGGGAATGATGGGGATGGGTATCGTTCGTCGGAGGCATCTCGATCTGCGTCATGACGTTCCTTTGTCGTTTCGATCTTCAATGGATAGCGCGGAGCTCTTCCACGTTATAGGCGAGCTATAAGGGGGGAGAGTATCGTCCCGGGAGAGAAGCTGGGCATCGGGGCAATCTCGCTTACCAGCTCATGAACGAGCCGGCTTGAATACCATCACTGGCCCAGGGAGTTCATCTCCCACGTTCCGGCCAGGACGAAATTCAATCCGAATGGTTATACTCCATTTAACGCGGTCGTTAAAACCCGGGCCCCGCGTTTTCACAGCGAAAGTCATGGAGCTGCATCGTCCGAAGGTGATTCGGAATACGCATTTACCCCATCTTCACATCACTTCTGTTCGCTACCCGTATCGAGAATCGCCATGAAGGCCTTTTGCGGGATATCGACCGAACCGATCGACTTCATCCGCTTCTTACCTTCCTTCTGCTTGGCCCAGAGTTTACGCTTCCGAGTGATGTCACCGCCATAACACTTGGCAGTTACGTTCTTGCGAAGGGCAGGGACGGTTTCGCGAGCAATGACGCGGGCACCGATGGCCGCTTGAACGGCAACTTCAAACATGTGCCGATCGATTTCTTCCTTGAGTTTCTTCACCACAGCTCGTCCGCGACGATCGGCATCTTTGCGATCGCAAATCACACTCAATGCATCAACTTTCTTACCATTGACGAGGATGTCCAAACGAATCAAGTCGGCAGGCTCATAACCAATGATCTCATAGTCCATGGTTCCGTAACCGCGTGTCATCGACTTGAGCTTGTCGTGTAAATCGTAGATGACCTCGGCCAACGGCAAATCGTAGGTCACCATAGCACGCGTGGCCGAAAGATATTCATTGCCCTTCAAGATGCCACGACGATCTTGGCACAAGGTCATCACGGTCCCGATGTACTCTTGTGGCAAGACAAAATTCACGCGGACGATGGGCTGCCGAAACTCTTCGATATCCCCGGAATCTGGAACCTCTTGAGGTCGGTGAATCTCTAGCACTTCACCACTGCGGGTCGTAATCTCATAGGTGACGTTGGGTGCCGTTTGAACGAGGTCGAGATTGCATTCGCCCTCGAGACGCTGCTGAATAATCTCCATATGCAACAGTCCGAGGAATCCGCATCGGAAACCGAAGCCCAATGCATCGCTCGTCTCAGGCTGAAATTCGAAACTCGGATCGTTGATCGACAGTCGTTCCAAGGCATCGCGGAGTTCGGAAAAATCTTGCCCGTCACTCGGATACAGTCCGCAATAAACCATGCGTTTCGGAGCTTGATACCCTGGCAAGGGCTCCGCAGCTTGTTCGCCGGGATTGCCAACGGTATCTCCGATGCGAACATCCTTGAGCGATTTAATATTGCAAATGAGATATCCTACTTGCCCAGCCGAAAGCGACGTTCCGGCTTTGCGATCGGGAACGAAGTGCCCGAGTTCCAAAATATCGTAGGAAGCGCCAACACGCAGGAAGCGCACCTTTTGTCCACGTTCCATGCGGCCATTCATGACCCGTACATACGTAATGGCGCCGCGATAATCATCGTAGTGTGAATCGAACACCATCGCTTGCAACGGCTTGGCCGGATCTCCTTGCGGTGCGGGAACGCGGGTCACGATGGCATGAAGGAGTTCATCGATGCCGATCCCTGCTTTACCACTACACTTCACGATTTCGGTCGGATCGATCCCAAGCACTTGCTCCATTTCCTCGGAGACTTCATCGACGCGCGCATGATTGAGATCGACCTTGTTGATCACGGGAATGATCTTCAAATTGTGGTCCATCGCAGCATAGGCATTGGCCACGGTTTGGGCTTCGACCCCTTGGAAAGCATCGACCAAAAGCAAGGCACCTTCGCAGCACGACAGCGATCGCGATACTTCATACTGAAAGTCGACGTGGCCGGGCGTATCGATCAAGTTGAGTTGGTACTGGGTCCCTTGATGTTGATAGTTCAAGGTAACCGCTTTGGCCTTGATGGTGATTCCGCGCTGCCGTTCAAGATCCATACCGTCCAATAACTGCTCGCGCATTTTGCGAGTCTCAACCGTTCCGGTTCTTTCCAGAAGGCGATCTGCGAGCGTGCTCTTGCCGTGATCGATGTGAGCGATGATGCAGAAGTTGCGTATAATCTTTTGATCGATTTCGGCACTTAGTCTAGGATTTAGTCGTTCGGTGATAGGTTTGTCGCGCGATGCCAGCTGCACCCAAATACCCTGCGTCTCCTCCAAGAATCGCAAAGTCGATGGTTGTGCCCGCTTCCACGTAATCGAAGGAAAGCTCGCAGAATGTAGCGCGAATGCGTTGTAAGAAGCGTTGGCCAACCGGTGAGGTTCGTCCGCCAAAATTCATGGCGCCGCCGAGAACTACCAAACCTGGATCGACAGTATGTACCAGGCTCGTAATCCCCACACCCAAATAGTAGGCCGTCTGATCGATTAATTCGAGTGAAAAAGCATCTCCAGCCAAAGCTGCTTCGTAAATCTTCTTGGCGGTAACATTTGGAGCATGTTGGCGTAGTGTGCTCTCTGCACCTTGAGCCAAGCGTTCTTTCGCGATCGCCACGATAGCGCTGGCACTGGCGTACGCTTCGAGATGCCCTTTGCCGCCACCCCATGTACACAGGCGCGCATTGGGAGCACTATCGACGATGATGTGACCGCATTCAGCTCCAAAGCTGTTGGCCCCCACGACGAGATGGCTGTCGGAAATGATTCCTCCCCCAACACCTGTTCCCAAGGTAAGAAGCGCCATACTGCTATACTTTTCACCCGTCCCAATCCAGAACTCTCCAAATGCTGCCGCATTCGCGTCATTGGCGAAGCTCACAGGCAAACCAAGTTCTTTCTCGAGACAAGCGACGATAGGAAAGTTCCACCAATGCGGATGGTTGGGTGGAGCAATCAACATACCGGTTTGAATATTCTGACTACCAGGTGTCCCCAGTCCCACTCGTTGAAAGTCGCTGAGCTCAAGGCCCATGGGTTTGAGAAGTTCGCGGACAGCTTGGCCGACCCGCTGCATGGCAACCTGAGGACCATCGGGTTCGTGAGTATCGATCGATACAAAACCAAATGTCTTTCCGTCGTCGTCGACCAAACCAATCTTGATATTCGTACCACCCACATCGACCCCCACGAAAAAAGGGCGTCGACAGGCTTCGGGTCGATGGATTGTCTGTTCGCAGCTCATTCCCACTCGGCTCAACATCAAAAGAAACGAATTCACCAGTATAAGGTACTTTTCAGAATTCGCCCAGGTCGACCTTAGCCCGGAAACCTATGGCAAAACGTTGCTCTTCCATGGAATTTCCGCCATTTAGCGGCCTGCCAATTCGAAATACCAGCAGAGGACATGATGCCAACGATTCATGTCGCAGGTAATCTCCAATGCGACGCAACGGCCGGTGGCAACCCATCACCCTAGGTCACGGATCGCATTCTTCGATTCGATTTCAAGACGTCGATTGCAGCTCGCGGATGGATGAAAGCGATCGCCATCCAAAACGAAACAGCAGGTCGTCGCAAAGATCGACGAACCATCGACTAACGCCGAACGGCTCCGTTGCCTTGCGATAATCGATTGCGCATTTCACCGAGTTGCGCTCCAAAGCGGCGTTGATCGTAGAGCGCCAAGGCACGAAGCGAATGTCCTCGAGGTCCAATCGCCCAATCATGATCGCGTCGATCGAGGATCTGCGAAAGTAAGAACTGAACTCCTTTGACTACGCGAGGATGATCGAGCTCGGATTCAGGAATGGTATAGATGAGCCATTCTAAGATATGACCGGTGGTTTGAACTTTTCGATCCATATCGGGATCGTTGCCTCGCGATTCAAACCAATTGGTACTAAAGCTTCCGTCTTGGTTTTGAAGGGTCCATGTATACTTCACAAAATCGTTGACGAAGATGGAGGCTCGCTTGAAGTTACCATCGATCGGCAGGCCTTCTTCTTGACGCCGCTGCACGGCATAGGTCAACCCCATCAGTCGATGCGTTCCACCACATGCGGCTCCAACGATCGGCTGCTTGAGTTCTTCTTCCACCAACTTCGATATGGACCAACTATTACCATCATTCGAGGTCCATTCGTGATCGGACGACAGATAGTGCGAGAGACCGATCAGCTTGAAAGTAAGCTCGGTGTTTTCGCGACACCCATCCATTTCGTACTGGATTAGATCTCCAATGGTGTAGGATTGGTTTTCGACCCGAATAGGATAATTGCTTGGAACATAGGACTGCGCCAACATGGCCAAGAACTGTCCTTCGTGCCCTTGCACACCTGGACCAACCGCCATAGAAAATCCATCCGCTTTGGGTAGAAACAGCTTTTGCGTGCGACACTTGCCGTTGTAGCACATCCAACCAATCGCGTTCGTTTTTTGATTGCCATTGACTAGTTCTGCTTCAACGCCGTAGGGAAGCATGGCATGCATCACAGCCCACGGGCTTCGCTTCACCGTGGATTCAGGGCGGAACAAATAGTAGGCCAAGCAGCTTTCTACGCGTTGCTTGAGCATTCGCTCTTGCTGGGACATGGGCCGATCGGTAGATGGCTTCTTAGGCTTTTCGATCGGAGGAGGAACTGCTTTTTGAGCACTCTTCTTGTTCGAGACGGCGATGGCCGGAATCTTGACTTCGCGCATGGTCTTCTCAGCATCGTCGCGATCATTGGCGGATTCCTTTTCAGCGTTGGGCAGATCGGGAGCCTCTTGAGATTGATCGGCCTTTTTCTGCTTCTGTCGATCGACGGGACTGGTATCCTTGAGCGATCGCCGAGAGGAATCTTCGTCGGTCGGCGATTTCATTTCCGACGGCGAGGATTCTGCCTTTCCATCGGACTTGGAAGTATCTTCCAAAATTGTAGATTTGCCTTGCGCAGGGTTATTTCCAGGAGGCTCTGCGTTCCCATCGCTTGGCTTTGCGTTTGGAGAGGGCTCGGTCGAATCGGGCTTGGCAGCTTTATCGTCTTTGCCGGCAGGCACATCGGAGAGTTCAAATGGCTTTTGAACGCGAGTCATCCCCGACTCACCATTTTGCAGTGGCGATGTAGTTTGCTGGGGCGCAGGTGGGATCAGGATCAGAGCCGGAGTCGCTCCTTGCTCGATTGTCCGCATCGTACCGTTAGCGTTGCTCCGAAGTGGGTTGGACGGTAGCGATGAATTCGGCGCAGCAGGATCCTGAGCCGAAGCCGGCCGAACCAAAGAAATCGTTGCAGATGGTTGGGAAGGGGATGGCGGTACGCCTTCTTCAGGAGCTTCGCATCGGATCGTGGCTCGCGGGGTTTTCTCTCCCGAAGCCTCGACCGCAGCTATGCTCAATCCAAACCCAACTACCCAAAGACATCCAATGAAGCGAATCATCAAGAATCCATTCCTGAAATGCATGAACCTGTCCTGAACCCTTTTGAGGAAAAACAAGTTCGTCTTAGATTGTTGCAAGTTCGAAGCCCATAGGATCCCTCCTTGGAATCTCGGGTAACGCATCGCCTTGCTATTGATCGACTATGATGATGCTCAACGAAGCTTCAGCATAGACCCCATTTGATCCGCCAGCGTCGCTTTTGGACCTTCGACCGCTTCACCATTTAAGTATCGTTTCCAAAGTGCCACATCGCCGCCCAGGTTTTCGCCTGTAACCTTGGCCAACGATACCGTGGACTGATATTGGATCGATGGTGATCGATCTTGAATGGTCTTTGCGAGCCAGCGTTTGGCTTCTTCCCCTTCGTAGTTGGAAATCGCGTTGATGGCAGCAACGCGAACGCTGGTACTTTCATCCGTGGTTGCGATCTTACCGATGAGAGCAAGAGCTTCGCTGGTGTTTTGCTTGGCTAAGGACTTGCAGGCAGCCAATCGGACTTTATCGGAATCGTCCTGCGCGGCTTTCTGGAGAAGCATAAACGCCTTGGGATCTTGAATCGTTGCGCATGCCATCGCCACCTGCCTTCGCATATCGGGGCTTGGATCATTCGCAAAGATTTTCTCCAACGATTCCAACCAACGTCGCTGCTCTTCCGCATCCATCTGGGAAATCTGACTTCGCAACAATTGCATTTCATTCATGCGGTCATCGAACGTAGGCCCCAAGGCGCGATCCTCTTCCCATTGTTTGCGGAAATAAGGATTGGCCTTCTTCATTTCAAAAAACGGGCCATCGGCGCAGCCGGCGATGAGAAGCATGTGAATCATGCCGCAAACGAGCAAACCAAGATATTTGGATTGATTGGGCATAGATACAAAGGTCCTCGTTGGGTCGAGCTTCATTCCATGTGATGGATGACTTTTCCATCCACACCACCACTTTGGGAACGCCGGGACAGTATCAAACCGTCGCGCGAGCGAACAGTGCAATATCGAGATTTTCACTACCGACCCGACGACAGGTTGCAACTACCCCTTCCTGGTCCCAAGGCAACCGCGAAATTGCTAGCTAAACACCTAAAAAGAAAGCCTGGAAGTGGTCGGCGAAGCCGCAGGAATCGAGGTTGGCAAAAACTACCCGCATACACTAGACTACCGAATCGAAATCAGGCTAACTCAATCAACCGGTCTCTTTGAAACCCGCATTTTGACCGTAGCTCCTGATCAAGCCAAATCGCCAAGGAGGTGAGTTCGATGGGAAAGGAATCTATTCGCTTCATGCATGCGAGCGACTTTCATTTAGAAAGACCGTTGCATGATCTGCTCGATATCCCCGATCATCTGAAGAATGCGTTGGTGGATGCTCCTTGGAAAGCTGCGGAAGCGGTTTTCGAACATGCGATGATGGAGCAGATCGACTTCCTGCTTCTCTCGGGCGACCTATTGAATCCGATTGCGACGGGAGCCGCTGGTCCAGCATTTCTCATCGAGCATTTCGAAGAACTGGGCAAACGAAACATTCCAATCTACTGGGCGGGTGGTCAAGTCGATGATCCGGATCGATGGCCCGATTCCGTCACCTTACCTTCGAATGTGCATCTCTTTTCCAAACGTCAAGTCGAGTCACGTTTGCATCATCGCAACGGACACGCCATCGTCACGATCCTTGGAAAGAGTAGTGATGGGCGTGAATCGATTCGCGCCGCTGAATATAGCCATGAAGAAGACAACAATTTCATCATTGCCATAGGCCATGGAACGGCAGATGCCGAAGCACTCGCATCCGAAAAGATCGATTACTGGGCCTTAGGTGGCGATCATCAGCGGTCATGCCTTCAAAGTGAATCACCACCCATTCGCTATTCAGGCTCGGTGCAGGGCAGGGGTGTCGATGAACCAGGTGGCCATGGTTTTGATTTGATCGAAATCGATGGTGACCGCAACATTCACCTGCAACAAATCGACGTGGATACATTTCGCTATACCACGCAAACGGTCGACGCGGATGACCTGGCGCTTGGACGCGACCTTCGGCAACTCGTCGCGAAGAAGATCAACAAGCTTCAATCGGAATGCGGCGGCAAGCACTTGCTGATTCAATGGCGCATTCAAATGGATCTCGAGCAAGCGAGCATCGTGGGTCCAGCGGCAGTAGAAGATCTATTGCAATGGCTTCGTCGCGAGTTTGGACACGGCCAACCCGCGGCATGGTCTTTGGATATCGAAGTGATTCCACCTAAGCAGCTTCCCAAGAAATGGTCCGAGGAGGATACGATTCTTGGCGACTTCTTGCGAACCGCCAGCAGTCATCGCAAGAATGGCGGCAAAGACCTTCAGATCAAGCCGATCATCGATGCTGAATCTCCTGGTTCAGCCATTTGGCAAGCAGCATTGCAACCAGCCGACAATGCATCGCAAGCTAACCTACTGGAACGTTCCGCACTCCTCGGAGTCGATCTCCTTCGAGGCCATCAAGTCGATCTCGTTGCCAACACGCGACGCTTTGGTGGAATCCAGCAAGGATAGTTCCAAGCTAGTGATCACAGGGAAGTATAAGGTCGCATCCGGGATTTTTTCAAACCGCAAAGAACCCAATGCCCGCAAGCGCAAAAACCATGCAATAAATTGAACCTGAGTTGCTCCTTGGTCGGGAAGACGAACAGAGCAAACCTGGAGGGAACCAAGTGAAGATCAAAGATATTCAAATCGAAGGGTTCGGTGTTTGGTCGGGGCTGAACGTCGATAGCCTCCCGGATGGCATGACGGTCTTCTATGGTCCCAACGAAGCCGGCAAGACGACGTTGATGCAGTTCTTGCGAGCTATGCTCTATGGCTTCACGCCCGAGCGTCG
Source organism: Pirellulales bacterium (assembly GCA_046349875.1). Classification (GTDB taxonomy): domain Bacteria; phylum Planctomycetota; class Planctomycetia; order Pirellulales; family Pirellulaceae; genus JAXMBN01. Next base: position 158,434 of record JAXMBN010000001.1, read on the forward strand.
CTCGCGCTACCTTCCTCCTGTACATGGCGGTCGTCCCGGTGGCGCCATCCGTGTTACGGGCCCCGGTGGTGGCTATGAAATCGCTCGTCGAGCTCAACTCAATGATCCAGGAGTGATCGGTCAGCTCTCGGTGACCAGTGGCGATGGAATCACTCAAGGGCAGCATCGATTGGCGATGTTGCTCGGCCAAGTGGACGAATCGATTTTCACCAATGTGTTCGCGATCGGCTTGCGCGAACTCCAAGAACTGAGCACGCTCGATGATACCGCAGCGGCAGACGAACTCTACAAACTATCGAGCGGACTTGATCGTGTATCGTTGGTGGATGTGATACGGCAGTTGCGAAGCGCCCGCGGACAGATCGTCGGCCCCAATCCTGAACAAGGTCAAATGCAAGGGCTGATGCTGCGACGTGAAAAGCTACGCGATGAGCAAGAACAGTTGATCGCTCGAGGAAAACGCTGGAGCGAGTTGGCGGCCCAAAAGAAGAGCCATCAGCAGGAGATTGAAGAACTCGAACAGCGCAAAGACCAATGGGAAGGCGAGTCCAAGATCGTCGAAGTGTCGATGCAGGTACGTGAACCTTGGGCTAATCGCGAGCGCATTCGTACCGCATTGAGCCAGCTCAACGCTCGCATCGACCTTCCTGACGATTCAGGTCAGCGGCTGCGTGATCTCATCGCCGAACTCGAAGATCGACGCGAAAAACTCAATGGAGTTCGAGACCAACGCATTGCTCTGCGCAATCGCGCTCGTCAACTTCCTTTGCGTCGAAGCATTCTTGAACTTTCGAGCAAAATCGAAGCAGCCACCGAACAAGGACCATGGATCTCGGCCTTGCAAAAGCAGATCCAACGACTCGAATCGGATATCGGAGTCACCCGCGAACAACTGCTCGAAGATGCCAAACGATTGGGTGTCAGCGAAGACGATCAAAACGCGCTGCTCAACGATAAACGGATGGCCAATCTGCCCGACCTTTCGCGGCAGGCCATCACGCAATTGGCCGGTCCTGCGCGAGAAGTCCGCATCCAAACCGCCAAACTCAAACAAGCCAAGCTTCAAGGAGAGAACGATCGAAAGGAAGCAGATCGTCTCCAGGCAGAGATTCAAGAGTTTCTCGCTGCTCGAGAACAAACCGACCTTCATGAAGCGATGCAGCATCACACCGATCTAATCGCTCGCATCCGCGCTCAACAGCAAATCGAAGAGAAACTCGAGAAGCTTCAGAAGCATAAGAAGGAACTCCAAGAAGAGGCTGCCGATCTCGAAGCGGAAGATGCGTTGCCAATGGAACGCTTCTTCGTATTGATGATCCCCTTCGTTTTCGGTGCCGTGACGTTGCTCATCGGTTTCGACCGTATGTCCTTCGGTTATATTTATAGTAAAGAACCAGCGACCGGAGCCTTGCTGTCACTAGTAGGCGTTGTGGTTCTCTTCTTCTGGTACACCTGGAAGAACTTTACCGAACGCGGAACAGGAGGAGATCTCAACGATTGCGAAGGACAACTTGATGGAATCATTCGCCAGATTCGCAAAACGGAACAAGAACGAGAAGAACTAACTCGGAATCTCCCAGCCTTTACCGGAACCGCCGAACAACGGCTGCGTGAGTACGAGCATGAACTGCAGAATTTCGAAGCGATGCTTCCCGTGCATCACAATCTGGATGCGGCTTCGCAACGTTTCAAATCAGCTCGACGTCGAGCTAAGACGGCATCTGAATCTCTGCGAACCGCCAAAGCTCAATGGAAGAAGACGCTTCAGCAATTGGGACTTGCAGAATCACTGTCCCCTAAGAGCATTCGGATCATGGCCGAAGGTTATGAGTCGTTGCTTCAAACACGCAAACGTCTCAAATCCCAAGAAGACGAACTCGATCAACGTCGATTGGAACTGGCTTCGATCACTCAACGCATCGATGCCTTGATGCGTCAAGCCGATGCGGCAGCCAAGCAAGCTCGCGATGGTGATCGCAACAAACGCAAGGCGGATCGTGACGAGCGTGCTGTGTCGCGCGAAGAACGCTCGCGAGAAGATCGGCAACGCGAGGATCGACCTCGCAAACAAGATCCAAGCCTCAATCTCCAACGCGTCTCAGCCGACAGTGAATCGACCGATCCGATGGAAGGCGCCGCATCGGCATTGAACGATTTGACGGCGATGCTAGCCGAACAACAAGCCTACGTCCAACAACGACGACAATTCAAAGATGAGGATGCTCAGCTTGCCAAGCAGCAAAAGCAAATCCAACGCGCGATCGATCGGTTGACCTTGGCGAAACAAGCCTTGCTTGCTGACCTAGGGGTCGAAAATCAAGAACAACTCGAGAAGCATCTCGATACCAAACGCGAATACCAAAAGCTGCTGTCGCAAATCGAAGAACTCGATGATCGTATTCGCACGATGATCGGAGGACATGTTTCCTACGATATGGTTGCACGAAACCTTGATGGAGGTTCAGCCCATGAACTCGACAAGCGATGGGATGCCCTTCAGCAGCGGATCGAACAAGCCGAACAACGAATTCTCCAATTGCATCAAAGGCAAGGCGAAATCTCACAAGAGATGAAGTCGCTGGCCGCGGATCGCCGCCTGATGGAACTTCGTCTCGAATTGTCCGTCATCGACGAGCAATTGAAAGCGTGTGCCGCGCATTGGCAATCGTTGGCCGGTACCACCTGCATGCTCGAAAAAGTTTGCGAAGTCTATGAAACCGAACGCCAACCCGAAACGCTTCGAGAAGCCTCTAGCTTCCTGAAGCAATTGACCGAAGGCAAGTACGTTCGCGTTTGGACGCCGCTCGGAAAGAATGCTCTACGCATCGATAACCAACAAGGTCAATCGTTGCCGCTCGAAGTACTGAGCCGTGGAACTCGCGAAGCGGTATTTATCGCTTTACGATTGTCGCTTGCAGCTGCCTATGCGCGGCGAGGTGTGATGCTTCCATTGGTACTCGACGACGTGCTCGTCAACTTCGACACCATTCGAGCTCGCCAAGCGGCCAAGGTTCTTCGCGACTACGCCGACCTGGGCAATCAGGTCATCATGTTCACCTGCCATGAGCATATCATGCGGATGTTCCACGATATCTCGGTTCAAGTCCGCGTTCTGCCAATGCAAGGAATTCCTGGCGAAGCAAGAGTCTACGTCCCTGAGATTTTGGCTCCCATGCAACCAGAACGAATCGTTGAAACGGTCTTCATTCAACCAGAACCGATTCTCGATCCTCCACCACCGGTTGTCGAACCCGTGGTTCAGATCGTGGAACCGATCGTCGAGCCCCCCAAGCCCGAACCGATGCCGATTATCGAACCGGTTGTCGAATTCGTTCGCGTGGAAGTTCCAGCGGTGAAACCCGCACCGTTACCTGAACCTGCCCCTATCCCAACCATCGACCATCTATGGTATGAATTGGATCCCGTGGAGAACGAATGGACGGAGATCGCAACCACCGATGTGGCTGCGGAGCATCCGAACGCCGACTCCGATCCAGAACCTCAAACCAATCCTTGGTGGTCGCATGTCTGAGTCGATTTTTTCGAAGATCATCCGCAAGGAAATCCCCGCGAAGATCGTGTATGAGGATGAACTGAGCTTAGCCTTTCACGACATTAGTCCCAAAGCCCCCGTCCATGTGCTCGTCATTCCCAAGAAAGTGATCCCTTCGGTTGAAGAGATCACCGCAGAAGACCAGAGCTTGATCGGCCATCTCTATTTGGTCATTCAAAAAGTGGCCAGGCAATTGGAGATTGCAGAAAATGGATATCGCGTGGTCGTCAATTGCCGACGCGATGGTGGCCAAGAAGTGCCTCATCTCCATTTCCACCTGCTAGGTGGACGCTCGCTTGCCTGGCCGCCAGGCTAAATAAGCACGTAAGTGCATCAATGCTGTTGCAGACAAATGGGTTGCCAAAGGGCGATCAACAGTCTTTGCTTACGATCCATTGAGCGGCAAAGTACCTGTTGCAATCGCTGCACATTGCAGCAGTGGGTGCCAGGGTCGTTGTCGTGAATGATCGCCGAGACGCTAGCCGTCGGTGGTCTCTTGAACTATGTTGTGTGGCAATGCAACGTTTCCACTTCGAGTTCTTTTCTGGTGAGGTTTTCCTATGGCCTATCTTTTTGGTTCCCACATGTCGATTGCGGGTGGGTATTACAAAGCCGTCGACGCGGCCCAAGAGGTAGGTTGTAATGTCGTTCAATTGTTCACCAAGAATAACAACCAGTGGAAAGCCAAACCGATCACCGACGAAGAGGTCGCCACGTTTCAAAAGCATCTTCGTGATCGCAACATCACCCATCCTTTGTCGCATGCGAGTTATCTCATCAACCTCGCTTCACCCAACGATGAACTGTGGCAAAAATCGATCGAAGCCATGGTCATCGAATGGCAGCGGGCCGAGCAATTAGGACTGATCGGAGTGGTGGTGCATCCGGGAGCGTTTGTCAGCAGCGATGAAGCAAGTGGACTCGAACGCATACGGTCTGCATTGCCATTGATTCATCAAGCCGTCAAGCCAAAGAAGAGCTGGTTGCTTTTGGAAAACACGGCCGGCCAGGGAAGCTGCCTGGGATGGAACATGCAGCAATTGGGGATCATGGTGAAAGGAACGGGGGCGAAGAAGAAAATAGGTGTCTGCATCGACACCTGCCATGCGCATGCGGCAGGCTACGATCTTTCGACTCCCGCAGGATTGAAGCGATTGGTTTCCGAAGCGGAAGAGCACGGAGTGCTCGAACTAATCCAAGCCATCCATCTCAACGATAGCAAGAAGGAAGTTGGATCGCGGGTCGATCGCCACGAACATATCGGTCACGGCACCATTACCCTCGATGGCTTCAAACGCTTCCTCAAGCACAAGGCTTTCAAAGATCTACCGATGTATCTGGAAACCGAAAAAGGAGAATCCGACGATGGCCGCGATTGGGACGTCGTCAATTTGGAAGTTCTTCGGTCACTCGTTGACTAGCCGTTGGCCAAGGCGATCAAGAAGATCACCAACATCATGATGATTGCGAAGACGATCAATCCTAGGTGAACGACACAGAGCCAGTAACCGACTTGCGTGAGCGTTTTGGATTCTGGTCGCATACGCCCTTCGCGCATCAAAGCAAAATCATGTTGCGCCAACACGATTCCAACGATGGCGAGAACCCAACCGATATATGCGCACGATAGAACCCACGACAAGATACCCATCGTCAATACAACACCCGAGCGATCGGCAGCGTAGAGACCTTGCGGTTGTGCGGCAGTCACATAAACGGGTGCAGCGGAGTCGGAATAGGGATTCTGGTAGGGATTGTTGGCACCTACCGCCATGGTTTCTTGCAGGGCAGGGGATGGGCGATTCGATCCGGCAATGAAGGTCGGTAATGGAACCCAATTTCCTGCCTCGCCGAGGCGAACTTCACAGGTATCGTTGAGCCTTCCTTCGCGCATCCAACGATCGAGCGTTTCTCGATCCACGGGACCGTAGATGGTTCCCGTCGGAGTTTTCGCAAAGATCTGTTCCGGAACTTTGGAGTCTTTCAACAGTTCCGGAGCTTGCAACTGAGCGAGATTCACAGGTGGGGCGCCACCCACAACGTACACAGTACCGCACGATGGGCACCGCGCTTGTTTCCCACGGTGTTCATCCGCGACACGTAGTAATTGTCCGCAGCCAACGCAATTGGATTCGATCGCCATAGAAAAATGCCTCCAAGCCCATTCGTTGCCGCGTTAGGAATCTTGGTGAAGTTCGGGACGAAGATAAATAAAAGATTTTCCAAGTCGCCCGCCGTAGTTGCCAGCTGAAATTTTGATCAATCCAGCAACGCGCGAGGCAGCAGCGATGGAAGCGTAAGTCGCTTGCGCAACCGACTCCAACGAAGATCCATTGATGATGATTTCCATGATCGATTGCACACCCGCGGGAACTTTCGAGCGATCGCCAAGTTTTTCCTTCAAGGTGGGACAGTACTCGGCATAGGTCGATGCAATCAAGAACTTATAACTGCTACCGGCCTTGCTGGCACTGGCAGCCACTCCTCCTGGAAAAGTCGTGATAACATCGGCCGCTAGGTCGGCTGCTTCGGCCGCTTTCTCTGCAGCCTCGATGGCGACATCTTCATTGGGGCCCAAGAACCACAGATTGCCCCCCATAATTCCATCGGCATAGCCAAACCGTCTGGCCGTAAAGAACTCGCCTCCCATCGTCGGAACGACCCAACCGGAGATCCCAAAGCGTTCCTCGACGAACTCGTTTCGATCCCCGAAAAATGCGATCTTCCGCCCAAGCTTGAAGTAGGTATCAGCAGGTAGTCCATTGAAGAGTCGCGTGGTGGGGCAGGTCATCACGTTCTGACTCAACCGTACCAACATCACTCTTTCAAGATGCTCGACGCGATCCTTGCGAAATCGCGGAACATGAAATTGCAAGTACGCACCAGGGCGACCATCGGGAGTCTCTTGTCCCGCGGATGTTCCATCCACGAACCGCTCAATGCCAGCTTCGCAATCGCAAAGAATCGTACTACTGGCGTTTCCCGTCGCAGCACGGCAAGCCGCTTCAAGCCACTTCTTATCGCGAGCTGTTACTAAGACGCGACCGTAAATACTCTTGAAGGCTTCGGCATACGTATCATCCACCAAGTCGTTCATCATGAATTCTTTCATTGAAGGGAGAGGCTTGCCGTTTGATCTTCAACCACTGGGCCACGACTCACCGGTATGCCCATGCCAAGGACTCACTACCTTAAGTGGGCTTGAGGCGAGGCCGAGTGCATCGCATGGAATGCCAAGGTTTAGCTGCGACCCTTACCCGTATAGACCGCATCTTCCGTCACGACCTTGTCCATGTAGATGTCGTGATCTTCGGCCGGTATCTTTTCGAACATTTGGCACTCAAAGGCCAAAGCGATGAGAGGTGCATCGGCCCGAGCGTGTTGTAGCAACTTGTCGTAGTAACCCTTGCCATGCCCCGTGCGTCCGCCATTTCGATCAAAGGCAACACCCGGAACCATCACCAGATCCAAGTCTTCAGGTTGCAAGCGCTTGCTAGCCACCGTTCGCAGTTCAGCTTTCGGTTCGAGAATCTTATACATTCCCAACTCGAGCTCATTCATATCTTCCAACCAAAACAGTTCGAGCTCGCCATCCACGCAATACGGAACCACAATTCGCTTTCCGCTCTGTAACGCCTGAGGCAATGCTTGCCGAGTTCTTACTTCATCGCGAACATCGACATAGAACATGACGGTCTTGGCTGCGTGGTACTCTGGCAAATCACAAAATCGATCGACGATCCGTTGGCTAACCGCATCTTTATCGAGTTGATTCTTGCGATTTTCGTGGGCTTGTTTGCGGATCGCGTTCTTTAGCTCGTGCAGCGAGGTTCCAGTCATTTCTTGCATGGGGATCACTTGAGGAAGGAAAGTATCGAAGGGCGATGAAAGAGCGTTCGCGGAGATGCTCTCAGAACCAAACGCGATTCTTCGCCTGGACGGAATCGAGAGCACAGTTTATCAGGTGCTCGACCCGTGCAATAGCCTCGCTCGATCTCTCAATGCCCCGCCCCCAGAAATGCCTGAGGGCTCATTTCCCCGACTTTAGCGATAGATTCCCGAGGGACGATACTGCGGCGGCGGCGAAGCGATGGGGAGATTTCCCTGAACGTTGGGCATCATCCCAGGAACACCATACCAGCTGGGCATTCCCTGAAACCCATGGGATGGCATGGCATACATCCCTGAAGGATATGGCTGATACCATGACGGTGCCGCCCCATAAACTTGGCCCGTGGCCGCCCCAGTCGGATTGGCATAGTAGACCATGTTGATCGGTTGCCGCGGACGGTAGGTCAAGAGATCATCGTCTTCAGGTCGAATATTGGGTTTGGGTTTGGGCTCGGTAGGAGGTGACTCACTAGGAACCGGTACTGCACGACGTGGCTCAGGAAGCTGGGGTTCTTCGAGGCTCGATTCCGGTAGCTGGACTTGCGTCCTTGGAAGTTGTGAACGTTGGGTAGGATTGCTGGATGGCTCGGGAACAGTCGGCTCCACGACACGAGGTTCAGGAAGACGCATCGGCTCTTCCATCTTCGGTGGAAGAGTTTCAAAAGGAATCGATCGCTCCGTCGATCGAGACTCCTGAGGTCCAATACTCGAAGAGGGATTTCTGCGGCGATCACTCGGCGAAGTAGGTTCATACTCCGGCAATGACCATTCGGAATCCGAGTCCTTCATCAGGGATTTGGTCGCTGGAGGCGGTGGTGCAGTCGGTGCCACTGGTGGCATGCCATGGTGAGGTGCCATCGGTGCCATCAGGGGAACGGATGGATAGGCTGGTTCACTCGGAGCAATCGCATAAGGATTCGCAGGAATGGGATTGGCCTGCGGAGATACAGGAGCGATGTATTGCACCTGATACATTTCATTGCCGCAGGGACTAGCGCAAGGATTGCATCCTTGGGGCCGCTGGCAACGGGTAGGATCGCACTCATGATACCCATCACTCCATCCAACGCCCCAAAACCGCGCAGCTTGATTGAGTGGACTCGGCTCTTGCGAAGGTATGTGCGCGCACCCAGGGGCCAACACAAAGACTCCGGTCAATAGACTCAAACCCAACCGATGAGTTTTGCTTAGCGGTATCGCTTTCATGAACTCGCTTCCTTCCTTGGATGCGGTTGCATTTTTTCGATGCTTGATGGTCACATGAAATACCTTGGTATCACCGTCCATGGCACCAAGGGATTGCCTGCATTCGCTTGGGTTTACTGATCGTTGAGAGAACTCGCAATCAACGAGGGCGCACCTTCGCTTCGTCTCCATCGGATAACGAGCCTCTTCGAATGATGAGGAACTCTTCAGGGCCCGACTTCTCCTAGCCCCAACAGCGCGATGTTTCGATTGATTAGACTTTGACGGACAGCTTGAAATGCTTGCTATTAGTCGAAGAGAGAGAGTTGCTGAGGCTGGGATGGAGCAGGTGGGAAGGGCCGCGGCAGCTCTGGGACATGAGGGAGTTTTTCGCGTACTAGTTCGTGGAATCGTCGAGCCAATCTCGGAGCATAGCGATCATCGGGCGCGTGCGTGAAGATCCATGGTTGAAGCCCCTCTTGAATCCAACGGACTACTTGGTCGGCCCATTCGACCCAATAGCTTTCTACTTCATGGACATCATTGAGTCCGATGAGTCTCACGAAAGGACGCGAATGGGTCACGGTGGCTCGCCATGGCGATTGCGGCTTGCGACGCTGGGCTTGTTCCTCCGTCGCATCCTTGGATTCACGGCTATTCAATGGCCTCGAATCAAAGATGACCCGATCGATCTGCAACTCCTGGAGGCATCGACCGATACGCTCTTCCCAAGTTGCTTCATCAAACCAATCGCGATGCCGAAACTCGACAGCCAACGGATAGGTCTTGGGCCATCGTTCGAGAAAGGATTCCAAGGGGTTGGCATACTTCGATGAAAAATCGGGACCCAACTGCAAAGGTTGGCCCCAATCGATCATGCTCATGAAGGACACTCCAGCACATCAAGAAACGCTGCAATGGCCCTTCGCAAGCGAAGCTTCGCATCATGCGAAATGGCTCGTGGTACCTTCATTACAAAAGCGAAAGCCAGGGCTCGATTGCGTACACCATCGATCGACTTCCCTAGCTGGCAAACCATAGAAGGTGCTATTCCCTTCGACGGTTCCAAGCAACGAGCATACCAATGCAAGCTCTCCTGGCCACTTGCTTTTGTCGGGATAGACCTCGCCTTCCCAATGCTTGCAGTTCCAAACAGGACATCCCACAAGGCGGTAAGGCCAAGTGTCCCATGAAGCATGAACATCCGAGTGCATACAAATCCTACCGAAGGGCATCCAATCAGAACAAAACTTGCCTGAACGATCGAGCTATAGGATGGAATCGAGGAAAAGGAGCCGAAAGCAGAAGGGTTTCAGTTTACTGGAAGGTTTGGGGCGTCGGAATGGTTGATCACGACAAACAAACCATCCAAGGGCCCGTTTGCTGGAGCACTCCTTTAATAAAAGCAGGGATCGCAGGTCCGTCGTTACAATCGTTACGCCGGTACGGAGGCTTTTCCGTACTCCCCAATTCTCGGCAGATTCTCTGCGATGATTTTCGAATTTGACGGAATCGAATCGAATGGCATCAAAGTATGTGCCCATTTCCGTCCATGGTCGAGGGGGCTTCCTATGAAGAGCAAAACCTACTTGAAAAAAGATTGGCGAAAGCTCTTTGCGGTACCATTGGTAGGGGCCGCATCCCTATGGATGTCATGGCATCGCCGCTACCGCAGGTGGTCCCATCATGGACTGGCTCTTTAAGAACACGCACACCAGCTGTACCTGTTGGACCGCCGCAGTATTTGCCCGTCACCCAATGCTGTCGCGCTGAATGGTTACTCGCAAAGCGCGCCCATGCCTTCGGTGAGCGGCATTCCGCAGACGCAGATGGCCTGTTGCCAACTGTGCTGGATATTCCAGTCAGTGGAATCGTGCCCGGTCACCTACTACCGTCCCGTAACGCAGCTCATTACAACGGGTACAACAGTAACGCGTATGATGCCATGCACCTCCGCTACGAACTGCAGGCTCAGCGTGTTCCCATGGTCACGCTTCATCCAACCTGGATCAAACGTCGCGGTCAACCGTTGGCCAAGCATGGCAGCATCGCATCCCGGAAGCACTCCGGTCCCTTCGAATTACCCACAGTCCAATTATCCATTGACGACCATGACCATGCTTCAACACGGGCGGTCTTGACTCTGGAATGTCGACAGCATCGTCATGGCCCACGACTTGTTCGATCCTGTCGTAACGGCCAATGCAATGGTTCCTGCCTTTATGGTCAGGCAATTCGATTCCAGCAACCGTGCCGGTTTATCCCAACACGAGCAGCTATGGCTTGGGTATTATCCGACGCCGAGCGTCTCCGGTCAGGTTATTCAATGGGAACGGGAAGCTTGACGACGCCAGGCTTGTCGGCTCCCTTGAATTCATCTCCCTACAATGGAAGTGTGATGCTGTGGGCACCACGTACAGCACCACCTACATCCGGGGTTGGCAAGTTGTTCCTGGAACGGGTTCGCTCCGAAGGCAATGGTTCGGCTCTTCCAAGCACCTGCCGTACGGCCAACGCCGGACGTCCCTTCGAATACCAAATCGGGCGTTGCTGACGAAGAGTCGACGGTCAAACCTTCGTTGGATCGTTCGCGAGATGGCGCGTCAATGAACCGCCGGAATCTCCATTCAACCACTTGTGGCTCGCGGGCAAATTATCGCTCAACAAAGAATCGGCCCAAGCGACGGCACCGCCATGGCTCCAGAAGCCCTAAGGAATCGCGCGAATTCGATGGGTTGCGTCCTATCCCCGCACCTGCCGACCTTCAAGAACGCAATTCAATCCTGGCTTGCTCGACCCGCGATCGTACTGCGAGCCTCGAAAAGCGATCGATTCAACCGATCGTCAACCCTCTTGGTAAGAAATAGTTTGCAGCGATTCTGCGTAGCGGTCGAAAATGGCATAGGGAATTGCGAATCGCATAATGGATGCATTTGGCTCGTAGATGCCCTGGCCGCTTACAAAAAACACCTGCGACCGAACAAAACCGTTTTCATCGCCCGATCCGGATGCAGAAAACCTTGGTTGATGAAGCCTTGATTGAAGCAGACCTTGATTGAAGCAGACGGCTGAAACTTCCAGGGGACTGGAAGTCGACATCTCGAACCGTTCCCTTCACCTGGTTTTCTGAGCATCGGTCGGAAGTTCGTCGACGAAGTCGCGAACATCTTTGAATTCACGCGATAGACGCTGGCAAAGCGGACGAACGCGACTTGATCGACGGATGCGAGGTGCTTCATCACGAGTTCCCCAATGTCGCGTAAAGTAGGAACTTCGAGTTCGTATTCTTCGGCGATCTCGTTTTTCGACCTCTTCGGCGATCGAATACGTTCGGCCGTGACTTCGCGTTTCCAACAGGCCCGCTCCAAACCATATTCGATCTTGGCCCGAGCAAAGGGTTCCCGTTCGCCACCCTTCTTGATCACTAGCAACGATCGCTCGACCCGCTCAAAAGTCGTGAACCGCCGCTTGCAGTGATTGCAGAAGCGACGACGACGTATGCATCGACCATCATCGACGGTGCGAGAATCGCGAACGCTGTCGTTATCACGCTGACAAAAAGACGCATGGAGATCCATCATTTTCCAAGAATGTTCCGCCTCGTTCGAAAATAGAACGAGCCACTTATTCCAAAAGCTTTCATCGGACCTCTTTATTGTTGGGTTTTCCTTCAAGACTTACAAGGAGTTGCCCCCAAAGTGCTTTTCGCCCTCTAAAATCGACATCCAAATGCGGTATAAAGAGTCTTCTTGGTTGCACGCATCTTCGTGATCTTCGCAAGCCAGAACTTTTCCTCTAACAATAGCTTACGTATTCTTACTTCCGTGCTCGAGTGAACCATGAGTGATGCAAACGCCGAAACACCCCAGCAAGCTTTCAAGAATTTGGCCGACCAAAAGATGAAGGTCGATACCACGGAACCGGAAACCTCCCTTTGGCAAGGTGGCTTTTCGCCCAAAGCCATGGTTGGCACATGGTTGTTTTCGTTGATCGTGACCATCCTCATGGCGGTCGCATATTCAACGCACTGCAACGCCTTCCTAACATCAACATGTCTGGTCGAACCATTTCGCTGATTGGTGGAGCGATCGTTTTATGTGGGAGGTTCATGATCTGTCAATACATCTGGCAGCAATGACTTCAAACAAGGTATCGTCGAACGAATGTTAGGTGTGGGGACCATCAAACTAACCGGAAAGCGACCGCGCACCCCGAGTTCTATCTCATCGGCATCGATCAGGTCGATAAGATCTCGGAACTCTTCGATAATACTCGCCGCAAAGAGCGACGTCGGCGAAGCCTTCACATCGAATCGGTGTAGGCTCGCGAGTTTGCGATACGTTTTCATTCCCGATTACATTCCCGCTTTCCGGATAGTCCATGTGGTCTATCCGTTCCAAGTGTTAGCAAGCAATCAGCTCGTGAAATCAGGAACTTGGCTGATCGTTGACAGGATGCAATGCTCATCGTCGGCCAGCTCACTTCGCTGCAGATCGATCGAGCGATGGCGATGAACAAGACATAGGGCGAGCATCGCTAAGGCATGAGGCACTGCAACGAGCTGAATCCTTGGAACAACGATCCATCCAAGGAAACCACAAAATCAGAACTTGCCATATGATTCTCCCAGTTCAAATGGTTTTGAAGTGGGGCGGCGACCATGGCGATCAAAAGAGGCGATGACCGCCCGGGTCGAGCCTTGATCTCGCGATGAAAGATCCTGAACTGAAGGCATGATGCAGAGGCGGCTCGATCGAGGCCCGATCAGAACGTCACGGCCATGCGAGCGACGGCATAGTCTTCGATGACGCGCGGCTGGAAATAACCCATCGATTCAATAGGGAACCTGCGGCGGCCACTATCGAGGCTTGAATAGCGATCCAGCAGCCCAGCGTCGCGAACAATGGAATGAGGCCGAAATAGAGCCAAGGAGACCTATTTCGCTTTCGGCTTTGGCGGCTTCAACAATGTGCGAGGGCGTCCCCATGCGTTCAACGATTGTGTATGCATTCCTTGCATAGCGTTCTCCTCCATGAGATCTTGGTAGTGTTGTAGAGCTCCAGCATCATGCGTTCATCGTCGCGGTAAGCCGCTTTCTGCGTGCATGGCGATCTCCGCACGCCATTCATCCTTGTGCATGACAATCTCCTTGAACGATATGGCGGTGATTGCGTGGACAATCTCCTCCACTCTTGCGGCTCGCCGAAAGTCTGGCTTTGCCTGTTCGAGATAGTCGATACGACCGATCTCGCCCGTTCACTTCCATCGATTTGCTCGATAGCAAGCCATCGGCTTCCAATCGATGCAAGAGTGGGCTAGACACATCCTTCACCAAACTGAAGCTTCTCTCCCCGACCGAACACGAGAATAGCTTGGACGAGTTCATAGCCGTATCGCTTCGCATTCAGTATCTGAAGGATCACCAGTTCAGTACACCGTTGAGAAAGTCTGGATTGGATTTCTTAGCCACGTTGGTTTCCTTTTGCCTGACGACAACACCTCAAACCTTGAGGGTGTGTTCCCTTCATCGGATGCTGGAGTAGATCGGGTTGAGTGGAACGGGGGATCTATACCTAATAGTTTGAGGTATTTCCAGAGCGTCTCGATCGCGAGACGCTCGCGGCAGAATGGAATCTTAAAGGGAGTGTGACTGGCCCCGCTGAGCCGGCTCCCAGGAAATTCACGGAAACTTCGCGAGGCGGAAAAGGGAGTCGGAATACCTTGGATTTTGCCTCTCCGGCGGCTACCGCATCTCCGAGTCCGATAGGCAGGGAGCAATGGCGGTTCAAATCCCCTTAGGCAATTACCGGGGCGCAGGTGCGAAAAATCGGGGGCTCGATGCGACAGATTTCCCCTACGGACAGTGTCGAATTAGTAGTTGCGATAGAAGAGGGCTTTGTTATCGTTAGAGAATCCTCCGCAGGGCACATCCTCTTTTTTGGCCTCTGTCGGGATATTCCGATCTTTTTCATACCATACTTATTCTTGAGGTAACAAATGAGGAACCAGCTTCGGAACGCCACTCGGCGCGGTTTCACGCTCGTGGAACTGCTCGTGGTTATCGCCATCATTGGCATTCTTGTCGGGCTTCTATTGCCCGCAGTGCAACAAGCCCGCGAAGCCGCGCGGCGCATGCAATGCTCTAACAATCTCAAGCAGATTGGATTGGCCGCATTGAATTATGAGTCGGCCCATAAGAAGTTTCCTCCAGGACGCCTCTCGCCAGACTATATCGTTGGTACGACCGTTCAGCAGAACTACACTTCGTATCCAACCACGTTGGCTGCAGGATCGTTCACCGGATTCCGATCGGTGCACACCTTCATTCTTCCATACATGGAACAAATGGCGATCTATAATCTGATCGACTTCTCAGCACCCACGTCTGTTCGCATGACGACCGGTGGCGGTGTTACTCCCGTCAACGCCAACTACCGCGCCTATGCAAACGCAGCCGGTCTCTTCCTTTGCCCCTCGTGCCCTAACACTGGCAAGGTCATCACCGAAAATAACTATCGATACAACTTCGGTGGGTCGACTCCCTTCGGTGGATCCCGAGGATCCGATCGCAACGACTTGGAGGCAACTTCCCCAGCGGGCTTTTCTTCTCGCGGTAACGGTGCCTTCACCATGGGCCGATCGCTAACCGTGGCGACGATCACCGACGGACTCTCAAACACAACTTTCTTCGCCGAGCGAACCAAGGGTAGCGGACGACCTCTGACTGGCCTACCAACCTTGGAAGATGTCACCAACATGCTCAGCCGTCCTCAAGGATTGGTCGATGCAGACGTGATCTACAACGATTGCCTCAATATGCCTCCTCAAGTCAATGGTGGCTTCAACTTCAACTCTGCCGGTCGTTGGTTGGAAGGCACAGACTTTTCCAATGGTTGGCCTTTCGGGTTTTACTCGAGCACCATGTACAACCACGTTGCTCCGCCTAACTGGCGAGCCATCGACTGCGGTACGCGAAGCGCCATCGCAGACGCTCCAGGTGAGCATGCTATCATGTCCGCTCGCAGCAAGCACACCGGCGGTGTCAATGCTTCGATGGGTGATGGTTCGGTTCGCTTTGTCAGCGATAGCATCGACCTCGTCACTTGGCGAGCCATGGGGACTCGCGATGGTGGCGAAGTCTATAGCAACGAGTAGTACACTCTTTGAAGAATAAGGAAATGGGAATGATGCTCCTGCGAGTGCTTTTCGGCTTGGTATTGCTTGCTTCCTGCGTTGCGTGCAGCAAACAGGTGCCCGTGGAAGCCAACCGAACCTCGCAGGTGTCCTTGGATGAGGCCGTTCAACTGGTCCAGTCCGGCAGTTATTCCCAAGCGCTTCCTCTGTTAGAAAAGGCCATTGCGAGCGGCGGTCTCCAAGCCGATACGCTCGCCGACGCCTACACCTATCGAGCTCGGTGCTATGCCGATGCCAACGAGATCGAGAAAGCAACTCAAGATTTAAGCTTCGCTGAACAAGGATCGGCTAGTCCCGCTCTCTATCAAGTCGCTAAAGGGACTCTGCTTCACAAGCAAGGTAAAAAGGCCGAGGCCGAAACGGCCTTTAGGAACGCGAAGCAAATCGACAAGAACGTTGTCGTCCCCAAGCTCTAGCCTTCGCTTCCAGCACGAAAGCGATTCTTCAAACACATAACGCTAGACACAAGATCCTTCGCGCCCCAACTCAACGACCGCCAAGACCACATCTACCACGAAGATCACAGAGAATACGAAGATCTCTAAAACCTAAACTTCGTGCTCTTCGTGTACTTCGTGGTTCAGCTATTTCCTGCGCTATTTATCGTTGAGTGATATCGGACGATTTCCCCCTCTGCGCACAAAGCGTTCTTAGCGTTTCAAATAATCTCTCTCCATACGCTACGTCCACATGATCTACCACGAAGATCACTAAGAACACGAAGATTTTTAATACCTAAACTTCGTGCTCTTCGTGTACTTCGTGGTTCATCTATTTTCTGCGCTATTTTTGGTTGAGTAATGTTGGACGATTATCACCCTCTGCGCTCTCAGCGTTCTCTGCGTTTCAAATAATCTCTCTCCATACGCTACGTCCACATGATCCACCGCGAAGATCACTAAGAACACGAAGATCTTCATTACCTAAACTTCGTGCTCTTCGTGTACTTCGTGGTTCACCTGTTTTCTGCGACTTGGTGGTTCAGCTGTTGCTGCGTTCGTTGACTTAGCGAGATTCTTTTTGCTTACTGAACCAGACTCCTTTAGTACCTCCGACAGCCCATTGCTGATCGGGTAGCGCAACGATGGCTTGCGGAGTTCCGACATCTTGAGGTACTGATATTTCCTCGGATTTCAAGCTTACTGGATCGATGACCTGCAAGCGATAATCCTTCCGAATACAAGCGACACGTTCACCATCGAGTGTCCAAGCCACATCAATGGGTGCAACCGGAAGTTTTAGAAATCGAACGAGTCGTCCGCGAGTCGGTTGCCATAAACGCAGCGTCCGATCCTCATCGCTGATCGATGCCAGCCAAGGAATCGATTCGGTAGCGTTACTTGGCCGCAAAGAAAGAGCAAGTACACGTCCCGTATGTTGATCCATCGTCAAGATGCGTTTCGCTTGCTGAGGATTCCAGACTTGGATGGTTTGATCGACGCCACACGTGATGACCCATCCTTCTCGTTGGATCGCGACCGCATCGAGTATCGGACCAGAATGTTGTTCGTACGTCCTTTCCGTTTTGGGAAAGCTATCCACTTTTCCCACGGGGATCACGGAATCCCACCCCGGCGCTATCCAAGACTCGTTGTTCAAGACCAAGATCTTTTGAACCATATCTGGTTGCAATGCATGATGCTGAAGCTCTTCGCCTTGGAGACTCCAAATCGAAACCTGACCAACTTCACCTGGGGTACCACCACCAATCCAAATGCGCTCTTGTTGTGGCAACGCGTAAAAGCAATGTACGCGGTTCATGCGAGGTTGGATTCGGCGAACAACTTGGTGCGTTCGAAGATCGATCCATTGCAACTCGTGCTGCGTGGCTAGGATGAGACGAGAATCGTTTGCGTCGTAGTCCATCGCCATGACTGCTGACTCGACGGTTAGCAAACTTCCTTCGTCGGCCTTGGCGAGTTGCGTCATCCAACAGGCCACGCACAACATCACCACGAACCAACACCCACACTCCATCCAGCGCGTCATGTTAGCAATTGGGAGAGCACCGTCCCCTCCTCGGCCAAACGTAAGGGTCTCCCATCCGGCGTGACGAGTTCGCGATGGGGTTCGATACCAAAGAGATGCAGAAGCGTGCAGGTAAGGTCGACGGGCGAGACAGGAAGGTCCATCGGACTTTCTCCTGTACGGTCGCTGGCACCGATCACTTGCCCACCTCGAATGCCACCTCCCGCCATGACGGCACTGAACACTCGAGGCCAGTGGTCGCGACCACCGCGAGGATTGATCTTGGGTGTCCTCCCAAACTCGCCCATCACCAAAATCAACGTTTGATCCAGAAGCTCTCGTTGTTTCAGATCCAAGATGAGAGCCGAGAGAGCTCGATCGAGCGTCGGAATCAGTCCCACTCCAACCTTTGCTCCCGAGTAACCATCGCGCAGCTGCAGCTTTAGTTGATCGTGCGTATCCCATCCGGTATGGGTGATGGTGACGAAGCGAACGCCTCTTTCAATGAGCCTTCGAGCTAATAGACAACCTTGTCCGAGCGGTCGATCACCATATCGCTCCAACGTGGTTGGGGACTCGCGATCCAAGTCAAAGGCATCGCGAGCTTCCTTGGACATCACCATTTGAAAAGCCGAACCGTAGCGATCAAGGTCTTTGCGATCCTCGGCATCGGATGGTTTCAAAGAACGATCCAAATCTTGCAGAAGATGCTGTCGCCGCTGCAGACGCTCCAGATCGATCGCAGGAAAAGGCTCCAAGTCAGCCACTCCATAGCGTCCGCTTTTGGAATCGCGGCGGATTTCAAATGGAGCGTCCGTATGGTCCAGAAATCCTTGCCCCATCCCTTGTCGCACTTCATGGATCACCATGTAGGATGGCAACGTTACTTTGGGAGAATAGTGCGACACGATCGAGGCCAAACTCGGATAGGCCACCGCGGGATTCGGACGTCGTCCAGTGAGCCAATAATGATTCGCTAATCCGTGTTCGCCCAAGGGCGACGTAAGCGAACGCAATAGCACCAGTTCGTGCATCAGCTTGGCACATTCCGGCAAACACTCGCCCAGCCGAACGCCCGGCAAGGATGTTCCAATCGTTCCTAAGGGCCCGCGTACTTCATCAGGTGCATCCGGTTTGGGGTCCCACGTTTCGAGATGACTAGGGCCACCATCTAGCCATAACAGGATGCACGATCGAATCCCTCTCGGACGAGGTGCCAGGCTTGCACTGCTCGCGACCTGATGAAAGAACGGAAGCCAAATACCGCTTGGTGCCAAGCATCCGATCTTGAGCATGTCACGGCGAGCAAGCCTAGGCACAGCGAACTCCTTGGAAACTCCTTAGGATGCAACCAACGCTACGGCGGCTTTCATTTTCTCGAGCCCTGTCTTGGCAACGACATTGGGATCCTGTTGCCAGTAGCCTCGATTGAAAAGCTCCAAAGACAATACACCTTCGAATCCATTTTGAATCATGGTGCTCAAGATGGTCTTGATGGGAGCAATACCTTCGGTCGGATAGATGCGATCGGCATCGTTGATCTTATCGCGAGGAGGAGTATCCGGATAATCGTTCATATGAAAGACGTGGACCCGCGAGCCCGAAAGCAATCCTAGCTCGGTAAAGTTCGAGCCCCCTTTATAAAGATGGTACACATCCGGAAGGATGCAGGCCTTGGGATGATTGGAGCCGCAGGTGACATAGAGCACTTCCTTGAGATGGGATAGGTTTTTGGAGAAGCCCCATACTTCCAATTGCGGTACGCAATCGTGTCGATCACCGAGTTCGAGCAATTCGCGATATCGATCGGCAGCATGATCAAGATCGAGTTTAGGGCCATTGGTCGCGCCGCTCGGCGGAGCCGCAATGCGATGACCACCCAAGGCTGTGACCGCATCCATATCCTTGGCGACTTGTTCCAATCCCTTCTTGCGAGCCCCTTCGTCATCGACGATCCATTGTCCAAACGCGATGGCGCTTTCGACTTGTAGTCCCGCGTCTTGGATCTGCTTGCGAAGATCGGCCAACTTGCCACCGCCATCGACGAAGCGTTGAATATCGCGCAACCAAAGTTCAATTCCTTGATATCCAGCTCGCGCGGCGATGCGGACCTGTTCTTGAATATCGACTTTATCGCCCTGAATTGTGCTCATATTCAAACAGTATCGAATCTTCGATACGCGGTCGCGGACCGTTTGAGGAGCGGTGACGGCTGAACCCAGGAGCGATTGTGCAAGCATGCCCGAAGTACCAACAGCGAGCAAAGAAGCAGAGGATTGAAGCCATGTGCGGCGAGTTGTACTCATGAAGCAAATCCAAATGGAATACGGAAGAAAGTAGATGGAATGGAAGTTAAGGAAGCGTTTGACCTTGAGAATTTTTTGTCTTATCGTTTGGCTTCACGGCCGATGCACTGCGTTGATTCATCGTCGCCAACACGCGTTGTTGTTCTTCTGGTTTCAATCGTTCCCATGCCTGCTCATAGAATAGCTGAGCACTCGCCCAGTGTCTCCCCTCGCGAGCCGATCGGGCCTGCCGCAAATAGAATTTGATGTCCTCTGCGAAATCTCGGTTGATCCCTTCATCGTTGGGATGGTTGAGCACTGCCATGTAGGCATATTTTGCAGTCCGAGCATTGGGATTCGGCAGAGGGGGAGGGGCCGATGGTGCCTCTTGACTTCCCAATCCTACGCCATTCGAACTCGAACGTGTCGCACCACTTGATCCTATCGAGGATTGCCCCGTACCTCGTCCTCGCCCTTGTTCGGCCATCGCCAAAATAGCTCGATCGAGTTCATCGAGATCGATGATTTGAACGTGGACGGACGCACTTCCAGCCCGTCCCACTCCGGATGCGCTTCGATTGGATAGCGGACCGAACCCCCGTGCATTGGATCCAGCAGCCGAGGACCGTATACCACCTAAACTAGATGCTCCACCATCGGGAACGGCCACCGTGGTAGAAACTTGAAAGTTGCCCATCGTAGGCAATTGAATGACCTGCGCAGAACAGGGTGCCATCATGCCGAGCCCACAGATCCATCCAGCCCACCATCCCATAGTGGTTCGTCTCTCGTTCGAATCCTTTGTGAGCTCCATCGATCAATCTCCCGTGTGCTCGTTGTAACGCGTTGAAGAACCACGCGCTCGTGAATAGCTTTTGAAGAATAGATGGCCTAGACTTGACTACCACAAGCCAGGACCTGTTCGCACCATTCTAGACGCTTGCGGAAGGAAAGGGTGCATATAAGGGTCGATTTACCTGCAATGAAATTCCAAGCCTTGATTGCATGGTGCCCGTAAGAGATTTCACGATGGGCCAAAGAATCGCAACAGCGGCAAGGGACGATACCAAGAATGTTGAAACTCCTACTGATCATCCCTATAGCCATGATCCTCGGCTACATCGTGTTGGCATCATTGGGAGGACTACTCGTGCAGATCATCTCGACCAATGTGCACGACAAAGCCCAAGAGGTGGCCATGACATCCCTCTTTTTCTTTGGCCCCATCGGTGCCTTACTAGGCCTTCTCGGAGCGGTCGTGTATTGGTTCTTCTTCTAAACGAATTCAAGAGTGCAGAAGGTGCAATCGACGACCATGGTGAATGTAGCCACCCTGCGGCGATTACAAAACAGAACCTGAAGACACCATACATAGAAACCATAGCGTGAAGAAACGAGCGATGGCACCCGCTGATGGACATTTAGAAATATCGAAGGCCCTATGACCGATCATTGGCGAAGTCAATTCTTACATCGACTTGCGTCATCTTCATAAATGACCATCTACTTTCACACCCCTCTTGACAGCTACCTAAAAAACACTACGCTCCTAAGGGTGATTGAATCAAATCGTCCACACTCAAAATGCGAAGCAGCAATAAGGATGGGAGCGCATCATGCTTGGTTGTCGCGTGGTTTTCTTAGGCTTGACGGCGTCTTGCTTGAGTATCTTTTCCTGTATCACCGCTTGGGCAAGCGACCCACCCATCCTCACAGCGCGGATTTTTGAGGTTTCCGTGGGAGCCCTAGCAGCTCGGTTTGACCTTGGAACTTTGCCTGCAGGGAAACAAGAGGATTTTCGGTTGATCTTGCAAAATAGAGGAGATCAGAAAATTGAATTTACAAAAGTCAAAGTTGCCTGTTCGTGCATTTCAGCAAAAGCCAGTTCGGGTGTAATTGAGCCAAATGGTGAGATTGAAATCAACCTCCAATTAACGACACCCACCAAGGTTGTTTCGCCACTACAGAGCATGGTGATTTTTCTTGAAGAGGCTCCTGGAAGTGGTGTGGAAGTGAGGTTGACATTTCGTATTTCAGGCCTCGTAACATTTG
The DNA here is from genome assembly GCA_046349875.1 of Pirellulales bacterium. Taxonomy (GTDB): domain Bacteria; phylum Planctomycetota; class Planctomycetia; order Pirellulales; family Pirellulaceae; genus JAXMBN01. The sequence goes on from JAXMBN010000001.1 coordinate 180,562, forward strand.
TCGATAGAACCTTTGTTCATAGTGTTGGCGTCGATAAGGAATTCTCAGTTTTTCGGATCCCGATTTTGGTAACGAGTCCGGTCAAGGTTGGTGATCTAACAATTTCAACCGAAGACGCACTTCAGGCATTGAAAATGAAAATCGTCCAAGGCGAGGACACTTTCGTTGAATGTACATTCGATTCGAAGAGAGTTATTGGATCGGGTCTAGCTGGCGTTATCCGGGTGGAAGACCCTAAGAGCGGCATGAAGTCGGAGATCCATTGCATCATTGAAAAGGAACCACCGCTATCGATTTTCCCGTCCGTCATTACCTTCAACTCTTCAAAATCCGCAGATGAAACTGTGGTTTGGGAAGCTTCCGCCCTCGTTCGCATTGGGAATGCAAAACTGAAAACAGGTTTGGATCCAAATGTAGAGCTTACCGCAAAATTCGATTCTGAAAGCGTTATTAAGTCTGTTAAGAAAATAGGGACGGGCACATACCGCGTACGTATCGAGGTGCCCGCACAAGAAAACCTATTACCCCAAATGCCACCCATCGAATGGCGAGCTGAATTTCTGGGCAACCATTACACTTACTCAACTAAGGTTCGTTTTAACTTTGAAGGAGAACAACGATAATGAGATACTTCCTAACAATTTTGGTCGCATGTTTTTTAGGAACAGTTGCCCGAGCCGATGTAATCTGCTCAGTAGTCGAATCGTCAATATGTCAACAGAATACGCCGACTCCATGCGACGGCTATTGTAAGTATTATGCAATTTTGGGAAAACATCTTTGCAACAAGAGCAATAATGATCCTAGCATTCCAGTCGAGATCCGCTCTACGTCGAATACGTATGATGGCTTTCGAACTGCCGACCCAGGAGAGCCAGGCTACCTTTATTTTACGATTGTGGGGCAAGTAAAGTGCTCAGAGCAGAGAACGTGTGCGACCGAATGCGAGCCAATTGAGGTTCTTGGAGTGGTGTATTATTTTTGTACTTCAAATGTAAGTGCTACGTGGGAAAGCACCAACCAAAATTTCACGAAATTGCAAGGGACAGAGCCGTGTCTTGGGGATGGTGGAATCAATCCCTAATCAATACATACCCAGAACGTAACGCCTTTTGAAGTGAGAGATGAATCATGACGTCGTTTCTGAGATTGTTTTCTCTGGTTGTTGTCGTCTCAGTCCCAATCCGTACAACGAGCGCACAAGAACAAGATTTCGAGTGGAAGGGAATTCTTGGGGGAATAATTGCAAATGCAGAATCGTGGGAACGATTTGATGTGCTGGTGCACCTAGAGCGGACAAATAGTCCGCCAAGCGGACCTACGATGGTTACGACAACCAATTACCGTTTGGCAATCGACAACCTTGAGAAAAAGTGCTTGGCGATCGAGGAGCGGATTCAAGATTCCGATGGTGAAAGGAAAACGTATTCGCTTCGAGGATGCGTTTCCAATGGAAAGGAGAAGATCCTTGAGGTCTCGTTTCCAGACGATGTCAGGAAAGTAGACAAGGACCTTGTGCAATCCCTTGCCGAAATGGAAATGATCAACCCAGCAGCCATTGGTTTGGGCAGATTTCCATGGTGTTTCAGCCGGAAGGGGACAGTCAAGGATTGGAACGTTTTGAAGAATTCAATCACCACTGGCTCGGCGCAGCTAAAGCACTTGGGTGATCTAGCAATGATTCGAAGATCGCTTCCCATCTTTAATCCTGAACCTACAAGCGGCGCGCCAGCGGTGTACAAGCAAACATGGAAGGTAGATACCAGCACCTTGACAGTTAAAGAAATCAATACCGCCTTGGGGCTTCCGGACGGAACCGAAACAAAAGATTTCTTGCAAGATATTTCATGGAAGGAAATGAATGGGTGTTACGTGCCGGTAGAGATTTTGCACGAAAGCCGAGAATCGTATCAGCCGGAGTCGGGTGCGCAACCTTCGAGTTACTTTGCAACCACGTTTGCGTCCCTGCACTGGTTCTCGCTCAACGAGCCATTGAAGGAATCGTTACTTGATCCCAAACTATTTGATAGTTGGGACAGCATGCGATCACTCGTCGATCCAGTCAAAACGAAAGCGGATACGCTCATCCCCAAGTGATTGCAGCGCTCGATTCTGCTTCGGTTGCTGTCGCTGGTACGAACCGTGCCGTATTCATGCTCGAAATGTCTCTATGAAAAAAGGCGGCAAGTTTCCTTGCCGCCTTCGACGTTTTCGATTTGAATTCGTTCGACTTAGAAGTTGTAGGAACCTCCGAAGTAGACACCGTGCAAGAGCAACGAATCGTTGTTGTTGATGCGGGTGATGGAGTTGACATCGTCAAACTTGTAAGGAATTTGTCCAACTGCCGTCGCAATTCCCGATACGCCGATGGCTCGGTAGCCAACATTGGCCGACCATCCGCGGCAGATGCGAACGCACAAGCCTACGTCGCCTTCGCCTAGGAAGGAGATGTTATCGCGAGTCGACATGAAGTCGTACTGTTGACCGTTGTAGGCTGGGTTGGGACTATTGATCGTGGCAGCGGTTGAAGCGGTGCCCAATCGCGTATCGTACTGCATGTGGTTCCCCATCACGCCGAACTTCGCACCCGAGTAGACGCTGACACGCTGTCCAACACAGTAGTTCAAGTTCGTTCCCAACTGGAAGCCCACCAGATCATTCTTGATGGCATTGGTGTAGTAGAAGTCATCGGCCGTGTTTCCGAACATATCATCGGTGCGGCTGGTTGCGTATTCGAAATCATCGGTGAAGCGAAGCCATCGAACACCAGCCAACCAGGTCATTCGCAAGCGTCCACAGGACGATGGCATGAGACCGACCGAAGGGCCACCAAAGTAGCCACCACATCCGCATGAAGGAGCGATTGCCGCACCGCCAAGCCCGAAGCCTAGAATATTGATTTCACCATTGTGCACTTCGTTGTCGCGACGAACGCGCTGAGCCGTCACCATGGTCGTAACGTCATCATTGTAGATGTCATACACATCGACCGTGGTCGTTCCGTTGAAGTACTCGACACCTGGGGTGGCGAGCGCTTGGGGCTGACCGAAGTTCAACGATGATCGGAGGCCTGTATCCAGTGCAACGGCTTGATTCGCATCGCCAAACATGCCCCAATAACTTCCGACGATGGCGTTGCGACCGCAATTGAAGTAGCGACCGATGTTTGCGGATACTCCAGGAGCGGTACCGAGACGAGCTTCCTGAGTATTCAGGGCTGTCACGCCACCAACGTTGGACAATGCTACATAACGCCCATCTTGCTGAGCCATAAAGATGGCTCCTGCACCAGCGAACCATCGAGGCATAGCAGGTCCGCAGCCCATGCCGCAACCTCCCATTCCCGTGCCACATCCCATCGACCAACGCTGTCCCATGGGAAGCCCACATCCACCCATGTATCCTTGGCCGCAAGCTCCAGTGCCACAGGAACTGCCATAGCTCATGCCGCTGTAGTCATAACCGGAGGCTTGCCCACTGTTGCACGACGAGCAACTGCCACCCATCGATGAGGACATGGGCATTCCAGTTTGGTCGGCACCTTGATAGACCGATCCTTGATAGGCCGAACCTTGATGCATCGGAGTCGGCTGTGGCATCGGTTGAGCCATCGGCGTCGGCTGCGGCATCGGATAGATTGGTTGCTGTCCCATCGACTGCGGCATCGATTGTGTCGGTGGCAATGGAACATGTTCATGTTGAATGCCCAACTGTTGCGGGATCAATTGATCCGCTTGAGCTCCTACCAATTGGTATGGATTGGGGGCATATCCGTAGCTGCTTGGAGCCAGCTGGGAGCCATACATCGAAGGGACTGAGTACTGTTGAGCCCATGCAACAGATGGTGCTCCCGCGACGGCCAGCGAAATGGCGAGGCCCGAGAAATACGTGTTTTTCACTGCTAAACTCCTTGCAGTCTTTCGCATCTTTCCGTGACTCGGTACTCCGTACCGTTGCTAGCAAACAACGTATGCTAGCGATTTTGCGGGATCCATTCCCATACCGAGCTTCCATGCCCGGCAGTAGAGGCGACAAAACGCTTCTACATCCTCAGGGTCTAGAATCGACCCAATCCAAAGCGAAGAGTGGGTCCAAGAAGCGAAGAAGTCCTTGTTTTTCAAGGGTCGCGGTGGAGAATCGCCAACTTCCAAATGCGCGGAACTTAGGTCACATTCGGAGCAGCCGTCAAACTCCGATCGTAGACGCGATAGGTCTTCGATCGGATGGCTCCGCCGCGTTCCAAGCTCGCACGGCTCAAATGGTTGCTCTCAAGCACCCAAGAGAACTCTGCCTCCGTCAAGCCGCGTGCCAGACAATCAGGCATCATTCGTTCGAGCAACACCAAACCCAAGCCCCAGCGTTGCCATTCTGGCAAGACATAGGTGCACATCATGCGTGCACGCTTCAATTTGCGACGGCCAAAAAGCAACCACAAGAATCCGAAGGGAAAGAGTTTACCATTGATCCTCTTGATCCGAGGATTGTAATCGAGCAAGCCTAACCCCGCTCCAATGATCTTGCCATCGACTTCCAGGATCGAGGTCAAGTCGGGCTCGATCAACATCTTGAGCCCCTTGGCCATGTGGGCCACTTCGGCATCGGTCAAAGGAACAAAGCCCCAAGTGGCTTCGAGCGCTTTGTTGTAGATATCCAAGAAGACCCGGACTTCGGAATCGAAGTTCTTCTTGTCCATTGGACGAGCCACCACATTGAATCGCTGCTTGACTTCTTGCAGCACAAAGTAGAGCTTCGGATCGAGCTTGTCGATCATCGAAAAACTACCTTTGTAGGCATACACGTCTTCGCACTTTTGGAAGCCATAGGCTGTAATGAGCGAATCGTAGTAGGGCAGGGCATGGGGCATCATGAAGGTCGGAGGTGTATCGAAGCCTTCGATGAGACACCCCAGATCATGATTCAACGATGGATTGATGGGCCCGCGAATCGTATCGAGTCCTTGCGAACGCAACCAATCGGTCGCGGCGTCAAAGAGACGCCGCGAAACTTCTTGATCGTTGATCGATTCAAAGAACCCAAAGAATCCAATCTTGTCGCCGTAGCGCTGATTGTGGCCAACATTGACGATCGCCGTGATCCGTCCCGCAGGCTTGCCATCCTTATAGGCAAGAAAGTTCTTCACACGATTCACATCGTGAAAAGGATGCTTGCGGAATCCGACCAGCTCCTCTTGGTCCATCACCAATGGAGGAATCCAATTGGGATCATCGCGATAGATATCCCAAAGGACCGACATGAACTGCTTTCGGCCCTTGCGGTCGGTTACCGGCTTGACGTCGTAGCTCGCCACATCAATCCTCCACGTAGACTTCCAAGAATCGCGCTAACTTATAGAAATCACTTTGCGGATCAATATAGCGAACTTTGGTGACGAGATTGACCGGATCGACCAATTGTTCAAAAGGAACGAAAGAGAGTTCCAATTGGCCACCGACACTGACCATCACTCCGTTCATTTTCTCTTCCATCAAAGCGCGGTAAGCACCGACACCGATCTGCGATCCCAACATGACATCGAAAGCATGAGGCTGAGCGCATCGAGACTCATACCCCAACTGCAGTCCGGTGACTTTGCGGGACTTGCCGGTCTTCTTCTTGTAGGCCTCCGACAACAACTTCGACATCATTCGGCCCAAATTGACGTTGGCGATCGAGATGTGTCCATGGTCGTCGCGTGGAATTCCTTCCAAGTACTTGGCGGGAAGAAATTCGGCAAGACCTTCCGCAATGACGATGACGCCATAATGACGCCCACCACGTTCGCGAGCTTCCATGGTCTTCACCATTCGCTCGATCAATTTTTCCATATTCATGATCGGCCGAGACGAAACGGTTCCGGTCGCTGGATCGGTAAAGCTCTCCTCCAATCGATATTCGCCGGCGATATCTTCCACGCTCAATACCAAGCATGCTTCGCCTGCAATGGCGGCACCATAGGCGAGCCATCCTGCACTGCGTCCCATCGTCTCGCATAGGAAGTAAGCTTGGCCAGCAGAAGCATCGTGATTCAAATTGCGAATCTCACCGGCCAATGTTTCGGCGGCGGTAAAATAACCGAAAGTAAAATCGATACCGGAGTAATCGTTATCGATCGTCTTCGGCAAATGCACGACCGGCATCCGTGTTTCGCTCGCAGGCAAAGTGTCCTGGAACATTTTCATTTTATTTGCGGTTTTTAGCGTATCATCTCCACCAATGCTGATGAGCGCATCCACACCGATCGATCGCAACGCTTGATAGACGCGTCGCAAAGGCGCGGATCGCTCTTCATCCTTCAAATGCGCTGGGCTGGATACCGACTTCCCTGGATTGGTCCGCGCGGTACCAATCATGATGCCCTGCGATGTACGAGCGTGATGCAAGTCGGTGTGCTGAATTCGGATGAAGTCTTTCCCTTCTTGCAACGGCTTATCCGGAGTAAAGTCGATCAGATTCGAATAGCCATGCTTGATGCCAATAACTTCCACACCTGCATTCAAGAAAGAAAACGCAGCTGTTGAAATGACCGCATTGGCGCCTGGTGCTGGACCACCTGCGAAAAGAATTGCCACTCGACGAATCGATGCGTTGTGCTTGCTCATAGACGTGCTCAAATGCCAGTAGAAGCGAAACTGATAGGACTTGGGTAGCCAAAGGGCGAAATGGCCCTATGATGGTTTCTATCCCAGGAAAACGGCCGATTGTATCCTTTGGTCTTGATTGCGCGAACGGGCTGATACTCGATGAATGATCCAAGACGCGATGTTGCTCGGTGCATCCATTCGGAACTCGCACCTTCTCCGCTTCCACCCCAGTCCGAGCCCCTTTATTTAACGGGGGTTTGGAAAGTGGATACGACCTCTCAGGCCGATGCCATCTTGGGTGGGAAAGAACCCGGTTTTGTCTATCGCCGCGATGGGCATCCCAACGGCGCCACGTTGAGTGAAGCCTTGCGGGTACTGCATGGCACCGAGCGAGCTATCGTGACAGCTCAAGGGATGAGTGCGCTCGCAGCGATCGCCATGAACCTTCTGGAACCAGAAGCGGGTGTGATATTGGGGCAGCCGGTTTATGGACGAACGCAGACGCTCTTTGCCAAGGATCTGGCTAAGTGGAAAGTGCGAGCGCAGTCCATTCATGCATGCGATCTCACGCAATGGGAAAATGCGCTCCAACAAAAGCCTCGCCTGGCGATTATCGAAACCATTACCAATCCTCGTATGCGCGTTCCCGATATCGAACGCATCGCTTCGCTCTGCCACGCTCAGGGCACGAAACTTCTCGTCGATAACACCTTTGCTACGCCGCTATTGTGTCGGCCTAAAGATTGGGGTGCAGATTACATTATGGAAAGCCTGAGCAAATTCGTCTGCGGTCATAGCGACGCTATGCTCGGCTTCTTAGGCGGCCCCGAACTAGGTTGGAAGGAACTCGAAGCAACCGTCAGTACGTTTGGGTTGGCCTCGAGCCCATTGGATTGCTGGCTGACTCGCCGAGGCCTTGCGACGCTTTCGGTACGCCTCCGACAAGCTTGCAAAAATGCGATGCAGATGGCGGAACAATGCGTGACGCATCCCATGATTGCTGGCGTGGATTACCCTGGCCTATCGCAACACCCAGACCACGCCATCGCCCAAAGATTGTTTGGCGATCGCTTCGGGCATATGCTTACTCTCCATCTTCGTCCATCGGGAAAACTGTCGGGCTTAGAATTGGTCGACCGATTGATACGCGAACTAGCGCCCGACATTCCGTTCTGCCCTTCGCTCGGTGAAGTCCAAACGACGTTGAGCCACCCTGTATCTACGAGCCATCGTTCGTATTCCGCGAACCAATTGCAAGAGCTTGGCATCTCTGCCTACACCGTTCGTATCTCCTGTGGGATCGAGGATTCCAACGACGTATGCGAGCGAATATTGCGGGGGCTCGATGCCTTGCAAGGTGTTTAGTATTCCCGCTTGGGGAATCTTGCTCGCCACGCACCATTGCCTCCAACTCATCGCTGTAAACCATTTTGACGTGAAAGGAGTCCACCGTTGATGACGGATGGTCACAGACAATTCTCTTTGTTTCGAGAAATTCGATCCTATATAACCTTGGCCGCAGGTGTGATCGTTGCCTGCTTGGGCCTAGAAAGCTTTCTGATCCCGAACCACTTTATCGATGGTGGTATCACGGGGGTTTCGATGTTGCTTTCTACGACGCTCAACTGGCCATTGGCAGTACTCCTCTTCTTGGTCAATCTTCCCTTTGTTCTTTTGGCCAAACAGAACGTGGGGTTGAATTTCGCGATCAAGAGCGGAGTATCGATCTTGGCAGTAGCCATTATCTTGCAACTCTTTGATTTCCCCACTGCCACGCACGACAAACTATTAGGTTCCATCTTTGGTGGATTCTTCGTAGGAGCTGGAGTCGGACTTGCCATTCGCGGTGGGGCTGTGCTCGATGGCACCGAAATCTTGGCGGTGATCTTATCGCGAAAGACCTTTGCGACCGTGGGTGAGATCATCTTGGCATTGAACGTCGTGATCTTCTCGTTGGCTGCTTTCCGCTTGGGGATCGAGTCGGCCATGTATTCGGCCCTCACCTATTTTGCAGCATCAAAGACGATCGACTATCTCCTTCACGGCTTTGAAGCCTACAACGGCGTGATGATCGTCTCCAACGAGAACGATGCCATTCGTCAAGCGATTATTCGCGAATTAGCTCGAGGCGTTACGGCCTTCAAAGCCAAGGGTGGTTTCAGTGAATCCGAACGCGAAGTTTTGTTCTGCGTCGTGACTCGTTTGGAAATTACTAAACTCCAAGGGCTCATCAAGAGCTACGATGAAAACGCCTTCGTCGTGATATCACCAGTGCTCGACATCGACGGTGGCGTCGTCAAGAAACGCGGCTTCCACTAAGCCCTACATAAACAACCAACAAGGGCCGCCATGAAAAAACACGAAGCTCGCGTTTATAACCCCGGACGGCCGAATTTAATAACCACGGACGGCCATTCTAATAACCACGAAGCTCACGAAGAACACGAAGATTAATTCAATACATTTCTTCGTGCTCTCTGTGCTCTTCGTGGTTCACTATTCTTCGTGTTAGTGGTTCATCATTTTCGGAGGTTCTTTAATTCCTGCGTTCGAAGTGCCTACCGGATTTGCCATTCATCGATGTGCAAGACGGGACCCGTTGGAGCAACCAAGATAAAGGCAGCGTCACCGGGACGAAGTTCGTGCCAAGTAATGGTTCGCTGATCGGAACTTTTGAGAAAGACATGGGCTTTGTTGGTTCCCATCACGCGAAGTCTATTTTGCTGTAAAACAAGTGCAGCTTCCTCTTCGATGGCGAAACCCAACATCTCTTCCGGCTTGCCTCCTTCTTTGCCGAAATACTTAAAGAGCCTTTCATTATCCAGCAACAAACCAGTGAACCGCTCGATGCGCCCACCGCGGCCACTACCACCAAAGTGCTGTTCGATGATCACGTTGTCTAAGATGGAGAGACCGCGAGCCACCGAGGCATACGCGGGGCGTCCGTTTTGAGGCGAACCGGCCACCGTCATAATGCGAGCCATGATGGCGGTCCCAGCCGAAGTGCCTCCGACCACACCACCGCGAGCAACCACCGAATGCAACTCGCGTTCAAATCGCGTCGGGTTCTTTGCATTCACGAACAATCGAGCTAACTCGCTTTGATCACCACCGCCAAACCAAACCGCATGAGCTGTTTGGAGAGGGAGCACGAATTTCTCGTTCAAGGCATCGTTGGGATTGTTGCTCGTCAAGAACTGAAGCGACGATGCTTTTCCCAAACTGGGCATGCGAGCCCACAGATCAAAGTAGTCGCTGAGCCGAGCTCGCAGCTGTTCCGGTGGTTCGCGAAAATGGGGTTGAAATCCAGCATAAGCAGCGGGACACAAAACGATGTTGGGTTTGGGCACACCTGCCAACTCAGGAAACTCCTCGGCAACATCTTCGTTTTCTCCTCCTCCATGCAATACAACCGTCCCGGGTTTTCGTGGATCCAAGGGGAGGGGCATACCGAAGGGATTATTGGGTTGCGAAGTCGGTGTCTTTTCAATGATGGCAGAAGTGGCGAGTGGATTGGACCCAGCCACCACTTGAGCTGTTCCATCTCGGGCACTGATCATTCGCCATGTGATCGTGCGATCGCCGTTCCCTTTGAGAAAGATATGGGCTCGGCGTGTTCCCAAGACTCTCAAATTGCGCCCCGTGATGAGCAATGCGGTATCTTGGTCGACACCGATGCCGATCATATTTCTTCCCGAAGCAGGCAAGCGAACTCGGCGATTCAATTGCCGCGTATCCTTGAGCAAATCGGTCAAACGTTCCAATCGACCACCGATGGCATTAAAGTTTTGATCGACAATGGCGCCGCGAATCAAGCCAAGGCCGGGCTGAATCACTGCTTTCACCGGATCGTAGCCATCCGATTCGTCTCGCAAAATCATGACCTCAGGTAGCGCCGACATGCCTCCACCGATCCCGCACACGACGCCACCACGAGCCACCACTTCACCAAGTTGTTCTTGAAAGAGTGTCTCGCTATCTTCATCCCAACGATCGGGATAGCGACGCGTAAAGCGCCAAGCCAATCGACCTTGATAGGCCGCTGGAATCCATACCCCTGTCGCTTGCTTCAAAGCCGATACGAATGCCTCACTCTCGCAATCCGATTGATTGTCGGTATGAAGAATCGTCAGCTTCGCAATGGCTCCGGAACGTTCGCGTTCCACCCACGTGCGCCAGACTTTGCGAATGCGTTTCTCGAATTCGGGATAGGTCTCTTCAAACTCATCCCCTTCCGTATCTTCCCCTTGGCTATAACTTCCGGAGGGAATCAAAACGATTCGTGCATTGCGGCCACCGGACAGTTCAATAAATGCGTTGATAATCGATTCGTCGATTTCACCGCCACCATGGAGCATCACCGTTCCCGGTCGTCTCGGATCGCGCGGCGTTGGAAGAAGAAAAGGATTCTCATCGGCCGCTACACAACAAGGAGCCATCGAGCTCACTACGGTGAAGAAGCTCCACACGACCCACGCGATCTGCCCAATCCTCATGGCAATGCCGCTTTCCTTTGGTATCGCAGACCCACTCGGTGCCATCGCTTGTCGATTCCTTCCTTGATCGATACTCGTTCGACGTTCCATGCTCATCGTTGCTGGTACGTTCCGCCATTGGAAACGCACGATTCCTATCAAAGACCACTCCATGTCGAATGCGGTTTTCGCATGACGCGATCGATCGCAGTTAGAGTTGATCGGTCATTCCTGTCAGCTGTTGTTCGACTTGGTCGGCTTGCCAGGCAATGGCCGATATGGCTTTGGTGATCTCCAAGGGGTCAGCCGTATCGGCGATCAGGTTCTCACGCAGCACCAGGAGTTCCGCGTCTCCTTGACGGCGCAAGGCAAAGGCTCCATGTACCAACTGGTCGTTGTATCGAAGCAAGGACATCGCGTTCTGCTGTTGCACTGTCCCGCAACTGGTCCAGATCGAAATCAACGCATGGCCATCGCCATCCTTCTTATCGAGTTCGATCATCAATCGCTGGCGGCGCAACGATCCAAGGGGCACGACCAGTTCGAGCCCTTCTCCTTGCGGTTGAACCGTCCAACCGTTTTGCTTGGAAAGATTCAGGATGAGATCTTTAGGAGTTGGTGCGGCAGCGGCAGGTTGTAACGAAGAAAAATCGATGCGCGAAGCGGCTGGATTGGTGGTCGTTGGCGTTGCGACTGGGGCAGAGGAGGGTGCCGCATTTGATTGCAATGCCTGCTGCACGACGTTGGGAATAACCATCCCCAATCCAACTCCCATTCCCATGCCAGCCGAGCCCGCATTTTGGCCCGCGGCGGCCATACCATTGGCCGCTTGGAAGATCGTATACGATCGCAAGTCCCCAACCGCTGCCATACTGCTTCGAGCATCGATGGCCTTCTGAACTTCTTCAGGTGGTGAAATGTTGGAAACCATGAACTGAATCAGTTCGAGACCGAGAAGAGCGAAATCGCTGCTGAGCTTCAAGCGAGCCGCCGCCGAAATCTCATCGAACTTCATGGGAAGGTCGAGCAAGGGGATACCGGAAGAGGCGAGAAGATCAGTCAAACTGGAAACAATGGTGTCGCGAAGATACCCGATCACCTCTTCCGTGGTGAGCCTTCCTTGCGTTCCGACTACGCTGTTGATGAGAAGACTTGCATCGGCCACGCGATATGCGAACTTTCCGAAGCCGCGGAGCCGCACCATCCCAAAGTCTTTATCGCGAAGCGTGATCGGCTGCCGTGTTCCCCATCGTTGATCGAGAAAGGTTTGCTTCCCAACAAAATAGACACATGCCTGGAAGGGAGATTTTTGCCAGGGGCTCGTCAAGATCTTGGTGAGGATCGGAACGTTGGCGGTCGTCAGAGTATGACGGCCTGGGCCGAAGGTATCCATCGCGCGGCCATCGCGAAAGAACACCGCTTCCTGATTCTGTTGAACGATGAGCTGCGCGCCATACTGAATGGCAGCAGTACCGCTTTCCGGAACGCGCGCCACCAAAGACTGATTCGTCTGATCTATAAAATCGATGACTTCCAATCGCAACACAGGCAGTTCTCCCTTACCTGATCATCCTATTTGTTCGACATCAAATTCGCAGCGAGCCACAAGGCGATAGTCGGCGGATGTTTCGCTGTAATCCACTCACCGTCGACCCGAAACCTTCAAACCGCTTGGCCCACTACGGCTACTTCTCATTGTATCGAAGAACCGAATCTCGTGAGGGTCTTGACGCACAATCGCAAGAAAGGCCCAATGCAAGCCTTGAAAAGAGAGTGCCTGGGCATGGCCCAAACACTTGCTGACAATCCTGTCATAAAAAAAAGACCAGCGCGTTTGCGCTGGCCTTGGAGGATGATTTTCAAGGTAGGAACTCAATATCCTTGTTTCAACAATGATCGTTCTCACAAGGAATATCGCGAACCATCCTTAATAGCGAGTCCCCGTGCTATCGACAGGCTGGGATCGCTTTTCTTCCGATCGCTTCGCAGGAGATCGCGTTGGCGAAGGAGATGGGACTGGAGAACGTGTTGCCGCAGGGCTTTGGCCGGGGATACGACGTTCGATGGTTCGATCTTGAAGCAAGGCTCGCGGAGCCTGGCCATGGACCTCATTCACGCGATACGGCAATCCTTGGACTCCCTTGAGAGGAAGCAGCTCGCTTTCGCGGAGCCATTCTTGGCCCCGCACACGGTCCGTCACATCCATATCCCATCGCAACTCATCGGGCTCGCCCAAGAGCTGTGCAATCCGACGTTCAACGATCTGTGAACGCAGTTCCGCTCGGCGGCTCAGTTGATCTTGAATGCGTCGCAATTGCTCCTGCATCTCTTCGACCTTCTTGGTTTGTTGCTGTTGCTTCCGATCGAATTGTGCCTCGACGATATCAACCAATTGCTTACGGTAGTTTTCTTTATCTTCTTTGCTGCTTCGTCGGAAGGAATCGAGCAGCTTGTGAACTTTGTTCTCATCTTCCATTATCTTCCGCTGAATTTCTGCTTCTTCCTTGTTGCGTGATGCAAACAAATATCCAACGGCATCCTCGCCCACAGCCACTTCTTCGAAGATGGGTAATCCCTGCACAACTACGCTTTCGACTTCATCTACCACGTCGGCGCCTTCGGGCGGTTGAAACCACAAGCATCCCATGGCTAACAACGAACCTATAGAACCTGAAATCATCCACGACTGCCACAACAAACCACTCATTTCGGCAACTCCTCTACTGTCGAGTTTGGATACACTTTCGATCTTGGATACAACGGGGATGGAGAGGGCGAGAGGATCCCTAACTCGCCCTCCAATTGATCAATCTCGCACTGGAGTTGATCGATTTGCTCGGTGATAGGGTCGTTCCACCCCAGTTCGAATTCTTGTTCCGGTACGGTCGATAAAGAACGAGCGACCGAAGGCAAAACAGATTGGGACTTCGTGCGATTTGGGTTCGGTGCATTGCTCGAACTTCTCGTTGCGGTCGCAAGTGGACCAATGGCATCTGCATTGGATTTTGCCGATGAAGGTGATTGCGTTTTCGGGTTGGTGCTCCACGTCCATTGGGAATTCCATCCCAAGAGAAAGCCAATGGCGATGAATGCCATCGAGCCACCATAAAGAGATAGGCGATGCTTTCCCAGTGATGCCGTTCGACGCAATTCCTTGGGCAAGGGAAAGACCGAAGGGTTCGTAACATGCTGCCAACATTGGCGCAACAATTCGGCTGCTTCACCAGCGGTTGCCAATCGTTGCGAAGGGTCCTTGGCCAACAAGCGCATCAACAAAGGATGAACCCAGCTGGGCAAACGAGGTTCGATGGTATGGACTGGCCGGACCATTCCATCGCTCACGCGTCGCAATACTGCCACTGCCGTATCGGCGCGGAAGGGTGAATGCCCAGTCAACATCGCGTACAACACGCTTCCCAAACTGAACAAGTCGCTTCGGCCATCGATGGCATGCCCCATCGCTTGCTCGGGCGACATATACTGCGGCGTGCCGGCAAGCATTCCACTGGCGGTGAGTGAAACATCATCGAGCGCGCGAGCTAATCCGAAGTCCGTGATGAGGACGCGTTGCCACCGTGCTTCAAGCATTAAGTTGGCAGGCTTGATATCGCGATGCACCAGGCCTTGAGCATGGGCTGCGTCGAGCCCCTCGGCTACCTGCATCGCGATCCGCAGGCTTTCCTCAAGTCCCATCGGTCCATCGCGATCGATCTTCTCTTGAAGCGAACCGCCTCCGACGTAGCCCATGACGATATAGGGAGGCTGATGATCGGCAGCCACATCATGGATGGGAACGACATGGGGATGCGAGACGCAGGCAACCGCTTGTGCTTCGCGAGCGAAGCGATTGCGAGCGGCACCGTTTGACGCGAGATGTGGATGCAAGACTTTGATGGCGACCACGCGACAGAGCTTGCGGTCCCAAGCTCGCATCACCGTCCCCATACCACCGAACCCAATTAACTCGCGAACACTGTAATCGTCGAGCGTTCCGAGCGCATCGGGTTCCGTTGAAGGTGTCAACCACGATCGAACGACCGCCGTAAGATCGCTCATCGAATCGCGAGCGGCATGTCCCTCTTTGCGGACGACTTGTTCTAACAGCCCCGATTGCGACCCCAATTCACGAAGCATCGATGAGGAGCTCTCCCAAGCCTCGGGAGTAGCGCACAAAGATTCAAATTTGGAACGACAAGTCGCGCACTGCTCGATGTGCAGCGTCAGCTCCTCTGCATCGCGAGGAGGCAACGCATCTTCGAGAAGACGCTCCCACTCTTGCTGTTGATAACTACAGACTCGATCCACCATCGCTCGACTCCAAATCCGACACTTCGCCTAGTTTTTGCGATTCCTCACTCTGCAACCATGCCACTTCCTGCTGCAACATCGCCATCACTCGACCGCGGTGTACATAGATTGCTCCGACGGTCATCCCCAATTCGATCGCGATCTCCGATGGCGAAATCCCTTCCACGACCGTTTTCCAAAAGGCCGCAAAGGTTTTCGATTGAACTCGGTGAGCGATACGAAGCGCAGCTCGCTCCAGCAACTGTTGCTGGTAGTGGCGGTCCCACAATCGATCAAACTCACTCGATCGATCTGCTTGTTGCTGCAATCGATTCCAATTGCTGCTACCACCTACAGCTCGCGGCATCGATCTCCGCGTCAAAAAATTGTGAGCGGTATTCCGAGACACTTTGGCCAACCAACCGCGAAAGGAACAGCGATGCTCTCGATGCTCAAACTGTCCGATCGAACGGTGTACCCGCATCAGGATTTCTTGGACCGCATCCGAAACGTCTTGGTCCGAAACCCCCATCGATCGCGAGATACGACGGAGAATGGGTTCATACACTTCGCAAAACTCGACCCATGCCTGCCCATCCTCCCCCGACTTGAGCCGTAGCAATAGGCTCATTCGTGTTTCAGGGGATTCTGACATCGCACACTCCAGGTCCGAGGTTCCGCCGCTCCAGGTTGGTTCACTCAACTAAGAAGAACACGATAAGAATGGTCAATCTAACACCGATTCCTCAAAAACTAAAAAAATGAACGTATTTGAGCGATCCGCATCGACATGCCATTGTCCCTCTGGATCATCGGGCTTCCCTTATTTGTGCGACAAGACGTCGAATGGGAAGTGATAGGGTCGGTGCTTCCGTGACTTTGGCTTTGAACATACACTCTAGGTCATGGAACGCCTTGCGACATAAGTAAAACTGTTAGGGGAGATGTGATGGCAAACGAACAGCGCGTTTTCAATTTCTCGGCCGGACCTGCGGTCATGCCGCTTCCAGTGTTGGAGCAGATTCGAGACGAAATCGTTTGTTTGCCCGGTGTGGGTGCTTCGGTCATGGAAATCTCCCACCGAAGCGACGAGTTTATTGCGATCCAAGAAGGTGCGAAGCAGCGGCTGATCCGTTTGTTAAACATTCCGGATGACTACGATGTTCTCTTTCTTCAAGGTGGATCTCGCCTTCAGTTTTCGATGATCCCCATGAACTTATTGCGAGGCCAAGCCCAACCAGCGCAATATTTGATCACGGGTACTTGGGGAAAATCTGCCTTGGAAGAGGCTGAAAAAGAAGGCAAGGTCGAAGTTTTGTGGGATGGTAAATCCACCAACTATGATCGCCTTCCCAAAGCAGGTGACTATCGGCCGAATCCGCAAGCGGCCTATGTCCACATCACCAACAATGAAACGATCCAAGGCATTCAATTCGCAACCGAGCCCGATACGGCGGGTGCGCCTTTGATCTGCGATAGCTCGTCCGATTTCATGTATCGCCCCATCGATATTCGAAAGTACGGAATGATGTATGCCTGTGCTCAAAAGAATGCAGGCCCAGCGGGTGTGACGGTCGTCATCATGAAACGCGAACTCCTCGATCGTTCGCAAGCCAATCTCCCTGGTTACCTTTCGTACAAGAATCATTCCAAGAACGATTCGATGTGGAATACGCCACCTACCTTTGCGGTCTACGTTTTGGGCTTGGTTGCAAAATGGCTCGAAGAGACCATTGGCGGACTCGACAATATGTTGAAGATCAACATGGCCAAAGCCAAATTGATTTACGATGCCATGGATCGTTTCCCGACCGTATATCAGGGCCATGCTCAAAAGGCCGATCGATCTTTGATGAATGTGACCTTCCGGCTTCCAGATGAAGCAACTGAAAAGGCTTTTCTCGGAGGTGCACAAGCGGCTCAATTGGATTCGCTGAAAGGCCATCGCAGCGTCGGTGGCATTCGCGCTAGCATCTACAACGCAATGCCCATGGAAGGAGCTCAAGCTCTTGCCAACTACATGATCGATTTCGCTCAAAAACGCGGCTAACTCCGACGCACTCGTTACTAGCATTCAGAAGACTTAGGAAATGGCAAAGTATCGCATTATCGTTTTGGATCCCATCGCTCAAGAAGGCCTCGATTTGCTCGATGCTCAAAAGGACTTCGAGTACGAAGTTCGAACGGGCCTCAAAGGAGAAGACCTTCGCAAAGCGCTCGCCGAGTTTGATGGGGCCATTCTTCGCAGCGGCGTGAAGATTACTCCCGAATCGCTCGAAGGCAACAAGCGGCTCCGCGCTATCGTGCGAGCTGGAGTCGGGACCGATAACATCGACAAGACCGCAGCGACTCGGCTCGGGATCGTGGTCATGAACACGCCGGCCGGGAATACGCTCAGTACGGCCGAGCATACCATTGCGATGATGTTGGCCCAATCGCGAGCCATCGCACCGGCGTATCAATCGTTGGTGGCTGGCAAATGGGATCGCAAATCGTTCATGGGCACGCAGCTAGCCGACAAGACATTGGGCATCGTCGGCATGGGCCGCATCGGCCGTGAAGTTGCCATCCGCGCTCTCGCCTTTCGGATGCGCGTCATCGCCTTCGATCCCTTCTTGACCGAAGAGCAAGCCTTGAAGCTCGGTGTGGAACGGTCCGCCACGGTTCATGAAATGCTCCCCAAGCTCGACTACCTCACCGTTCACACACCGCTCACCAATGAGACGAAGTATCTGATTGGGATGAAAGAGTTGGACATGGTCAAGCCGGGAATTCGCTTGATCAACTGCGCCCGCGGTGGCATCTATGAAGAAGCGGCCATGGTCGAAGGGCTCAAGTCGGGCAAGATTGGGGGCGTTGCCTTGGACGTGTTTGAAGAAGAACCTTGCACCAACAGCCCGCTCTTTGGAATGCCGAATGTTGTGTGCACGCCTCACCTTGGCGCGAGCACAG
Organism: Pirellulales bacterium; assembly: GCA_046349875.1. Taxonomy (GTDB): domain Bacteria; phylum Planctomycetota; class Planctomycetia; order Pirellulales; family Pirellulaceae; genus JAXMBN01. The sequence continues at coordinate 198,857 of JAXMBN010000001.1, forward strand.
AAGAAGCTCAAACGCAGGTGGCGATCGAAGGGATCCATTTGCTCATCAACTTCTTCTCGACTGGCGAAATTCGCCATGCGGTGAACATCGCTGCGATCGATCCCAAGACATTGGAAGCGATGCGAGGCTATCTCGATGCGGCCTATCGTTTGGGCTTGCTCCTTTCGCAATGGCATGGTGGATCGGTCAACAATTGCACGTTGCATTATCGCGGTGAGGTAGCAGACCGCGATACCAAGCTCTTGACCGCTGCTTTCTGCGTCGGTTTGCTCGAACGCGCTCTCGATGCGGACGTCAATATCGTCAATGCCGAGCTCTTGCTTCGCGAACGCGGTATCGACTTGGCCGAAAGCCGAAGCCATGAGATGGGTGCATTCAGTTCATCGGTCACTGCAGAGGTCACGGGAGATGGACGAACGGTTCGAGCGGGAGCAACGCTCTTTGGCAACAACATGCCGCGTTTGATTCTGCTCGATGATTATCGGCTCGAAGCGTATCTCGATGGTCGATTGCTCGTCTTCAAACATAACGACGTGCCAGGCATCATCGGTCGCGTAGGAACGATCTTTGGACAACATGAAGTCAACATCGCTCAGATGTCCGTCGGTCGCGCAGGCAACAAGCCTGGTGGTGAAGCCATCGGTGTTTTGAATCTCGACGGCACTCCTCCCAAAGCAGCCATTGATGAGATGCTCTCGAGCGACTCCATTCAGCGGGTACAGACGATCGAACTGCCTGCTGCTGGTGAACTTCCAGCCTGGCTTCAATAGCACCAGACTTCGCAATAGCGATCCAACGAAATAAAAAAGGCTTGGTGAACATGCACCAAGCCTTTTTTGTTGTTGGATGGTAGGCTTTGCCTAACTCCCGTTACTCCTCGAATCGCCAATGGGTTTTGGTTCCCGTTCCATCGAGTTCGGTGGTCGCCCATACTTTGCCGAGGCTTTCAAGGGCTTGAATAAAATCGAGCACATCTTTGCCTGTAGGTGAAGGGATCTCTTCCGATGCATCTGACAGAGGCGCATTGATATCGCCCTTGTCCATTTCGATGGCATAGCGAAGCCATGGCTTGGCAAACTTGAAGAATGCTCCCAAATCCACGTAACTAGCCCCTGCCAAATTGCGATCTTTGTACTGGAGCTTGGCATTCATAGACGAACCCATCTTCATGAGCTCCGCGGATTGCTTCGCCGAATAGGATGCGATTGCCCAGCGAGCATCGACCATCACTTGTGGAGCCATATCCTTGGGAACAGGACAATCTTCGGGGATGGGATACAAGAAGATCTCGGATCCTCCGCTCGTCTTCCGTTCTGGCCTTGGAATCGAATAGCCATCGGGAATCGCATCGGGATTGAGCTCGCGAACGAGATCGACCACACCGTCGAGAATCGAGTAGATCTCGGCGCATCCTTGAACATACAGATCCTTATCGCTGAGGCCCGTCACCATAGCCATCTCAGGCAAGGGCAGGGGAGTCGAAGCAGGAGGCATGTCCTTGACCCATTGTTTGCTTTCCAAACTTCCGGCAGCAATGACAATAGCCGATTGGCCATCGCGGGTTGCAGGAGCCATTTTTTGTTCGAGCACATCCGCGAATCGATTGAGGAGCGGCCAACCCTTCTTCATTACGATTGCCAGCTCTTCCGCATCTTCTTCCTCGAGTTCATCGGAGTTGAGATACGCTTCGAGATATCCCTTGGCTTTGCGCATCACTTTGCGAGCCAACGCCAGCCAATCGGTACCTGGAGTTCGTCGCATCGCCGAAACCATGATGGGATTGCTCCCCACATGATCGAGAATATCCAAACGTTTGCTTCCATCGAACCATTGGGATTCGGTTCGATCAAACAACCAACCTTCGCTTCCCGTTTTCGTAGCATAGCTATAGGAAAGCGAGCCTTTGAAGTCGGGCATCAACTGATCGATTTCATCATCAAGCCATTCGAGATCGCCTTCCAACGCTTCCAAGAATTCGGGGATCTCTCCGTCTTCGGCTAGAAGCGCTAACGACGGTGCCAACTGTCGATAGATTTTTGAAAAATAGTTTTGATATTGAGCGGCATACTCGGCCTCGGCAAAGCGGTCCGAAACATAAGCGACACCGGTCAATGGTTTGGACTGATCGGCCATGACAGGTTTTAGATCAGCATGCTGAGCCAACGAACCGCCTTGCTTACCAAACTTGGTCAGCTGCTTAGCATCTTCGCTCACCGCAAGGATGAGGTATTTATCGAGAATCCCAAAGGTGATGGCAGCTTTGCGGCCTTCGAGCAGTTGTTCCCAATGCTGGATGAGTTCCTTGCTATCGCTACCAGCCTCCCATACATCCCAAGGAAGCATGCTGGAATTGAGGTTCAGGACCAAGCGCGTTCCTCGTCCATCTTCGACGCGTTGGAACGCTTCGGCGAACTGAACGGTCGCTGGATTGGAATTGAGTCCCAACGAGACGACCGCCTGCAATTGATCGAGCAAGGTTAGGGCGCGGTCTTCATCTTGAAATTTGAACCCCAAGACGAAAGTGGGAATGGGTACCTGATTGAGGTCTTCGCGAGTCAGCGATTCAAACCATTCTATGATGGCTTCCGGGCCATCTCCGGTGGCTTCGACGAGTTCCTCGTTGAGCGCATTGACTCCCACCAAAAACTGCGAGGCCTTTCCGTCAGAGAATAAGAACATCTCTTCGGAAGCCATTTCGGTGGCGAGCTTGATTAGGTCTTGAGCGAGAGGGGTTTTGAGAACTGTTTTGGCTTGAGCCAATTGTCCATCCGCCGATTCCCACTGGGCTTTGAACTTGGCTACGATCTTTTGAACGTAATCGAGTTGATGGATTTCGCGGACAGCTTTGCTTTGCAAAAACTGCTCCCACTGTTCGCGACATCGGTAGGATGCCATATAGAGATCTGCATCCTGAGGCGCTAAGCCCAGGGAAGTATCTTTCTGAAGATCAGACGCGGCAAGGCTCGGCGTGAAGCAAACTATCGACAACGCACCCAACGCGAGATGCCGACACCAATCAAGTCTCATCGATTACTCCCTGTGATGAAATTCAACGACAAAGCGATGCATACCAAGATCTAGCGAATCTTCGACCGACGGTCAAAATGCCATGCACCGCTCAATGCGCGGGATTATAGGACAAAAGACGGGGCAAGAACGAGATCGCTTTTGCAACCATGGGAGGGATGGTTCTTTGCTAGCGAATCGATTTGAGGTCACATGGTGTATCCATGCAACGGGATGCGGAAGAAATGACAGTGGAAATTGTAGACTTTACCAAGGAGGCAGGAGGAAGTGGCAGGAGAACCTTCCGATTCCGCTTGCGTTGAGGGTCCTATCGATTCTATATTCAAGGAAATAGGGTGAAGTTCTCGTGTGCCAGGGCAACCTTTTAAGGTTGTCGACTTTGGATCCAGATTTTGGCACACCAGTTGCTTTTGCCACTATCATCCGAAACAACGGATGTTTCGGATGGCGCGAGTGGGACTCGCGCGATATGCGGAAGCAACCGAACAGTCGGTAAGGGTGATAGGTTGCTTTCAATTCCTACGACGCGTAATAGGAGGGATTCGTTGAGGTAAAGGCGATCCAAGGATCGATAAACGTGGAGCTTTCGCCTGAGAAGCGATTCTTCGCAAAGTCGATTCCTATCCGCAACACGGATTTTGCTCTTCCTCGACACGGACTGCGACGCAAGCCACGACGAAAGCGGTTGGTGCCCTCCAGGCATCAAACGTTCCTACGCAGTCCCATTCCCGAATACTTCGTGTCACATCCTAGGGGGAGAATCGACCAATGGAGATTTCTAACAGTTTCAACGTTTCTGGTGTTCAGGCTTTTCGTGGTGCATCCCGTGATGTAGCAACGAATGCGAACTCGATCGCCACCGAAACAAACTCCCTTGCCCCGGTTGATCAGTTGGACCTTTCACCTGAAGCTCAAGCTCTCGGTCAAGCCATTGGGGCTGACCAGCCATCTTCCGACATCCGTACTGACAAGGTGGCCGCGCTCCGACGTGCGATCGCCGAAGGTACCTACGACACTCCCGAAAAGATGTCGATTGCCTTGGATCGCTTGCTCGACCAGATTGGCTAATCCCGCATAGGTCCATTGGAAAAATTTCCAACCTTCCACGCCTAGGATGGCTGGGCTACGCACCTCGTAGCCCGCGGCCGCAAACCAGATGGAATCGTTCTTCCTGGCTTGCCCACAACGGCGAGGCTTCGGTGGAAAGACTCGAAGGTAGCGGAACCCATCCAAAGTGGCGGATCGTTTGATGCCATTTGGAAATCTGGCCAACGTCACCTACAATGGGAAGGTTGGGATCGCAGGGTCTCCAACAAGTGCCTTGCGGCTCATCTTGTCTCATCCTAAATCGAGTTCGTTGTGTCATCTGCTTCTGAAGAACCATCCCTTGGATCGATCGAGGTGTCCTTATCGCCGATCGAACGCTTTGAAGAATACCTTCAAAGTCGTGGACAACGCATTACGGAACAGCGTCGTGTGTTGGTCGAACAGGTCTTTAGTCGCCATGAGCATTTTGATGCCGATCAGTTGATTGAACAGCTTCCACGAAAAGGGGCTCCCAATTACGTTTCGAGGCCGACCGTCTATCGGACGTTGAAGGAGTTCGTCGACGCTGGATTACTCCGCAGTTTTGAACTGAATGGTCGGGCCGTATACGAGCACGACTACGGTTATCCTCCGCACGACCATTTGCATTGCATCCATTGTCAGAAGCTCATCGAATTTCAAAGCGATGAACTCATTCGCTTGCGGGATGAAGTGGGCCGACAGCATCGATTTCGCGTGCGATCCCATCGATTGACGATTTCGGGCGTTTGCGATGACTGTGCTCGTCGTAACCGCGATCGACGACGCCAAGATCGGGTCTAGTGAAGCAGTCAGAGAACGCTTACCAAACATCACGACGTAAGCAAATTCTTCATTACTTCCGCGACGTCCCAAATCCGGATTGGGCCACCACGACTTACCGTGGCAATGTACTTTCCATCCTGGGAAATGGCCCAATAATTACCTCGCGATACATCAGGTACAAAACAACCCAACGACTTGTTATTGGCACCATCGTAGAACTCGATCACAGGTGCTTTGGCAGTTTGGTGATAGTAGTACAGCACCATCATGCCGGTATCAGGAATCACCTTGGCCTGTAGGGACGTCGAATCGGCCTTGGTCGCGATCGGATTTCCTGCTGGCTCACCGTTCACAGCTTGAACGTGAATGTTGGGTGTGACACCAATCCACAGTTTGTTCGAGTCTCCGGTGAAGGCCAAAGAGTCCATTTCGACCTTGTCTCCTTGGGGGCCTTTGAATGAATGGAGCACTTTTCCATCCTGAACGCGGCCTACCACGATCTTGCTCATCACGTCGGCAGCTGCAAAGAGTTCACGGTTGGGACTCAGCGCAAAGACGTCGATCGCATCGACGATATCGGCCGTGGTTGGATCTTGGTTATTCGCTGGCAGCATGCTAGCGCTTCGAAAAATCTCTTGATCGGTTCGCATGTTCCAGACTCGCAATCGAATAAAATCATCCACACTCGTCGTCACGATCGTTTCATTATCCGCGGCAAAACCGATGCCCGTAATTCGGGCACCGTGAGCCAAGAGCTCATGGGTCATGACCATCGAAGGAACATCTAGAATGCGCAGAGTCCCGTCTTGGTCGCCAAGGACCAAATGTTTGGAATCGGGTGAAAAGGCAGCCGAGGTATATCCCCAGTGATTCTTGCTTTTGGGATTCTTGTCGGACACACGTTCTTCGAGTTTTGCTGTGATCGTCCAACTACTCGTATCGATCAATTCCGCTCCAACTGCCAGCCATTTACCATCCGGGCTAAAATCCAAAGCCACATTTCCTTCCAACGTAGCCAAGGGGTTTTGAGGTTTGGCTGCCGGTGTCGCTTTGGGTGTGGGCTGTTTCGAGGTGCAGCCGAGAAAGAAACAAAACAGGGCGGCGAACAGGCATCTAGATATCATCGGCGACCTTTCAACCCCGCGGGATCATTGCTCAAAACGATGACTTCTCAGGACATGGTCTCGTTTAGGGACATTTTCCATGACTGAGAAGCGGAACAAAACTTCAACGAACTTTGTGAATCATAACAAAATCGCTTGATTCAATGTTGTGTATTTTTACACTGACCTGCACCTAAAGAGGCTAGATCCCAACCTATCTCTGTCCTTCGGATGGACAGCATGAAAATGGATTGCTCAACCAACGTTCCGACACTGTCAGCTCCAATGACCGTTGGGCCGTTACCAACTACAAAGCCTGTGCTGGTAGCAATTGGAATGCGGGAGTTTTCGCTTGGGTCAATAATCTCGGTGGAAAGAACGGTGGGAACTCCGACGGCTTGAATGCAGGGAACGGCATTCTCAGTTCCAATCAGCAAAACACGAATCCGCTAACGCGGATGCGCGACATCATCGATGGGACCTCCAATACCTTCATGGTCGGCGAAGCCATTCCTCACTTCAGCCAATGGAACTGGTGGTACAACCCCAACGCCGTCACCGCCACAACCGCGATTCCGCTCAACCGTTCTCTTCGCGTTCCGCGCAATATCGCCGATTGGCCCAACAACTATGGATTTAACAGCCGGCACGTGGGTGGAGGTAATTTTGCACTTTGTGATGGTAGCGTTCGCTTCGTCGCGGAGACTATCGATACGAGCATCTATCGAGGCTATGCCACGATCAGCTCGGGCGAAGTTGTAACCTTGGATAACTAATCGCACCGAAAGTCTTAGACTTTCCATTCTTGAAACGCAAACACTCTTTCCTCATGCACCTTGGGAAAGAGTGTTCATGCAATCGTTCCATCCATCGATCGTCCGTAAAAGGGAGTCCCTGCCTTGTTGTTACATCGTTCGCTATGCGCTTTTTTGTCCCTTGCAATTTTGATCCTGTTTGTGGGCTGCGGTGATCGGGGTTTAGATGTCGTGCCGGTGAAAGGAACGGTCACATATCAGAATAAACCTATCGGCAAGATCAACGTAATGTTTGTTCCATCCGATGCCAAAGGCCATATCGCCGAAGGAACAACCGATGAGAATGGACAGTTTCAATTGCAAACGATGAAACCCGGTGACGGCGCCATCGCAGGCAATTACAAGGTCTCCTTCAAGTTCGTATCGGATATCATTCCTGACATGCCTGGCTTCACCAACGGCGTCAAACCGGAGCCATCGCCGATACCGTTGAAGTATGCCGATGAAAACAAATCGGGCTTTACCGCGACGGTCGATTCCAATGCAACCAAGAATGATTTCAAGTTTGACTTGAAGTAACTCGAATCCGTCAGATCGTTGAATTCCTTCATCAAGCAACCTCAAAGACAAACCCCAGGCCGACTTCGTCGACCTGGGGTTTTGTCTTTTGTGTCTGAATACTCTCTTACCATCAAGGCTGTGTGGGCAGCGGGACTTGATCGGTCGCCATCAGGTAGGCGATCAAGTCGCGGACCTGTTCGAGAGTCTTGTTTTCGAGCAGGCCATCGGGCATCAGGGACGTTGCGTTTTGTTTCTGCGAAACGATTTGACTTCGGTCGATGGTGATCGGCTCCTGCAACGTTTGCAGTGTAAGTGTCTTTTCGCTCTTCTCACTGATGACACCGTTGATGACGCGTCCATCATCAAGCACTACAGTCAGCGTTCTGAAGTCTTGACCAACACTTGCGCTGGGATCCAAAATATTCTCGAGGAGATAGTCGAGATTCTTGCGGTTGGAACCGGTGAGATCGGGCCCAGTTCGTTTCCCAACTCCATAGAGCACATGGCAATTGGCACACGTTTGCTGAAAGGTCCATCGACCTTGGCTTAGGTTGGCTTTTTCCAGTACCTCACTGGAAAGCGACTTTTTCCATTCCTCCATTTTTTGCTTCTTCTCTTGAGGCGAAGAACGGACTTCACCCCACAATTCGGAAAGCTCGCGTTGCAATTCGGGATCCTCGAACGACTGAATCTGACGCGCATGGTAGGCGGTGAGTTCGTTGGCTTCGAGCTTCTTCCCGCGAATGCCTGCCAATAGTTCGCGAGCATACGTCGGTCGGGACGACAAAGTGTGAACCACTTCTTGTTTTTCGATCGGCCCCAACGAAGACCAGCGCCCGATCAATGTTTTGGCCGCATCGGGATGTTCGTACTTGGCGAGACCTCGGATCGCATCTAGGCCCAGAACTCGATCGGCGGTCCATTGAAGTAAGGGATTCGCCAAATCACTACTGCCATGCTGAATCAAAGATCGCAATGCCTGACGACGCGCATCAGGGTTGGCGTTGCCATCGCCAGCAATCTTGCGAAGTTCTGCCATGGCAAGCCCATCTCCGAAGACCAGCTGCAGTCCCTTCTTCATGCGATCGATTTCTTCCGAACTCTTGGAATCCAATCGAGCCGCAAAGGGGATCCACGATCGAGGCTGAGTGGCTCGCAACCATCCATTCAGTCCAAGAGACATCCCTTTGAGCACGGCCTCATCATATTGAGCATGCTTGGCATCGGTAACTTCCATCAATCGTTCGATACCTTGTGGATTCTTTTCCATTTCGAGTGTCCAGCGCCGGGCAATGTTCTCGGTGAACAGTGGAATCTGGCTTGCCCTTGCCAATTGAATCGAACGATCGATGTTGGTGGGGACGGCGGGTTCTATTCCGTACCAGAGCATCAACGGAAACATGCGATCTTCCGCCCACATTCCTTTGGAAGCAAGAGCTTCAGCAATACCCCATCGCTCTTGGACTGGCAAACGCTGCAACGCCGATGCGAGGTAGAGATGCACCAGTCCTGAAGGATCTTTCTGTGCCAAGGTCTGGAACTGCGATAGGAGCTTCGAGGATGCAGGCCGGATCTCTGGATGCAACCGATCTACCAACAAACGCACCGCCATCACCCGCTCATGCTCATCTTGTGCCTGCAATCGCCCAAGAAGCCACGCCTCGGATGCTTGATCGATTCCATGCAATGCTTCCATGGCTCGCAAGCGAATAACCACCGATTCACCCTTTTCCGCTAATGTGCGAAGGGTTGTCGCCACCTTCATGGCTTCGGGCGATTGTCCTTGGCCGGCCCATCGTTCCATAAGGACTCGTCGCGCCGTGCGGGGCCACCATGCATTGGCTTTCTTGAGATGTTCTACCAATTGTTCATCCGATTGCGAAGCCAAGTCGAAGCCAAACTGGCGGAACGGTTTTCCGTAACTCAGTTTATAGATGCGACCGCTAGTGCGATGGACTCCGCCTCGTTCATGGCATTCTCCCGTATCGGACCAGTCTGCAAGGTAGACGCTACCATCGGGGCCAGTGATCAGTTCCATTCCTCGAAACCAAGGATCGGTAAAAAATGCAAAATCGGGTGCTCGCTTTCCAACGTATCCAGCACCTTCCCGTTCCAATCGATTGGTGTTGATTCGAAGTCCATGCAGATTGAGCGTAAAAAGCTGATGACGATATTCTTCCGGCCAATTATCACCCTGATAGATCAACAGACCGATGTGAGCATGACCGCCACCTGCCTCGCTCGTCTTATCCGACACTCCTTGCCGTACCGTATTCCATTGTTCCGCGCCTACGTCCCAATGAAAATGATCCGCCGTTTGCTCGATCAACTGATAGGTATGCGGATTGAGATCCACGCCATACATACGGCGAACGTGGGCACCGGGTACGGTATGCCAAAGATGTCCGATCACCGTATTGATGACAAACATTTCGCCATGCTGATCGAAGTCAAATCCCCAAGCGTTGGTCATTCCATGCATCACGGCTTCCACCGTTCGATGCAATGGATGAAACCGCCAAACGCCCGTATTGATTTTGACGCGTTGCGAATCGCTGGCCCCTGGAACTCCGATATTGCTGGTAGCTTGAATTCCATGCCTGGCATAAAACCAACCGTCAGGTCCAAGGCGAAGTCCGTTGGCTGCGTTATGCCCAATGACACCTTCGTCGATACCATCGAAAACCACTTCCGGAGGACCATCCGGAACATCATCGCGATTTCGATCCGGAATAAAAAGAACTTGGGGTAAACAGATGCACCAAACGCCACCGAAGCCCACTTCCACGCTCGTCAATTTATGAGCTTCATCCCAGAACACGGTCCGCTTATCATGCCGACCATCCCCATCGGTATCCTCAAGGACGACGATACGATCGCGTTGTTGCGGGTCGAATAGTTGATCGCCCGTCCAGCTATAGTTTTCGGCAACCCACATGCGCCCTCGCTCGTCCAGGGCAACGCCGATTGGGTTCTGCACGTCGGGTTCGGATGCAAATACTTGAAGTGAGAATCCCGTTGGAAGTTTCGCTTGGCGAATCGTCTCCTCTGGTGAGAGTGGGCTTGTGGGCGAGGTCTCAGTATTCTTGATGGGAGGAAAATCATCACCCCACGCGATCGGTCCAATGCTTGCGAGAATACCAAACCATGTGCTGCAACAGATCGCGTTCCATATCGAAATTGAAGTGCGCATCAATCGTCAAAGCCTATTGAGAAGGGCGAAAAGGGGGCGATGAAGGTAGGTCGAATCGAACCTTTCGGTATCGAACCTTCTATTTTAGCTTGCCCAATTCGAGGCGAATACAACCTCTTTTGTACCCCTCTCCTTCGCACTTCATGAATCGACAAAGAATGAGATCTCGCCGACTGCACCGCCAATCGTTCGGCGCATCGGCGAGAGTCTCACCCCATTGAAGATGGCCGGCCTCCCGTAATACCGCTTCTGTTTCTCGATCAGCGTTCGTGATTCGAACGCGAAGCATTAGTTCTTGGCCGACAATTTGCAGGTACTCAATCCCAAAGGACAATAAGCCGGGCACCAACCGACAAGTCCTGTGACGAGCGGAACGATGCCGATCCAACCCCATGGAGTTTGAGGCCCAACGAAAACGATCGCTAACAGTGCCGCCCCGGCAATGATTCGAATTCCACGGTCGATCGCTCCCAAATTCGTGCGAAACATGATTGCTCCCTTTCTTGTTCCATGAAGTCTCTAAGGGGAGTGATTCGCGGGTCCAAGTGAAGTTACATAAATCCTTTTCTTTCTTCTCCAAAAACGAGCTCATCAGCCTTTGTTCCAGCAATTCAGGCCCGAATTGCTTAGAAAATGGGGCAAGCAAAATGGCATGGGGCACATTGCCGCGGTCCGTCACGTAACATTCGCCGTCTCCGAACGCTCTTCAAGAATCCTCCGAGAGCTTCGAACGATGGTATGATCAGACTTTCCAATGGGATCGATGGATGAGGTCCACGTTTTGAATCCATCGATTTCTTCGCGCGTCCTATCGATTCCACTCAAGCCGGCGGAAACGAAGAGTAAGTCCATTCAACCTAAAAGGTCCAAAGTCAAGGAGTATCATGATGCGAAGCGGGTGGATCGTTTTGGCAATCGTCTGGGTTTCGACGTCATGTGTTTGGGGCAATGATCGCTTCCCAGGTACAGAACAAGGTGCCAAAGATCTGTTGGCGACCTTTGTGCAACCAGGTGCCGATCTCAAAGCTCTGACTCATTCGTTGCGTCCCAAAGCCGAAGACTACGAAAAAGTCTTTATGCCTGAGATCGCTAAGAAAATGCAAACGATGTATGCAGAGCCTTGGGAGAAAGGGCTCATCGTCGTGGTCCCCAAAGCAGGACAGACGTCGGTTCTCCTGTTTGCGGCCACCAGTGAAGAACTTCAAAAGTGGACCGGACGTGCCAAGGAACATTTTCCGGGCGGCTATGAAAAACTAGGGCCTCATTTTCAGAAAGGCTTCACGCACTATCGATTCAAGTTTGTCGTACCGGGAGAGGAACTTGGCATGGCCTATGATGGATTGGTCTATGTCGACGGCCATTGGCGTCTCTTCCCCAAAGCCTATCGCGCAGTGGAATGACCCTGCAGACTTGCGGCAAGCCTTCGCACTTTTCAGTCGGAGGATTGTTAGGGACACGTTACCTCAATCGCAACGCTAGGGTGCGTTGCGACGATGCAGAAACGGATAGCTTTCGATGATCGACTCGACGATGCTTCCCAACCGATAATCTTCCGCACGAGCTTTCTCGAGCGTGCTGCGGACAGTGCACTCGTCGGGTCGTTGTAGGCCACGCCCCAAAGCGTAAATCAGGAGATTCTTGATGAGCGTCCTTGCGACTTGATCCTTTTGGTCGATCAGGATCTTCTTAAAATCTTCAGGCCCTTGAAATGCTTGGCCTTGAACCAACTTGCCCGATGCATCGATGGGAATGCCATGTTCTTCCGTTCGCCAGCGACCGATGGCGTCGTAGTTTTCAAAGGCAAGTCCCAGTGGATCCATTTTGTCATGGCAACTAGCGCATTCAGGTTTGCTGCGATGGATCTCGAGAATCTCGCGAAGCGTACGCTTCTTGCCATCTGATGCGGACTCTTCCAGTGGCGGCACATTCGGCGGAGGAGGAGGCGGAGGCGCACCGAGGATTCTTCCCGCAATGAAGTTGCCTCGCCTTGGTACGTTGGTTCTTCCAGGATCCGATTGAAGCGTTAGGAGTGCGGCCGAGGTCAACAATCCTCCGCGACGATGATCGGTCAATGCAATTCTTTGAAATCCCTGTTGCGCCGAATAGGGAAGTCCATAATGCTCGGAAAGGCGACGGTCGATATACGTGTAGTCCGCGTCGATCAATTCCGCTAGGGAGCGATTCTTTTGGAGCATCTCGTGCAGCACCAACCGCACCTCTTCCACCATCGAGCTCCTTAGCGTTTCATCAAACTCCGGAAACTGTTTGCCATCCACCGAATGCATCGCGATGTCGCGAAACGACAACCATTGTCCAAAGAACTGATCGACCAGTGCGAGACTCTTGGGGTCCGCAATCATGCGAGCCACTTCTTCCTTGCGCACAGCGGCATCCATGAGCTTGCCATCGCGAGCAAGCTGAATGAGCCGATCATCGGGAGGACGCGACCACAAAAAATAACTGAGCCGCGATGCCAATTCGTAATCGTCGACGGGATAGGGATCGTCCGTATTAGGGCGATCTTGTTCCACTCGCATCAAAAACTTGGGGGAGATCAATATCGCTTGAATGATCTGTCCAAGCGCCGTTTCGTGGTCCGTCCCTTTGGAGCGAAGACGTGCATACAATCGCATGAGGTTGTCGACGTAATCGGAAGGCGCAGGACGACGAAAGGCACGACTGGCAAAACTCTCTACATGCATGCGGATGCGTTCTGCATCCCCATCCATTTCCTTCATTCCCAAAACACGCAGGTAGACTTCGGGACGATCTCCCCGATGCTCGCTCACCGTAGCGACTAGTTTCTTCGCTGCATCATAGTACTGCTCCACTTGCGAAGGAGATAAGCTCAACGCGTCCGCGATGGTATCGAAACCATGTGCCGTACCATCAGGAGCAAAGCCTTCTGCTAGGCGCAGGTCGAGTCCAGTCACATCCAGAATGGAAAGATCGTATTCAATCCGATTGAGTCTTCTCAATACAGGTTTACCAGGATCGGGTACGCTGCAATCGAGTTCCTCCAATGTAACTTTGAGGAACTGAATCATGAGTTCGCGTTCTTCGGAAGTTGGCTGCTTGGCATCAGCGGGAGGCATATCCGCATTTTGAATCTGAGCCAATGCGGTTTGCCATGTATCGCGATGTTCGAGAATCAAACGCAAATCGATGTCTTGCGCGAGGTTCACATCACCGCTGACCTTGTCGGCGCGATGGCATTTGGTGCAATACCGATCGACTAACCCGCGAATGTTGCGATCCCACGATAGAGGATCTTTTTGCTTGTCCGGTTGAGCCAACACTGGAAGTGAAGACAAACCGCATGCAATGAAAAGCCCCATGCGAATCCAGAGATGCATGGCCATTGCGGACATTGACACCGTGCCGCCCCACATCCAACCCATGAATGCCTCTATCTGTCTGCGGGCCCTATCGATTTTGGCACCCAATATGTTCCACGATTCCCGTGCGATGAAACGATTTGAGGGAACCTCCGTTAGCCTCGCAAGCCACCCAGCGGACCCGTGCTATCGCCGAAGCGTTCCGCTTCGACACCCGCGCGAGCCATCATCTCGAGATACAGATTGCAAAGAGGCGTCTTCTTATCGTAAATGACGTGCCGGCCTCCTTCGAGTGTTCCACCGCCGCCCCCAGCAACCACGATTGGAAGATCATCATGGTTGTGTCGGTTACCATCGCTGATACCACTGCCATAACAGATCATCACGTTGTCGAGAAGCGACGAACCTCCTTCATCGATTTGGCTCATTCGCTGCAGCATCCTCGCAAACAATTCCATGTGATGGGTATTGATGCGAGTGAGCTGATCGAGATTCTTCGCTTCATTCTGATGGTGCGACGTCGAATGGTGCGATCCGGGAGCTTCGATCTCGGGATAGGCTCGCCCAGACTTCTCATACGAAAACATGAAACTAGCCACGCGTGTCGTATCCGATTGAAACGCCAAAGTGAGGATGTCGAGCATCAAATTGACGTGGTCAGCATAGAGCGATGGAATCCCTTTGCCGTCGGGAATGATGAGCGTCGAAACATCCAGTGCATCGCCATCAGCTTTGGGATCGTTCTTGAATGCATCCTGATGGTGCGAATGGGTATCGCGATCCGCCAAAGCGACTCGCTTTTCAACACTTCGCAATCCATCCATATACTGTTCAAGCTTTCGACGATCGTTGGATCCTAATTTGCGTTGAAGCGATTTGGTTTCTTCGCGCACCAAGTCCAACACACTCGACTCCGGTGAATCGCTCTTGGTGACCTCGACTTCACTGTTCGATTGCCAATTGGGTTTCTTAGGTGCTGCTCCACGAAAGAGACGTTGATAAAGCTCTTTCGGATTGAGATCCAAGCCAACGGGTGTTGTTTTGTCGCGCCACGAGATGTGCGACATGTACGTCCCACTATAACCATGGTCCCCTCGATGTCCTGGATCGATGCCCAAGGCGAGGGCTTCAACGGGTGTGTGATGACCGCTTTGGCTTGCAACGAGTTGATCGACCGATGCGCCACCCACTTCAGGCTCTTCCGAATGTTTGCACTTCTTGCCAACCAAGAACCCACCACCCGCTGGTTCATGTGCTGCTGACTTTCCATTGCAATGATCCGCAGCAAGATCGCTAAGTACGAGGATGCATTGCTTGAGTGGTTCGAGCGGTTTGAGAATCGTCGGTAGCTCTACCAACTTGCCTGGTGCCGAGGGCTTCCAATGAGCCATGTTGACGCCATTGGGCACATAGAAAAACGCCAAGCGTACAGGAGGCTTGGCAGTACTCGCCGCCAACGCTGGTCGGCATACCATGGCCTCAAGCCACGGCAAGGCCAATGCGACTCCGGTTCCATGGAGAAGGGTCCGCCGAGACATCACGAACGAAGAAGCCATATGCGTTTCTCGCCGAGGTAAGGTGGGCAATAGGAGGAAGGTGCAGTCAGATATCGAATCGACGATTACAGATGCAAACCTTTATTTTCTCGGAAGAAATGCATGGTCGCAACGAGGAACCGCCGAATTTCCATCTCATTTTCGGCGAGATTCCGTTCCAAAGCACCATTTGCTTAATTTTCTACCGGATTGTGTTGCCATTCCTTCCCTTGCGGTTTTCTCGCCGTTCTTTCGGAAAGGGCACTTTGTACGCAACGGCACCAATTCGGTCGTCTTCCTGCGCCTCTTGGTTTCCGACGTGATAAGCTTTACGTTTCCTCCCACCAACCTCCATCCATCCTCTTCGGCACCACCACCATGTCCGATCGAAAGCACTTGGCTCTCTTTTTCGTTTGCCTAATCTATCTTTCACTTCCAACGTTGGCGGAATCGAACTCGACGTCGACATGGCGAGCAGGCGTGGCCAAGACCAAGATTACACCGGACGAATGGATGTGGATGTCTGGTTACGGATCGCGCGATAAGCCGGCATCGGGAAAACTGACGGATCTATGGTGCAAGGCTCTGGTGTTAGAAGATGCATCGCATCATCGCGGCGTGATCATTTCTCTCGATCTCGTTGGTATTGATCGCGGCTTGTCGCAAGAGATCACTCGCCGCTTGGAGAGGGACCATGGGTTGGCTCGCCATCAAATCGCTATCTTCACGTCGCATACGCATACGGGGCCTGCCGTTGGAACTAATTTGATGGCCATGCTCTCTTGGCGATTGAATGCCGAGCAACGTCGGCAGATTGAAGACTATTCGAAACAATTGATCGATCGAATCGTGGAAACGGTCGACCAAGCGTTGCGTTCCGTGGAAGACGTGAATCTTGCATGGGGAGTTGGTTCGTGCAACGTGGCGGTGAATCGGCGAACCAACGTCGAAGCCAACGTACCGCGCCTTCGGTTCGAAGGACAACTCCAAGGCCCAGTGGATCATGACGTTCCTGTACTCGCTATGCGCACTCGCGATGGAAAGCTCCGATCCGTACTGTTTGGATATGCCTGCCATGCAACCGTATTGAGTTCCTTTGAATGGTCCGGGGACTACCCAACGTTTGCCCAAATGGAGCTCGAAGAGAAACACCCTGACTGCATTGCGTTGTTTTGGGCAGGATGCGGCGCCGATCAAAATCCTCTCCCACGTCGGACCGTAGAAATCGCCAAGCACTACGGAAGGCATCTCGCAAATTCCGTCGAGGCTGTCTTGTTGACTTCGCAAATGCAAACCATCGATGGCGGATTCTCTTCGGTCTACGCCGAGATACCTTTAGCCTTCGATTCCACACCTGATCGAGCATCCTGGGAAGCCTCGCTGCAATCGAAGGATCCCTATATCGTTTCAAGAGCCAAGCAAATCTTGGATCGTTGGGAAGCGGAGGGACCACCATCGGCAACCTATCCTTATCCCATCTCCACCTGGAAACTGGGAGACCTTCAATTCATCGCCTTGGGTGGCGAAGTCGTCGTCGACTATGCTCTTCGAATCAAGAACGAAGGCCAAGCAAAGAAGACTTGGGTGGCTGCGTATGCGCATGATGTCATGGCCTACATTCCTTCGAGGCGGGTACTCACCGAAGGTGGATACGAAGGCGGAGGAGCGATGGTGTACTACGGCTTGCCTGCGCCGTGGAGTCCCACCGTTGAAGAACAGATCGTGCGCGAAGTGCAGCGTCAATCGCAAGAGCTAGGATTTAAACCGTAAGCGTGCTGAACAAGGAACATCGCCCGTGTTTCGGGGGCAAAAAGGGCTTCTCTTGGACCGGGGGTAGTCGATGCGTGGATAGAGCGATATCCTTGTTGACATGGCAACAACTGTACACGCATTTGAATGGATAGAATCAGCCAAAGGCGCCCAACTTCCGCCCATGATGGTACTCGTTGGAAGCGATGGTTTTTTGCTGCGCCATGCCGTTGCCAAAGTGATCGAAGCCAGCCAAACCGACCCGGATGCGATCGAGGCATTCGATGGACCGGAATCGAATTGGCGCGATGTTCATGATGAGCTTGCCACGATTTCATTGTTCGATGCTTCCCACCATCGCGTTGCCATCGTCAAAGATGCAGACAAGTTTGTTTCTTCGAATCGAGCATCGCTGGAAAAGTGGATTGAACATCCTCCCAAAGATGCCGTCCTGGTTTTGGAAGTCAGCACCTTTCCGGGGACGACCAAGCTCTACAAGCAAGTGGTTGCCAAAGGTATGCTCATCCAATGCAATCCTCCCGTCCTTTCTTCGTGGGGCAATCCCGTCGATGAAAAAGCGATTGCCAAATGGCTTGGAAGTTGGGCCAAACAAACGCATCGACTCGAACTAACGCAGAAACAGATGCATACTTTGCTCGACCGGATTGGGACCGACTTGGGAATGTTGGATTGCGAATTGGCGAAACTGGCATTGTTCGCCGATGCGCAAGGAAACGTACCGGATCAACGGGTCAATGAGATGGTGGGTGGCTGGAGAACCCAAACCCTTTGGGAAATCGCAGACCATGTGGCCGATGGAAAAATTGGACACGCTCTCGAACAACTCGATCGACTTCTCTCGTCCGGCCAGAATGCTCTTGCGTTCTTTGCACCTTTAGCTTGGTCTCTTCGGCGCTATGGTGTTGCAGCGCAACTCGTCGAGCAATCCGAACGTTGTGGTGCCAAGCCGAATCTTCCATTCGCTTTGGAGCGGGCCGGATTCAAGAAGTTCGATCTGAAGAAGGCCGAGGGGCAATTGCGACGCATCGGGCGGCCTCGAGCCAAGCAACTCTTGAACTGGTTGGTGGAAATGGAAATGAAACTCAAAGGAACCCATTCCAACGATCGAGCCGCCCGCTTTGCAATCGAGGAATTCTTGGTGAAACTCGCCTAAGGATGCAATTGCATCTTTAAGGAAATGGGAATCACCCAAGCCAACGGAGTGAGAGGATGAGCGAGCTTCGATTTCTACATGCGGCGGACCTGCACATTGGAAGCCCACTGCAAAAGCTCGAACTCTATCCAGGTGCACCGATCGAAACGATGCGTCGCGCGCCGACTCAAGCGGTCGAGAATCTGATCGATGTCGCCATTGCTCATCAAGTGCACGCGGTTCTGATTGCTGGTGATCTCTTCGACGGCCCTTGGGAGGATATGCGTGTCGGGCTTTGGATGGTGGAACAATTTCGGCGTCTAGAGCGTGAACAGATCCCGGTCGTTCTCATTCGCGGCAATCATGATGCACACTCGGTGGTTATACAACAATTGGATTGGCCCAAGAATGTGCATGAGTTTGGCTCGAATGCCCCTGACACACTGACGCTCGATTGTGGACTCGCCGTTCATGGACAATCCTTCCGCCACGCATCCGTGATGGAAGACCTTGCAGCGCGGTATCCTCAGGCCAAATCGGGGCTCTTCAATGTGGGCTTGCTTCACACGAGCTTGACCGGCAATGCATTGCACGATCCCTACGCTCCCACAGAACTCAGTATCCTAGAGGATAAAGGGTATGGCTACTGGGCTTTGGGACACATCCATCAACGGAGTGAATCATCCTTGTCCTCTGTATCGTGGATTGGCTATAGCGGAAACACGCAAGGGCGTAGCATTCGCGAAACAGGTCCTAAGGGATGCTATTTGGTGCATGTTCACGACCAGCGGGTGGACCGAGTGGAATTTATCGCGACCGATGTTGCGCGATGGCACATCCTTGCGATCGACACCGCCGAATGCGAATCCCTCGAGGATCTCAAACAAACGGCCAAGGGACAGATCGAAGATACGCTTCCACGGCAAGAAGGTAGAACTCTTGCGCTGCGGATTCGATTGACGGGTTCAACAAAGCTCCATTCACTTCTTCAAACACCCTCGGGATATGCCAGCGCGGTCGCAACCCTCCGCAACCTTGCCAATGAACTCGAACAAGCGTGGGTAGAAAAGGTAGAGATCCACACGCAGCCTCCCATGTCCTCGCACGCTCTTCAAGCCACGCAATGGACGCTCGACGAGATGGAAAAGGTCATGGCTTCGTGGAAAGAAAACGCGTGGCATGACTCGGCATTGCAACATCCCAAACAACTTTTGCAACAGAAGATCGCTTCGCAATTGCAAGAGATGGGTTGGACCACGGAACGTTCTCCGGAATGGCAGCCTGATTGGGACAGCTTGGTTCGCCAAGCCTATCGATATCTCGAAGGATCGCTCTTAGGCCAAGAAACGCAAGACCTTGGAACAGGAGTTGCTTCTCGATGAGAATCGAACGACTTCATCTGCATCCTTTTGGTCATTTCAACAACCGTGAACTCACGTTTGATTCGGTACCACTCGTCTTGATCTATGGTCGCAACGAATCTGGAAAATCGACCATTCTTCAATCGATCCGTGAATCGTTGTTTGGCTTTACCAAGCAAGCTTTTTCGGAAAATGGAGACCTGCGTACGCACCTGCAGTGTCGACTCAACGATGGCTCGCATGTGTCCTTTGTCCGCCGCCGATTTGGAAAGCGAAGTAGTTTTGAAGAAGGAACTCTTCAGGGGCAGGCTTTGTCGGAAGAGCAATGGCTTGCTCGCATTGGCGACATGGATCCGCAAACCTACATGAATGTCTTTGGCTTTGGATTGCATGAACTAGCCATCGGCGAAGCATCACTCAAAGGGAGCAATCTCACCGAAGCGATTCTGGGGAGTGGGCAATCGAAAGTGATCGATTGGAAACGCATTCGCGAAGGGATCGAGAAGGAACGAAGCGAACTCTTGACCCAGAGAGGACGAGTCCAGCTCATCCCCGATCTGATCAAGAAGCTTCGTCATCACCAAACGGAAACAGAAGCCGAGTGGGTGCGCCCACGCCAATATCGCGAGCTCTGTTTAGAAAAAGAAAAGCTCCAACAAACACAAGGGCAACTCATCCAACGACAGAATGAACTTCGTCGATCGCACCACCAACGCAAACGTGCTCTGGAAGCTTTACCTCTAGCAAAACAGTATGGAGTTTTGGTACAGAAACGTTCAGAAATCAACCTTCCCGAATGGATGACAGCCGATTGGGCTCGCATGTGGAAGACTCTTCAAACCGAATGGATGCAGTTCGATCAAGAACTCAATGTTCTCAAACGCGAACTGAACACGATCACCGAAGAGATTGCAAAGATTCCTTGTGATTCGCCATTGGAAAGTGCCTATCCGGAACTCCAGCGTCTATTGGGGCAATCGACCAATATGCTGGAGACCTATCAACGACTCCAGGTCATCGAAACGCAGATCGCGGCTTCACAACTTGCAGAGGCGAAAACGGTGGAAGACCTGCAGATGGCAGGCAGTCGCGCAGAGTGGGACCAAATGCCCCTCGGGGCCATGCGTTCTTCGCAATTCCATGAAATCGTTGCGCCGTATCGGCAAGCCCTTCAAGAAATGGAAAGTCTCGGCCAAGAACAAAAGCAAATTGCATTGGAGCAAGAACTGCTCGAGCGTGAACTCGATCACCGGCAAAGCACACTCTTCTCCACCGTATCGCAAACATTGTGGCATCAAGCTCGCGAAGCGTTTGAGCGATACCAGCGGCTGAGTATACGTGACGAACAATGCCACGAATGGAAATCCGAATCGGAACGGATCGAACAGCATTGGCGTGCGTGGAATGCATCCTTGGATTGGCTTCGCGAACTTCCCATTCCAAACTTGGAAAGCCTCCAACGCGCAGAAAAAGAGGCAGAACATTGGAAAAATGAACGTCAGTCGATTCAAAAGGAGCTTCATCGACTGGAACAAGAACAGTTGCAATGGCAAGCCGAGAAAGCACTGCTCGAATCGACTGGAGCCATTCCCACATGGACACAACTCCAAACAGTTCGCCAGAGGCGCGATCAGATCCTGACGCAATGGATCACCAACATCGACGCCAAGGAAACACCTCTTCCTTTGCTGCCCGAGGAAGACGCATCTCCAACACTGTGGTCGAAACTGCCCGAGGACCAGGAATCAGAATCACAAGGCGTTTGGGAGCCAACACAAACAAGCAAAGCGGTGAAAAAGACCCAAGCGTCGAGCTCACTCGCAAAGAAGCTCAAATCGCTCATCCTCCAGTCGGACACCATGGCCGATGCACTTCTTCAGAATGCAGCCACCGTGGCGCAGCGCGATCGTCTGGAAGCATCCCTTCGGCAGCAGGAGGAGCGACTCCAGCTCTTGCGAAAGCAGTTAAGTGAAATCGAAACACTAGAGGCCAATGTTCTCGCAGAGCATCAAGAAGTCCAACGGAAGCTCCCTTTTGCAGTTGCCGATCTGTACCGTATTCGCCCCCTTTGCGAAGATGCCCTTCGTTACCGATCACTCCATGAACGCATGGACGAACATACAACTCAAGTAGCCAAAGATGGAGATCAACTCAACCAACTCCTCGAAGCACTCATGAAGGCAATGGCCATCGACGCAGAGACGGTCAAGACGACATTCCCTTCGCTGCACGCGCGATGGCAATACCTACAAGAGCTCTGCAATCAGGCCCAGCGGAATGCAGGGACGCTCGAAGCTCAGCAACAGGCAGTCTCTCGACTTCATCAAAGGGCAAAAATTCTTGCTTCACAGGAAGAAGAAATCGCCGCAAAGCTCACTCACTATCGCACCTCCTTCGAACGTTGGCTTAGCGAGACGGGGCTTCCTTCCGACGTCACACCCGATGCCGCAGAGAAACTCCTGCATGGGCTCGCGGACCTGCGGCAGCATCGAGCAGATCGTGAACGCTTTCAACTTGAACATCGCGAACACACCAAGCGATTGCAAGAGTATTTTGAAAGTAGTCGAGAGGTTTTAAGCTCGTTGCAAATCATCCCTCACGAAGCGATTCATGGGCTTTTGCGACAACTCGAGCAAGCGCTCCAACAAGCGTCGGAGGTCTTTGAAAAGAAGCGACAACGGGAACTGCTATGGGTTCGTGGTGAAGAGAAGACCCAAACCTACTCGAGCCTGCAAGCGCAGTGGCAAGAACGTCACGAACGACGAACCAAGATTTTACAAGAGACAAATGGGGACGCTTCGGATCTCGACCGATGGACTAGCCATGCACAACAGTACTGGGATCTCCAGAACGAGATCTTGGGTATGGAGCGGCAGCTGCAATTGCTCAACGAGAGCGGCATGGCAATGTCGGACTGGATCGCTTCGCTTTCCTGTATGGATTCCTTTGAACTCGAACAAGGACTGAACGAAGACTCGCAAGCTCTGGAACAAGTGGAGCAAACGCTTCAGGAAAACCTTCGCGAGCAAGGAAGGATCGAGCAGAAATGGAATGAGCTCCAGCGCGAAGATCCGACGTCGCGCATTGCGGCTGAAAAGCAAGATCTGTTGGGGCAACTCGAATCCGCTTCCGAACGTTGGATGGTATTGAGTATTGCAGAACAACTTCTCCATGCTGCCATGCAACGCTTCCACGGATCGCTCGAACACGAAATCCAACAGGACATGGTCGGTATCTTTTCGCGATTGACGCAGCAGCGTTATGTCGACCTTCAACCCGATCCCAAGAATACCGCGTCGTTCTTGGTGGTTGATCGGTCGGGTTATTCCAAATCCCCAAGTCAGTTGAGCACCGGGACTCGCGAGCAACTCTATCTTGCCATTCGCTTGGCTCACGTCCGGCACTATTGTCGCAACTACGAACCGTTGCCCTTGGTATTGGACGATTGCTTTGTCAACTTTGACGACGATCGATTGCATGCCACGCTGGAGACGATCCAAGAGTTGAGCGGGTCGCAGCAGGTGATCTTGCTGTCCTGCCATGAGCGTATGATGCAAGCGATGGCCAAGCTACCATCGCAATCGCAAATCTTGACCTTAGAATCACCGCAGATCAGTGAAAGCGCTTCATAGAATGCGAGGGAGCGCAGGTTAGTAGCGTGGTTGGGATGCAGGGTTTTGCGAAGTGATGGTGGATGGGCCCGTCGTCGTATTGGCCGGTGGATTGCTGGCCATGCGAACATTGAGTGCTGCGATCCGCTGAAAAACCTCGGGCTGCATCGCATTGATGGCGAGACTCTGCTGATAGTTTTGAAGAGCTTGTGGAAGATCTCCCGAGGTTTCTCGCATGCGTCCCTTCGCGGCCCATGCCTTGGAATTGTTGGGATCCATGGCCAAAGCTTCGTCGAGATATTGTTCCGCGACCTTGGTATGACCGAACTCTTGATAGAGTCGACTCAATTCCAAGCGCGCGTCGGAAAGTGTTGGTGCGGAATTGGCCCAGTTCTTGAGAAAGGTAAAGGCCTTGTCTTGGCGATTCGATTCGACCAAAAGCACCGCTAAGCCTCGATGGCACTCCACATGATTCGGCGAGATATCCAAGCACTGATGATAGAGTGCTTCCGCCTGATCGATCAGTTTCTGATCTTTCTTGCCAACACCCATTTTGTGATAAGTGGAAGCCAGGTTGTAGTACACATCGGGATTGGTTGGGTCGGTTCGCTTGGCTGTTTCAAATTGCTGAAGAGCTTCGGGATAACGCCCTTGTTGGAAGAGCTGAACGCCCGTCGTATTTTGACCGTGACTGGTCCAACGGCAGCCTGTCATCGCATGGATCGCAACGAACAATAAACCTACACAGGCTAACCGATGGAATGGAACTCCCTTCGGAACGCTTGTCTTTTCGATCATCCGGTTCATCGCTTGCCATCCTTAACGAAGACTTCGTTTGCTTCGGGGAAGGTAGTGATTTCGCGGAGGCTCGGCAAGATCGATCGAGCAAAACGAGAGAAGGGCAGGGGGGAGAGTGGCAATTCGCAGGGGAACGCGATACCATCGTGTCACCAACGAGATGGCATCGCTAGCATTGCGCCCAAGAAGAGGGTGTGGCAGGATGCCGAAGCGGATCGCAATGGGAAACGATGATGGAAAGCCAATCACCAACGGAATCAACATCGAGCACGGAGTACGAACGCGAGCGGGTTCCCGACCGAGCCTTGAAAGGTCCTGCCGCCTTTTGGGGCATGTATGCAGGAGAACATACCGCTGGCACCGAGTTCATGATCGGTCCCTTGTTCGTGTCGTGGGGAGCCAGTGCAGCTAGTTTGATCTTTGGCCTGCTGCTTGGAAATCTCCTTGCCGTACTGACGTGGCGGTATTTGACAGCGGTCGTGGCAACGCAGAAGCGATGGACGCTTTATTATCAGATGGAGAGAATCGCCGGGCCGGTTCTGGTCAAAATCTATAACTTGGCCAATGGTCTTTTGTTCTGTTTCTTAGCAGGGGCCATGATCACGGTTTCTGCAACCGCCGTAGGGCCTTTCTTTCCTGAAGGCTCGATTGCGATGCCTACCTTTCAATCATGGCTCCCGACGGGTCCAGCATGGATCGTCTCCTGCGTTGTGATTGGACTAGCCATGATCGTCGTCGCACTGAAAGGGTATGGAGTTGTCGCCAAGGTAGGCCATTATTCGGCTCCATGGATGCTGCTTGTGTTTGTTGCTTGTGCTCTTGTCACGCTGGGCAGACTCAAAACGTTTGATCTTTGGGCACTGCTCACACCTCCACCAGGCACCGAACCCAAGATTAGCTTTTGGGGTGTGGTTTTCTTCTCCTGGTTTTGCAATGCGGCGATGCACTTGGGGATGGCGGATGTGTCGGTGCTTCGCTTTGCCAAGAAACCGAGTTCGGGTTGGGCTTCTGCTGCAGGGATGTTTCTAGGGCACTATGTTGCTTGGATTTGTGCGGCGTTGTTGCTGGTGTATTGGGTACGCGAGCATGGTGTCGATCCCGCTGTGGGCAAAGATCCGGGAACGATGGTCAATGATGCTGTTGGATGGGCAGGTCTCATCTGCGTGATCGTCGCGGGCTGGACCACGGCCAATCCTACGCTCTATCGCGCTGGCTTAGCCTTTCAAGGCATCGCGAAGTATCGCGATCCACGGCAACGATTATCGCTGGGATCCTGTGCATCGCTTCGGGAACGTTTCACTGCCATCGCTATGAAGCTGCTCGATTTCGTTGGCATCTATGGTACGATCCTCGCACCCGTCGGTGCGATCGTGCTCGTCGATCATTTCCTTGCTGCACGACTTGGCATTCCCGTGGAACCAGCTATCCATCGACGATCGTTGTTCGAATGGAATGTACTACTGGCATGGCTGATCCCTGTTGCAATCGGCATGTATCTCCATTTCGAGCAGGGTGTGTTTCCTTCGTATCTTCCTTTGCCGTGTTCGCTTGCCCGTGGATTGCTTTACATTGTGCTTTATCAAGTGTTTGGACGATCGGCGACACACGCAAAGCGAGGTGTAGCATGAAACGAGTTTTGCAAATCCTTGGAGCTATTGCGTTGCTTTGCACGATCGCTCCTTCGGCCCTCTTTGCCATGCAGTGGATCTCCTTGGAACTCGTCAAGGGAAGTATGATGATTGGCACGGTCCTTTGGTTTGCCACTGCACCTTTTTGGATGAAGGCCGAGTAATCTAAGAACTTGAGGTTTGAAAACAACGTGATCTATCGCCGCCGCTTTCTCTCCCGGTCTCTTGCCACCAGTGTCGCTTTGTTCTCTCCCTATGCCTTCTTAAAACAGGTATCGGGAACGGAGCACGCATTGGAGAATGCTCGTGAGCGATCGTACGATGTCGTCATTCTCGGAGGAGGTCTGGGTGGTTGCTCGGCTGCGTTAGCGGCTCTCCAATCGGGTTTGAGAGTGCTCCTTACCGAAGAAACCGATTGGATCGGAGGGCAGCTAACCCAACAGGCAGTTCCACCCGATGAACACCGTTGGATCGAGACCACAGGTTGCAATCCGAGTTATCGCGAACTTCGAAATCGGATACGGGATTACTATCGGCGCAATTATCCTTTGACCGATGCAGCGAAGGCCAAGCCCAATCTCAATCCAGGCAACGGCAGCGTTTCACCGTTGTGCCATGAACCTCGCGTTGCCTTGGCTGTGTTGCATGAAATGCTTGGGCCTTGGCTGAGCAATGGTCGCTTGACGTTAGCGTTGGAGACGCGTCTGGTCGAAGCACGCGTTGGAGGAGATCGTATTGAATCCGTCTGCTTCGAAACTCGATCGGGTCACAAGATTTGGGTTACGGGATCGTACTATATCGATGCAACGGAGCAGGGAGATCTTCTCCCGATGACCAAGACCGAATATCAAATCGGGAGCGAAGCTCAATCGGTAACCCAAGAACCCCATGCACCTTCGGTGGCTGACCCCAAGAACATTCAATCGTTTGTCCATTGCTTTGCCATCGATTATTTGGAAGAAGAAGATCACACCATCGATCGGCCTCGGGATTACGCCTTTTGGCGCGACCATGTTCCCAATCTTCGACCGGCATGGTCGGGAAAATTGTTGAGTCTGAGTTATTCATCGCCTCGCGATCTCAAACCCAAGACGTTGGATTTTGTCCCTGAAACGGCAGGAAAACCGCTTCCTAAAACTCCGGGACTCAACTTGTGGATGTATCGACGATTGCTGGATCCGAGCCAATTCACAGCGGGAGCGTACCGCAGTGGAATTTCGTTGGTCAATTGGCCACAAAACGATTACATGCTCGGCAATATCGTCGATGAACCGGCAGACGTCATTGCCAAACATCTCGAAGGAGCCAAACAACTAAGCCTATCATGGTTGTACTGGCTGCAAACAGAAGCACCTCGACCGGATGGTGGCCAGGGATGGAAAGGACTTCGCTTACGTCATGATATTGTGGGAACGGAAGATGGACTGGCGAAGTATCCGTACATCCGTGAATCGCGCCGCATCCAAGCCGAGTTCACGATTCTCGAACAGCATATCGCCAAAGCGTCGCGCGTCGCGTTGCAGAAGTCGAGTGACTCCAAGCCAACCTCGGAAAACTTTGCGGACTCGGTTGGTATCGGATACTATCATCTCGACCTCCATCCAAGCTCGCGTGGCGACAACTACATCGATTTTGAAAGTCTTCCCTTCCAAATTCCGTTGGGTGCTCTCATTCCTCGCCGTGTCGAGAATCTCATTGCGGGCTGCAAGAACATTGGAACCACTCACATCAGCAACGGATGCTATCGGCTTCATCCGGTAGAGTGGGGCATTGGTGAAGCGGCTGGCCGATTGGCTGCCTATTGTTTGCAGAACAAACAAACACCACGTGCCGTTCGCAATACTCCCGCCGCTCTTTCAAGTTTCCAATCGGGGCTCGTTGCCGCCGGAATTGAACTCGAATGGAAATCGCTTTAAGGCGAGCTCTTTCGGATCTTTATTTAGTTCGTTTTCTTATCAACCGTAGATCGTTAGCTACGGTTTCTTCGATACCGGTTTGGATTTCAAAACACTCTGCAAGCGACTGAAAGTCAACGTTCAGGGACCTGGAGGTCGAGTTCCGGAAGCCCTAACCCACTACAAAGTGGCATTGCCCGTCCAGCACGATCCTACTAGCGTAGAATTATTCGACGATCGAACTATTCACGGCACGAAGGAAATCGGATGGATGAAGAGCTAGAAAATCAGGCGGCGGACCTCGGGGCCGTCATCCGAGAGATCCTCAAGCAATTCCAGTCGATCCATGCCATGGCGGCCGAGGGCCCCCATGCGCACTTAACTCATCACGAACTCTTCTTGATGGAGCATCTGGGTGAAGAAGGTCCTCAAAAGATGCGGTCGCTCGCCGAATACCTCGGGGTGGCCGTCAATACGATGACCACCATCATCGACGGTCTAGAAAACAAAGGGCTCGTCCTCCGATCCCGGTCCCAAGAGGATCGGCGCGTCATTCACATCGAATTGACTCCTATCGGCAAGGAGACTCTCGAGTCGGCCATGCAATCCAAAATGGATTTTCACCGAGCGATTCTGGGTGTTCTCGAGCCCAAGGAACGCAACATGCTTCTCAAACTATTTCGCAAGATCGCGTTGGCTGGCGAAGACCAAGTTTCATTGGTCGTGCGACAACGTTCCACCCTTAGTCAGTGAGTCTTCCATCGATGCCAACGACTACCCCCATCGAAGATCGAGTCACCATGCCTGGACGACAAGACGTCCACTCTCATTCCGATGCCGTGCAGCATGCTACGGGAAACGCGACCATGCGACCAAAGGAGCGTTCCGGTTGGCTCATCCGCGCTGGATGGATTGGAACCTTTTCTTTGGCTACGTTTGCGGGAGGTTGGTGGTTAGGACATCGCCAAGAGGCCGAGTCTCATAAGCTTGGATTGGATGAAGCTCCCAAAGCAAGCGATACCAAGACATTTAAGATTACCGCAGAACCGGTTCGATTCCAAAAGCTTCGTCGGTATGTGGAAGCGATTGGAACGATTCATGGATATGAAGAACTCACCTTGGCGGCCAAAGTCGACGGCCGGATCAAGAAGATCCATCACGATATGGCGAGTCGTGTATCACCTGGAACACTCTTGTTGGAGATCGATCCTACCGATGCCAAGCTCGCGGTCGATCAAGCCGAACAAGCTTTGCAAGCCGAGCTTGCCAGATGGGGATTTGCTCAAGTTCCCGATGCATCGACCGATCTCCAAAAGCTCCCGACCGTACAGTCGGCGCGATTGAAGGCCGACCTAGCCCAATCAAAGTTTCAACGGCTTTCATCGCTCCAGTCGGCCAATGCCGTAGCGCTTGAAGATCTTGACCAAGCTCGGTCCGATGCTCAAGTAACCGATTCGGATTGGCGCAATCAACTGTTGATGGCCAAGCATGCTGCGGCAACCGCTATGTTGCGCTCTTCGGAACTTCAAATCGCCAAACAACGACTACTCGATACACAGCTCATCGCTCCACAACCAACGCTCATTGAACGCCCCGAGGATGGGATCTACTCGATCTCAGAACGATTGGTGGCCGAAGGTACAATGGTTCGTCCCGGAGATGCCCTCTTCAAGTTGGTGCTCGGAAAAACCGTCAAACTACGCTTGTCCCTTCAAGAGATTCACAGTGGCGTGGTATCGGTTGGGCAAGAGGTCGAAGTCAGCACAGCTGCGATCGATCATTCGCTTCATGGCAAAGTCTCGCGTATCAGTCCTATCATCGATCCTTCTACGCGAACGTTTGTCGTTGAAGTGGAAGTGCCGAATGATGACTTCCGACTCAAGCCCGGCGGATTTGCCAAAGCCAAAATTTTAGTGGGCGAACAAGACCATGTGGCCACGATCCCACTCAAGGGGCTCGATACCTTTGCAGGGGTCAATAAGATCTTCGTGATCGAACAAGGGATCGCCAGGGAAGCGCAAGTGCAGATTGGTGATCAGACCAACGAGTGGGTTGAGATCGTTCAGCCCAAGTTGGAAGAGGGTGCCATCATCGCTACAAGCGCCCAACGGATTCTATCGGATGGCTCGGCGGTTGAGATTCGAACTGTAGAGGAAACCGCGACGCGCGAAGGAGATTCCAAGTAATGTCCTTTTCGGATGTTTGCATCAAACGACCTGTTTTTACGTGGGTGTTGGTGGCCATACCCGTGGTCCTTGGACTTGTGGCCTACAACGAATTAGGCGTGGACTTGTTTCCCAAAGTCGACTTTCCCGTCATTTCGATTTCGGCACTGCTCCCTGGGGCCAGCGCCGAAGAAATGGAATCGTCGGTCACCAAACCGCTGGAAGAAGCTGCTCAACACGATCTCTGGAATCGATGAGCTTCGGTCGATCACTCGCGAAGGCTCAACGACTGTCATTGTTCGCTTCGTCCTCGACAAAGATGGGGACGTTGGGGCTCAGGAGGCTCGCGACAAGATCTCTTCAATCATTCGCCAACTTCCGGATGGTATGGAAGTTCCGATCGTCAACAAGTTTGATCTCGATGCTGCGCCGATCATGACCATCGGCGTTTCGGGCAAACGGGATATTCGCGAAGTAACCGAGATCGCTAAACATCAAATCCAGGAACAGTTGCAAACGGTGCCCGGTGTCGGCAATGTTTTCTTGACGGGTGGTCGCAGTCGCGCCATCAACGTCCGTATCAACACGGATCGTTTGCGAGCCCATGGCGTGTCGATCGAAGAGGTTCGTCAAGCACTTGCGAATCAAAACATCGAATCCCCAGGTGGTATCGTCGATCAAGGACAGCGTGAAATGGTCCTGCGAACGCTGGGTCGCATCGAAACCGCTGAACAATTCAACGAGTTGATCGTTGCGAACCGCAAGGGCTTTTCCATTCGCATCAAAGATATCGGAGTGGCCGAGGACTCGTTTGAAGAACCGCGAGGCATGAGTCGGCTCGATGGACAGAACGCCGTGAGCCTCTTCGTACAAAAGCAGTCGGGTACCAATACGGTGGCCATCTCCGACGCCGTGCAAAAAAGGCTCGATCGCGTCCGCAAAACGCTTCCCGAGGACATGCGGGTTGAGATGATTCAAGATCAATCGCGTTTCATCCGCATATCGATGGACGAAGTGAAGTTTCACTTGATGCTGGCGGCAGTGCTTGTGGGTGCCACGATTCTCCTTTTCATACGGGATTGGCGCACGACCGTCATTGCGACGCTCGCCATTCCAACCTCCATCATTCCAACCTTTCTGTTCATGCAGTACATGGACTTCACGCTTAACAACATCACTATGCTTGGCCTAATCTTGGCGATTGGTATCGTGATCGATGATGCTGTGGTGGTCCATGAAAATATTTTCCGACACATGGAAGAAGATGGCTTGGATGCTATGACCGCTTCGAGCCAAGGAACGAAGGAAATCGCATTGGCGGTGATCGCGACGAGCCTCTCGCTGGTCGTCATCTTTGTACCTGTGGCTTTCATGGGAGGTATGGTCGGCCGGTTTTTCAGCAGCTTCGGCTTGACGGTGGCCTTCGCCATCATGATGAGCCTTTTCGTTTCCTTTACGTTGACCCCGATGCTTTGCTCGCGATTCTTGAAGCTAGAACCGAAGCATGAGGGCGAGGCCTCGTCCAAGTCGGGATGGCTCTATCGCTGGACCGATCAATTTTATGCGGCATCCTTGCGTTGGTCCCTGCGCCATCGATGGCTCACCATGGGAATCTGTGTGTTGATCGTTCTCTCCACCATCCCTATCGCCATGAATTTGGGCGCCAACCTCGTTCCTCGCGATGACCAAAGCGAATTTCAAGTTGGCTTTATCACACCCGAAGGTTATACGCTTGAACGCACCAATGAGTTGATCACCGAAATTGAAGGGCGACTCTCCAAGCTACCAGGAGTGGTGCACCGGTTTGTGTCGATTGGTGAAACCGGAAGTGGAAAAGGGCAGGGGGACGTAACGCGTGGTTCCATTTACTTGCGCATACGCGATCTTGAAGAAAGGAAGTTCACACAGTTCGAATTGATGCGTCGTGCCCGCAAGATCCTTCAAGATTATCCCGACCTTCGCACCAGTGTTTCCGACGTTTCTGCGATCGGCGGTGGTGCTAACGGCGATAGTCGAATTTTCCAAATCAGCCTACAAGGACCCGACATCGAACAACTAGGTATCTACGCTGAGAAACTGAAGTCTCGCTTGAGAGAACTCAAAGGACTCGTGGATGTTGATTCGACCTTATCGCTTCGCAAGCCTGAAGTCCAAGTCAACATCGATCGCGATCGCGCGATGGATCTTGGCATTCCTGTTCAATCGATTGCCAACACTCTTCGCGTCTTGGTTGGCGGCCAAATCGTTTCCACCTACAAAGAAGGCTCGGAGCAATACGACGTGTGGCTTCGCGCAGACAAGCCATTTCGAGGTAGTCGCAAAGAACTTGAGTCACTTTCTATTCCCTCGCCGCGGGTTGGACAAGTGGAATTGAGTCGACTGGCCAAACTGGAAGAACAACAGGGCCCAAGCCAGATCGATCGATTGAATCGCCAGCGGACGGTGACCATCATGGCGCATCCCGATGAAGTGTCGCTCAATGATGCGGTGAACTATGCCAACAAAGTCGTGGAGGAATTGCAAATGCCTCCTGAATACCAACGCGTCTTCGGTGGTCAGGCAGACATGCTGGCAGAGACCGCTTACTACTTCATGGTTGCGCTCACGTTGAGCATCACCTTCATGTACTTGATCTTGGCGGCTCAGTTCGAAAGCTGGATCCATCCGGTCAGTATCTTGGCCGGACTTCCTGTGACCATTCCGTTCGGTCTACTTTCATTACTTCTGTTCCGAACCCCTATGGATCTCTACGCGATGTTCGGCCTCTTCATGTTGATCGGGATCGTGAAGAAGAACGGCATTCTGCAAGTAGACAAGACCAATGAGTTGCGTCGATCCACGTCAATGGATCGCACTCAAGCTATCATGGAAGCCAACCATATTCGCTTGCGTCCCATTTTGATGACCACGGTGATGTTGATCGCTGCCATGACTCCCATCGCGTTGGGTGCAGGCCCGGGCGCGAGTGCCCGCGCGAGCATGGCCAAGGTCATCATCGGAGGCCAAGCCTTATCCTTGTTGCTATCGTTAGTCGCCACGCCGGTTGCCTATTCCCTTTGGGACGACTTCCAGCTTTGGCTCTACGGGAAACGAAAGGCGTCCGCTTCACCTTCCCCATTGTCTTCTCTCGGTGGAACACAAGGCAAGGCATCGTTACCCTCCTAAAAAAGAAACGGCGAGCAGTTAGCTCGCCGTTTCTATGGAGAAAGCGATCATCCTCCGTGCGCTATTGTGCCGCCACGAGGGCCGATCCCAAGCTGATCCCAGGGGCGGGCAGAACCGATGTTCCGCGAATATAAAGATCGATCGCGCGAGCAGCACCGCGTCCTTCATTGATCGCCCAGACGACCAAGGATTGACCGCGGCGGCAGTCACCCGCTGCGAAGACTCCGGGAATGGAAGTGGTGAACTTGCCATGATCAGCTTTGTAATTGGTGCGTGGATCGCTTTCGATTCCGAGCGTCTCGGCAACATAGTGTTCAGGTCCGAGGAATCCCATCGCCAAGAGCACCAAGTCGGCTTCCACGATCGACTCGCTACCAGCGACTTCCTTCATTTGCATCTTGCCATCGACCTTTTCCCAAGCGACGCGAACGGTTTTGATTCCCTTCACGTTCCCCTTGCCGTCATCGATGAACTCTTTGCTAAGAATGCAATACTCGCGAGGATCTTTGCCGTACTTCGCTGCGCATTCTTCGTGGCCATAATCGACTCGGAAAATACGAGGCCACTGCGGCCAAGGATTATCTGCGGCACGATTCTCGGGTGGACGATCGAGCAATTCAAAGTTGACCATTTGCGTGCATCCATGCCGCAAACTCGTCGCGATGCAGTCGGTTCCAGTGTCACCACCGCCGATGACCACAACCTTCTTGCCTTTCGCCGAGATAAACTTGCCATCCGCGAGTTGACTATTCAGCAAGCTAGCGGTGTTCTTTGTGAGAAACTCCATGGCAAAGTGAATACCCTGGAGGGCGCGACCTGGAATGGGCAGATCACGAGGCTTGGTGGCACCAGTTGCCAACAACAACGCATCGTTTTCGGCCAACAGTTTCTTGGCTTCCAGGTTCTTGCCGACGTCGGCATTGGTCACGAACTTGATCCCTTCTTCGGCCATGAGATCAAGACGTCGCTGCACGACCTTCTTATCCAACTTCATATTGGGAATGCCATACATGAGCAGTCCACCAATGCGGTCGGCTCGTTCGTAGACCGTAACGCTATGTCCAACTTTGTTGAGCTGGTCGGCAGCGGCTAGTCCGGCTGGTCCACTTCCAACGATGGCGATACGCTTGCCCGTTCGCTCTTTGGGCGGATGCGCTTGGACCCACCCTTGCGCGAAGCCATTGTCGATGATCGCATTCTCGATGTTCTTGATCGTTACCGGTGGGTTGGTAATGCCCAACACGCACGAACCTTCGCAAGGAGCGGGACAAACGCGTCCGGTGAATTCAGGGAAGTTGTTCGTCTTGTGCAATCGATCGAGCGCTTCCCGCCAACGTCCCGTATAAACGAGATCATTCCATTCGGGAATGAGGTTATCGATGGGACACCCTGTGGCCGATTGGCAAAAGGGAACGCCACAGTCCATACACCTAGCCCCTTGGGTTTCCAGGTGTTCACGTGGCGGATCGGTGTAGATCTCGTTGTAGTCTTCCAAGCGCAGGATTGGCATGCGCCATTCGACCTTCTTACGCTCAAACTCTTTGAATCCTGTGGGCTTTCCCATAGTACTTACTTTTCAGAGGAACTTGGCCACGCGGGTGGCATCCGGGGAATAATCGAGGTGGTAACAATAGTGGACGAAAAGGAGTGGCTAGCGAGCTTCGACGAGTTCGCTTTTCTTCTTGGCCCCCTTCATTTCTTCCAATACGCGTTTGTAGTCCACCGGCATCACTTTCACGAACTTAGGAAGCATCTTCGTCCATTGATCGAGAATGCGTTTGGCAACATCAGACTGAGTAAACTGAGCATGGTTTTGAATGAAGCCCTTGAGCTCGTCGATATCTTCTTGAGCTTCAACAGCTTCCAGTTCAACCATTTCCAAATTGCAACGCATGCGGAACTGGTCTTGTTCGTCGAGTACGTAAGCGACACCGCCGCTCATACCAGCAGCGAAATTGCGGCCGGTTGCACCGAGGATAACCACACGGCCACCCGTCATGTACTCGCAACCATGGTCGCCTACGCCTTCGATGACCGCGCTTGCACCGCTATTGCGCACCGCAAATCGCTCGGCTGCACGACCTCGGAAGTACGCTTCTCCCATCGTTGCTCCGTACAAACACACGTTGCCAACGATGATGTTCTGATCGGCCGCAAAATTGCTTTCGCGAGGTGGATAGACAATGATGCGTCCGCCCGACAATCCCTTGCCGACGTAGTCGTTGGCATCCCCTTCGAGTTCGAGCGTAACACCATGAGCCAAGAAGGCGCCAAAACTTTGACCCGCCGATCCACGGAAATGGAAATGGATGGTATCGGTTGGCAATCCTTGTTGTCCGTAGCGTTTGGCGATCTCATGGCTGAGGATCGTCCCGACGGTACGATTCGTGTTCTGAATTGGAAGCTCGATGCGAATAGGCTTTTTGGAATCGAGAGTCGCTTGGCATCGCGGCAAGAGCTCGCGAACATCGAGCGACTTCTCGAGGCCGTGATCTTGAGGCTTCATGCAGCGCATCCCGACACCTTCGTGCATCCGATGGGCTGGCTTCAAAATCGGTGTGAGATCAAGCCCATCCGACTTCCAGTGCTTGATGGCTTTGTCGGTACCAAGCACTTCGGAATGCCCGACCATTTCATTGATGGATCGGAAGCCAAGCTTCGCCATCCATTGCCGAGCATCTTCAGCAACCATAAACAAATAGTTGACCACATGCTCTGGCTTACCGGCAAACTTGGCTCGCAATTCAGGATCTTGCGTTGCTACGCCAACAGGGCACGTATTCAAGTGGCACTTACGCATCATGATGCATCCGAGCGTAATCAAGGGCGCGGTTGCAAAGCCAAATTCCTCAGCCCCCAACAAGGCAGCGATGACCACATCGCGTCCCGTCTTCAAACCACCATCCGTTTGCAAAACGACTCGGCTTCGCAAATCATTGAGCACGAGCGTTTGATGCGTTTCGGCAATACCCAATTCCCACGGCAATCCCGCATGCTTGATACTGGTGAGAGGCGATGCTCCTGTTCCGCCAGTATCACCGCTGATCAAGATGTGGTCAGCGTGAGCTTTGGCGACTCCGGTGGCAACCACGCCAACCCCCACTTCGCTCACCAACTTCACACTCACGCGAGCGCCTGGGTTGGCATTTTTGAGGTCATGGATCAGCTGTGCAAGATCTTCGATGGAATAGATATCGTGGTGCGGTGGAGGACTGATCAATCCTACACCTGGAGTGCTGTAGCGAATCCGCGCGATGTTGCGATCCACTTTCTTGCCAGGAAGCTCTCCACCTTCGCCGGGCTTGGCACCCTGCGAAATCTTGATTTGCAATTCATCTGCGTTGGCCAAATACTCGATAGTGACACCAAAGCGTCCTGATGCCACTTGCTTGATGGCCGATCGCTTGCTGTCGCCGTTGGGAAGTGGCTTAAAGCGAGCAGGATCTTCACCACCTTCACCCGTATTGCTCTTACCGCCTAAACGGTTCATGGCGATCGCCAAAGTCTCATGGGCTTCCGCACTGATCGAACCAAAGCTCATCGCACCCGTGCAAAATCGCTTTACGATATCCTTTGCCGATTCGACTTCATCCAGTGGAACGGCCGGACCATAGACACCCTCGCGAAGCTCTAACAGACCGCGCAATGCACAGCGCATCTTGGCATCGTTGTTGATGTGACTGGCAAAGCGCCAGTAGGCATTCTTGTCACCAGCCCGTGCAGCCAATTGAATATCGGCGATCGCTTGGGGATCCCATCCGTGATGTTCCCCTTCAGCTCGCCAATGGAATTCGCCCAAGTTAGGAAGCGTTGGAAGGTGGTCCGACTTTCGCTCGGGATAACCAAGAGCGTGGCGTCGTAGAGTCTCTTCTGCGAGAACTTCGAAGCCGCAACCTTGAATTCGGCTATTGGTTCCTGCAAAACATTTTTGAATCACTTCGTCGCGAAGTCCAAGGGCTTCAAAGATCTGAGCACCCTTATAGCTTTGCAAGGTGCTGATGCCCATCTTGGCCATCACTTTCAGCATGCCTTTATCGACAGCCTTGCGATAGGCCGTGACGATCTTCGTATCATCGTTGAGTTTCTCGGAATCGAGACGACCATCGCGAGCCATTTGCCATAGCGATTCAAAGGCCAAGTAAGGATTGATGGCATCGGCGCCATAACCAACCAGTAGGCAATGATGATGCACTTCGCGAGCTTCACCTGTTTCGAGTACCACTCCGATTTGCGTTCGCTTCGATTGACGAACCAAATGGTGGTGAACCGCGCCGCAAGCCAACAACGTGCTCACCGCCACGCGATCCTGAGAAATGCGACGATCGCTCAGAATCACTAGGGTGTACCCTTCACTGATGGCCGCTTCGGCTTCGTAGCAGACGCGATCGAGCGTCTGAACCAATCCAGCCTTACCTAGGGCTCGATCGAAGGTGATGTCGATGACCTTCGTTTTCCATCCGGCATGATCCATATGCTTCAGAGCCGATAGCTCTTCGTTGGTCAAAATCGGATGCGGAATGAGAAGGCGATGCGCATGCTTGGGAGTCACTTCCAGCAAGTTTTGTTCGGGCCCGATGTAGCACTCGAGCGACATGATGACCTCTTCACGGATCGAATCGATCGCAGGGTTGGTCACCTGAGCAAAGAGTTGCTTAAAGTAGTCGTAGATCATCCGAGGCTGGTCGCTCAAACAAGCCAACGCAGCATCGTTCCCCATGCTACCGATGGGATCGCGAGCTTCCCGAATCATCGGCATCAACATGAAGTGCATCGTTTCGGCCGTGTATCCAAAGGCCTGCAAACGAGGCAACAAAGTCTCTGGATAGAACCCATGCGACTCGCGGTCGGTGTGAAGGTCTTTAAAGGTGATCCGCTGTTCTTTGAGCCACTGACCGTAGGGTCGCTGACTAGCGAACTCTTTCTTGAGCTCTTCATCGGGAATCAATCGACCCTCTTGGAAGTCGACGAGGAACATGCGTCCCGGTTGCAATCGTCCTTTCTCACGAACGATCTTCGGATCGACCGGAAGCACGCCCACTTCGCTGGCCATGATGACTCGATCATCGGTCGTCAAATAGTAACGGCTTGGCCGAAGTCCATTGCGATCGAGCACGGCACCGATGTAATTACCGTCGGTGAATACGATCGATGCAGGCCCGTCCCAAGGCTCCATCATGCATGAAAAGTACTCGTAGAAGGCACGCTTCTCTTCAGGCATGCTCTCATGCTTCTGCCAAGCTTCAGGAACCATCATCAAGACAGCTTCTTGAAGTGATCGACCATTGCGAAGTAAGAATTCGAGCACATTGTCGAAGGTACCGCTATCGCTGCAATCGGGTTCAGCCACCGGAAACAACTTGGAGAGCTCATTGCCGAAGACTTCGCTTTTCGCCATGCCTTCGCGAGCCTTCATCCAGTTGATATTGCCCCGCAAGGTGTTAATCTCACCATTGTGGCTCATGAATCGCAATGGCTGTGCTCGGTCCCAACTCGGAAAGGTGTTGGTTGAAAAGCGACTATGGACCATCGCCAAGTGCGTTTCAAAATCTTCGTCGGCAAGGTCTGGATAATAAGGCATGACCTGATCGGGAGTGAGCATCCCTTTATAGATCATGGTCTTGGTCGACAAGCTGCAGATGTAGAAGAGCAATCGTTGGGAGAGTTCTTTATTTCCGCGATTGAGATGGCTTGATCGCTTGCGAATGAGATAGAGTTTTCGTTCGAATTCTTCATCCCGCAAACCATTGCCTGCAGCGATAAAGAGTTGCTCGATCACCGGTTCGCTCGAACGAGCCGTCGGACCGATGTTTGCCAGAGCCGCGCTCGTTGGTACAGGTCGCCATCCGATGAACTTCTGCCCATGCTCGGCCACCAACTCTTCCACGACTTTCTTGCATTGAGCTCGTTCAGCAGCATCCTTGGGCAGGAAGACATTACCGGCTGCGTAGCATCCCTTTTCAGGCAAGGCGACACCGAACAAACGATCGGCAACCTTTCGCAAGAACTTATCGGGAAGGGCAGTCAAGATCCCTGCACCGTCACCCGTATTGGCTTCGCAACCGCATGCCCCACGGTGATTCATATTGCGAAGGATTTGGTCAGCATCCAATACGATCTGATGGCTGGCTTTGCCTTTGACGTGGGCCACGAAGCCAACACCACAACTGTCCTTTTCAAGACTGGGATCGTAGAGGCCTTGCTTTTCAGGAAAGCCAATGGGCGCGTTCATAAACTGTCCTTCGTGGTCGAATCTGATTGCTAGGAATATCGAAAGAATGGTTGGGATGCACTACCTTGCGACCGAAGGGTAGCATCCGCATGCAAGCCGATGGGACGTTGAGGCAGGATCCGCTTCGTCCCAACGCTTTGATCAAATCGTTACTGGATCCGCATCCTTGGCATCGGTTTTGGTAGGAGTCAGGCCACCGTTGGCATCTTGAAGAATGAGTTCAAGAAAGGCTCGCGCAGGTCGGCTCATGGCTACATGCCGGCGCTGAACGATCCCAAGGGCTCGCGTGAATGACAACCCTGGACATTCGATGACTCGAAGCGCACCACTGGCAATTTCAGCTGCCACAGTGGGCTCGGGAACAAATGCCATGCCGCTGTTGACCATTACCGCATGCTTGACCGAATCGATGTTATCGAGCTCCACGACAACACGCATGGTGATTCCCATAGCGCGGAGGTGACGGTCGATCTCTTGTCGGATTCGCAAATTGGATGCAAAGGCAACGAGCCCGCATTGATTGAGCGCTTGCGGGAGTTACCGATTCTCCCGTGGCTAAGCGATGCCGAGGCGTGCCACTAGTACCATCGTTTCGTCGCGGCAGTGCGTGGCCTGCAACGTTTTGGAGGCCTCAGGATAACGTCAACCCGAAGTCGACCGTCCCTTGCTCGACCATCCGATACACTTCATGCGGATGAGCAAGCTGAATGGAATGAGTGCATCCCGGAAACTTGGCCGCGAAAGCTTCTTCAATGGCTGGAAGATAACTCAAGCCAACCGAGTAAATCGAAGCGATCGTGACGTGACCATTGACTTCGTCGCCCGATTGGCGAATTTCGTTGACGAGCGAATCGAATTGCCGAAGGACACTCGATAGTCCATCAAAAAATCGTTGCCCCTCATCCGTGAGGACGAAAGGACGCTTCGAACGATCGATGAGCTGCACCGAGAAGATATTCCTCGATGTTTTGCACGGTCTGGCTCGCCGCGCTCTGGGTCATCCCATGGTCACTTGCCGCCTGCGAGAAGCTTCGCCGGCGGACAACGTCACAGAAGACTTTCAGGCTCCGAATCTGAATCGATGCGATCTTCACAATTAGCACGACTTATTCTGAGTTAGGAAACATTAACCATGCGAATCGACAGTTTAGGGGTGGTCTGTAGCAACGTCAAGAAGATTTCATCCTCACCATCTGGTACAACCGGTATCAGCCTTCCTTTTCAAGCCCCAAAACAGGCTTGCCGTCCCTTACAAACACACGAAAGGCGTCCAACCTGCCACTATCGGTTTATCGAAATTTTTTATTGCCAGGAGACCACCCTTAGATTCGCTAATAGATAGACAGTTAGGATTTGGCTAGGTTCAGCAAAATCGTGAGGAATCAGGGGAGCGCTCAAGACGGGAACGGGAAAGAGCTACGATTAGCCCCTTCACCCCAGCGACGATTCAGGGTCAGAGCATAGAGCAGGACGGCAGCCCCACAAGCAAGGCAGCTCCAGGGCATCCACTCGGCGGGCTTGAAGATGCGGTCCCCATGGCGACGGTGGGATTGGTGTAGAAACCAGGAGTCGCCTGGATGGGATCATCGACCACTCCCGATGCAAGCGTTGCATTATCGATGAGCAGGCACTCGATTCCTAGGATCAGGAGCATCAATCCGATTGCACAAAAGAAAGCTCGCCACATAGTGCTCAAGAGTCAGGAAGATGATCGAACTCGAATAAGAGACACAACCTCTTTTTCGGTGTCGGCTTGAGCCTGATGACATCCCAACTCAAAACGCATACCCCAACTAGAATCTCAAGAAGGCTAAGCGAATCACCGAAAAAAGCATCGCAAACGGTGCGACCCCCCTTTTTTTACACACTATCTACCTTCCGATGCTGGAGTGGATAGGATAGTGTGGATGGAACCTGGGGTAACCTTAATGATCTCCCTCCTTCAACCTCACCTTCTTTGGAGTTCTTCATCGAATGAAACGAACGAATAATTCACGTCGTCAGTTTATTAAGACTACCGCAGCCGTTAGTTGCGGATATTGGGTTGCCGGAGGTGTTGCACCGAAGGAAAGCCGCTCGGCTCTGGAAGAAGTCCGATTTGCATGCGTGGGTGTCGGTGGCAAGGGCAAGAGCGATTCTCAAGACGCTGCCAAGGGTGGAAAGATCGTTGCCATTTGCGATATCGATGATAACACCATTGCCGAACGCAAGAAGGATGATGCCTTCGCGGGAGCTCGCGTCTTCAATGACTACCGCAAGCTCTTTGAAGAAGTAGGTTCCAGTATTGATGCCGTTACCGTAAGCACGCCAGACCACTTGCACGGTGTTGTCTCGGCCATGGCTTTGAAGAACAAGAAGGCTGTGTATTGCCAAAAGCCTTTGACACGAACCATTTGGGAAGCACGTCGTTTGGCTGATCTAGCTCGCGAAGCTGGTGTTGCCACGCAGATGGGCAATCAGGGATCGGATAAGTCGGGTCTTCGCGAAGCAGCTGCCAAGCTCAAGGCTGGCGTGATTGGCACGATCAAGGAAGTGCACGTTTGGACCAACCGTCCCGTTTGGCCACAAGGTATCGCACGCCCAGCAGGGGAACCCGTTCCAAGCCATATTCACTGGAACGAATTCATCGGCCCTGCGGAAATGCGAGATTATAGCCCTGCCTACCATCCATTCAAATGGCGTGGTTTCTGGGCGTTTGGAACGGGTGCTTTGGGTGACATGGCTTGCCATACATTGAACATGGCCTTTGCAGGTTGCGAATTGGTCAATCCAGTCGCAGTTCAAGCCAAGACCTCCGGTCACAACAAAGAAACCTTCCCAGGTAACTCGCTCATCGAGTTTGACTTTGCGGCCACCAAGTCGCGCCCGGCAGTCAAAATGTTCTGGTATGACGGCGGTCGCAAGGTTGACCCAACCTTGCTGGAAGGCCAGAAGATGCGCGATAGCGGTTGCTTGATCGTTGGCGACAAGGGCAAGCTCTATACGCCAGACGATTATGGGGCCGAGTACGTCATGCTCGGCGGAACTGACAAAGAAGTTGAGTTCGTAAAGAGCCCTGGGCACTTCCGCGAGTTCGTTGCTGGTATCAAAGATGGCAAGCCGACCTGGTCGAACTTCGCCGATTACGCTGGCAAGCTAACCGAAGTCATTCTCCTTGGTAACCTGGCTGTTTGGGCCGCTGG
The DNA here is from genome assembly GCA_046349875.1 of Pirellulales bacterium. GTDB lineage: Bacteria > Planctomycetota > Planctomycetia > Pirellulales > Pirellulaceae > JAXMBN01. The sequence goes on from JAXMBN010000001.1 coordinate 241,156, forward strand.
TGAATCCAAGGAAGGCGTTGCCGAAGTTTCGAGCCCACGTATTGAGTGGGATCAAGCCAACCTCAAGGTCAAAGGCACCGATGCCTACGATTGGTTGGTCAAGCCAAAGTTCCGCGCCGGTTACGAAATGTAATCGAGACGATCTACCGATCGCATCCAACAAGGGTGGGCCAAATGGCTCACCCTTTTTTTATGGACCGAAGGTAGAGTCGAAGGAATCAATTCGTTTCAGTTAGGCAACAGTGTTACAATGCGCCCAACGGAGATCTATCATGCGAACGTTGTGGCTCTATTGTTTTGTGCTCGGCATCGGCTTACTTTCTTCGCTACACGCTCAAGAGACCGACAAGGTTTATTCGGGGCCTCAAGCTTCTGAACCACTCCCTTCATTTGCATTGCATCGATTGAATGGTTCCGAAGCAGGTCGCGAGATTGATACGAAGACGCTCCTCGAAAACCAACCGTGCCTTCTCATTTTCATCCATGATGTGAATCGCCAAAGCATTAGCTTCACGCGTACGCTCAGTTCCTACGCGCATTCATCGCGATCGAAGTTGCGAACTTGCGCTATCTTCCTTCAAAACGATATCAACGAAGGCGAAACGCTTTTCAAACGCATGGGCCATGCATTGGCATGCGACATCAACGTTTGCACGCGGACGGAAAGGAAGGCCCAGGTTCGCTTGCCTAAATCGAAAAGTCACTGACTTAGCTGGTCGGCAATAGCGGCGAGTGTAAAAGCCAACTTTGCATGATTCAAACGAGCCTTCAAACAGATCTACTTCCTGACTACCGTCAACGCCATAGTCGATGTGATCGAGGCGACCGTCCTGAATCAATAGTTACTGCGGATCATGCGAAAATCCCCGAGGGATGGAATCTGCACACCAGGTCAAAGACATCAAAATTTTTTGAGACCGTTTATCTCAAAGATACGATTAGCATTGCTATCAAATATTCAGTTGCAGGCGAAAAGGATATGGTTTGCCGCAGACTGCTGCAGACTTCAAACACCATTGATGTATAGCTTGAGTTAGCTGAGAATGCTAGTTTCTGAGTATTTCAACTTGAATTCTGTTTAGATTTGAAAACAATGAAGATGAAGATAAACCCGTTTTCCAGTTGTTCTAATAGGCATCCTTCACAAATGAAAGGGGAAAGCATAGGACTAGAGTGAAATGCCTGTTCAAGCTTCTACAGATTCTACAGAATTGTTTGATTTTCTTATTTGTAAATGCTTTGAGCGGAGGCTCATATTTCATCACAAATGATTTTGATGCTCACATCATTCCTTCATTGACCAACATATGAAGCAGATTTGAAACATGAGCAGCTATATTGCAGTTCTGCCTGAGTTATAATGGATTTATTCTGGTGATTATATCAATGTGGACAGTTCCAGGGATACTGTTGATCTGCGTGTTCGTCCAGTGCCTACTGTTGAGAAATCTCTGCGTGATGGAGCATGGTATGACTAACGTTTTGATGAATTCTGGTGGTGCCTGATGTTGATGCAATGGATTACCGCGCCATGGCAAAACAGGAGCCTTTCCACGCGAATGTCTGTCGAACGAACGGCTGAATACGGAGGACTGATACACTTCTGCATTTGGGGCGCACGATGCATCTGGATACCAGGCATGAAGTAACGTCGTCGCATCTATCGGTCGAAGATGGTAGTTCGCTTGCGTGATGAAGCCGCGAACTAAATCACGGTACTTCGACTTGGCCAACACTGTCTGTTCATCTGATACTGAAATTTGCTGTATGTTGAAGTGGTGATAAAGGCCTTTGAATTTAGCGGACATAGATCCAACGATGGACCGAGCCCACATCCGAAGGATATTATCGACTAACATGTCGATTACATCTGCAGTCGCTGGGTCTTGTTCCAAGTCCATTCAGACGGACAGTTTGGCTCCGCCGAGTCTACCTCGATTTGACTGGGCGATTCCATCCGAAGAATAATCGAGTGCTTTTGAATCGATCGGTTATCGAATCGATTGGAGCGGACAGTCGAGCGGATCTTTGAACTCGCCGCGGTACGCACCTTCTGGGCTTGGCATGATTGGGATGATGGGCTTGCTGGATCTCTGCAAGATGAGAAAGCCCTGTAACGATTTGCCTTGTGGCTTGAAGAGAGTTACCGCGATGACGTCCCCTCGCGACTGCTGCCATGGACTTGCTCGCTCTCGAAGGCGATAGCCACGAAGCGGAGCCACGACTTTCACTCGACTTGCCGCGGATCCCATGCTTCATGGTGAGGCTGTGGGGCGCTATTTCATGGGGACGCGCATGCAATGCGCACACTGCCACAACCATCCGCTCGATCGTTGGACGATGGACGATTACTTTGGACTGGCAGCGATTTTTGCCAAGCTTGATCGTGGCCCCATCGTAAAGACCTTGGAACGATCTTACCTCTATCATCCGCAGACCCAAGACGTCATCGCACCCAAGCTGCTCGGTGAGTCTTCGGTACTCCATGAGAAAGAAGCCCGGGCGGCGACTTTGCCCTATGGAACCTTGCGACGGGCAGATTCGCAGAAGTCTATGTCAATCGATTATGGGCGACGCTATTTGGTTATGGATTGGTCGAACCGATGGATGATTGGTCACAAACCAATCCACCGATTCAGCCTGAATTGCTGAAGGAACTTGCTACTTCTTTTCAGCGCGATGGCTATCATGTGAAGCCACTTCTCAAACGCATCGTATTGTCCGAGGTTTATCGACGACAAAGCGAATTCACCACGAGGAAAACCGAGCAAGGCATTGGCGGCGTGTCGTGCTCGCAAGCCGAGTGGCCCCCGAAGTCTATTCCGATCTCATCAACGGCCTCATGGTCTCCCTCCAACACTTCCTCACAGGACAGTTCGATTCGCACTTGGCATGGTGATCCAACTTCGAAACGCACCTTACAATCTCTTGGAGCCTGCCCTTCGGTTGCGTGTTTGCCTCAAACAGGTCTGACGCGATTGAGTACGCAATTGCATTTGCTGCAGGGAGATTATTTGAATCAGCGACTCTCAGAAGGCCCCTTCATTCCATCTCTCTTAGGTCATTCCGACGACCATCGTGAACGGTTGATCTCGGGTCGGTGACGAATCTTATTCACGCCATCCTTACGAGCAAGAGTTGCGAAAATGGGTTGACGCTTTGTCGCACCTCGCCCCTACGAAAACTCGTACTTGGTATGAGGATTGGGCTTGGGGCCGCTCACGAACTCGCTCGAATTTCAAACGATTCCTTGACCTTTAGAAGCGGGTCAGACAGGCAGAGCGGAGTATCTTCAAAGCGCCGATATTGATAGAATCCCGGAAGTAGGGAAAAGGGCGTCGATGTCGTTCATCGACAGCATTTTTCTCTATCCTTTCGCAGATTCCATCACAACTATGACGACCGAAGCTAATTCTCCTGGAAGCTGGACTTCATACCATTCCAATGCCTCCGGGCGGAAAACGCAGCCGATTCTGGATCTTTTGGCATTACGCGATCCCGCTTGCTGTCGTGCACATTTTGGCATGCCGTTGGTGTTCCTGCCCTCCAATTTCTCTTGGAGCGGTCTATTGGTCGGAGGATCACGCACTGCCTTTTCTTGATGGTCTTGGTGTTTCAATGGATACCACCGATTGCTGACGCACCGTGGATTCCAGTGTCCTAAATGGTTGGAACACATGTTCGCGATTTTTGGCATTTGCACCTTGCAAGATTCACCTGCTCGCTGGGTTGCAGTGCACCGAATGCACCATCAATTCAGCGACCACCAACCCGATCCTCATTCTCCTTGGGTGACCTTTTTGTGGGGACATGTGGGCTGGCTGTTGGTCCGCGATCGACGCCACGATACCGTTTTCCATTTTGAGCGTTATGTCCGCGATATGCTTCGCGATCCTTTTTACCTGCGCGTTGAAAAACACCTCGTTTGGTTCTGGATTTATGTCGTCCATGCATTGGTGATCGGTGGAATGGGCTATGGCTATGGCTTGGCACTATCGATGAGTTCTTCGGAAGCCCTTCATTTGGCTTGGACGTGGCTGGTCTGGGGTGTTTTTGCTCGGACTGTGTTTACATTGCATGTCACCTGGGCCGTTAATTCGGTGGGTCACATGTGGGGTTATCGCAACTACGAAACTCGCGACAACAGCACCAACAGCTGGTGGGTTGCTCTTTTGACCTTTGGTGAAGGCTGGCACAACAACCACCACGCGGACCAACGCAGTGCTCGACATGGCCATCGCTGGTGGGAATTGGATATGTCCTGGCACACCATCAAATTGATGGAAACCATTGGCCTCATTTCCCATGTGATCGGGCCCCGTGTTCGTCCTCAAATGGCCCTAAGCGATGTCGAACAACTTCACGTTTCCGACTCCAAGGAAGCCGAAGAGCTTAGCAAGTAATATTTGCATACTCCCTTTGAGCTCGCCCGTTCTTGCGTTTTCACCTGCCCTGCAATCGTCGAGATAGATCTTCTTCGCAGATGCCGGGGCTTGCGCTTCCTATTGAAGAGAGGATTCGCCTCCTACACGTGAGCCATTGGCTGGCGACGAAAGGATGAGAACGGCTTGCGTTAGCAGTTAGACCGCTCTCTAACGAGCCCTGTGAACTCTAGCATTTGGCGAACAGGACACGCACCCATAAAAAAAGCCCGAGCGATTTGCCCGGGCTTTGTTTTTGACCAAGTTTGATGTCGATTATCGCTTCTTGCGCCATTGATCGAGCACATCGGAAGCGAGGTCATCGAGGATCGAATCCACGCCATCGTCCGCAGTGGTATCGAACACAACATCATTCACTTCGCCTTCACCTTCACCTGCACCTTGTTGGTTCAATCGGTTGAGAACCATCAAAGCATCGATTGGCGAGATGAATCCGTCGGCGTTGACGTCGTAGAAGTAGCGACCGTCTTCACCTTCACCACCCGAACCACCGAGGGCTCGCGTTCCTTGACGATTCAAGCTGTTGATAACGAGCAAGGAATCGATCGGGGAAACGAATCCATCGTTGTTGACGTCGAATGGATTGTTGGTGTTCGTGAAACCTTCACCCGATCCGGACGAAGCGGCAACGATGTTGATCGAATCAGCGACGTAGCGAATAAAGTCTGGTGCAATCGTGGTTGGAGGCTCGAACAACAAGGTATCGTGGAACGGACTGATGTCGGCTGGATCACCCACGAAGCTGGCCTGTCCAACAGCCTTGGCGGTCAGGGTTAGAGTGAACTGTAACAGTTCGCCCGAACCAAGCGGAGCACTGCCGGTTTGAACCGAACCCAATTCGTTGATCAGGTTGTTGACTCGAATATCACCACTCTTCACGTTCGAGTAGTTTGCGCTGAAGGCAACTTGGAAGCCAAGTCCGCCGGTGGACGAATCGAGATCAACTCCCACCAAGGATGAGTTGTAAAGAACGTCTTGGAAGGCAGCAAACACACCTAGATTCGCACCCGAAGCTCGGAGGTCGCGAACAAATCCGCGAAGTTGGAACTTCTGACCAACGGTGATCTGATCGATCGGCGTTCCATTCAAGTCGGTTGCTGCAAGGCGAAGCTCGATGAGGTCATCACCGGTTGCATTGCCAACTTGCAGAGACACGCGACCAATCGAGGTAAATCCACGATCGTCTTGGATGGTGTAGGTGAAGGAATCGAATCCGTTGTATCCAGCGTTCGGCGTGTAGCGTACGACGTCATCGGATGGAATGCTCGTTCCGTTGTCATCGATTTCCACAAAGCCATTGATTGGCTGAGTGACGCTTACCATTCGGATAGAACCGGTGGTGCCAGGGCTATCGTTGTCCAAAACATCGATGATGTTGCCGGTGCTATTCGCTGGCAACGGCGAAGCCAAGGAGTCATCGACGGCGTATGGGAAGCTGAAGCTATCGCCAACGATTTCAACCGATGCTCGGCCGTAACGAACCTGCTGAATAGGTACCGGAGTCGAAGGAGTGTTGAACAGAAGAACGTCGGTCAACGGCGAGTTGTCAGCTGGGTCCGCGATGAAGTCAACCAAACCTGGTGCCATGGCATCGAAGGTGATCGTTGCCAACAAGGATGGATCTGGTTGATCCATGTCTTGAGCGCCGGTGAAGGCACCCATGTCATCGATCTTACCTGGCACTTCATTCGTGCCTTGGCGCCCAGCCGCATATACATTTCCCCAATCGATCTGGAAATTGAAATTCGAATTGGTTGTTGTATTCGCCGACGGTGTAACCAAGGCGGCGTTGTAGAGCATATCTAGATACGCCGCGAAGACTCCTGGAGAGATAGTAAAGTTCTCAGGTGCACGCAGATCATCAACATAGACTTGAACCTTAAATTTCTCGCCTTGTCGTACAGCACTTACTTGGTTACCGCTAAGATCGGTTACACGGAAGCTAATACCAGCGACGTCGTCATCGCGATCGCCCGGTAGGGTGTGAACTGTAACCTTCGCAGTGGTTAGCTTTCCATCAGCGTCAGTTGCAGTGTAGCTGAAGGTTTCCGTTCCACCAAAGTTGCGTCGAGGTGTGTAGCGAATACTCTGATTGCCTGAACCAATCACCGCACTTCCACCTTGGTCAGGTGTTGTGATGGAGATGATTTGCAGTGCGCCGCCACGGCCTTCAATATCATTGGCCAACACGTTGAGTGGATAGCCAATGGTGTTGGTCGATACGTCGTACGAATCGTCGACTGCAACAGGGTTCTCAAAGGTCAAAGCCACGTTGACTGTTACCGTTGCGGTATCTTCAGCACCCGAAGCATTTCGCATACGGTAGGTGAAGGTCTCGCGACCTACAAAACCATTGCGAGGCGTATAAAGGATTGCGGTGCGAGCCGTATTGATTCGGATGTTTCCGCCCTTATCTCCGCTCGAAATCGAAACGATTTGCAGAGCCTCACCCGGAATCTTGAAGTCGTTTGCAAGAACATCCAACGTGTTGTTCAGCGAATTACGAGCTACCGTGACGCTATCATCGACGGCAAGTTCCAACGTGCTTGCAATCGTGGTGGCGTAGTCTTCGACTTCACCAGCGACGGAGCGACCTGTTGGAAGCGTGTTGATTTCTTGCGACAAACGGAAGCGAGCGTAGGTGGAACCTAGAGTTGCACTCGATGGAATCGAGAATACAACCGTATTCGCACCAGCGGCCAAAGGCTGATTCTTGATAATCTGCTCGCCAGCATCGTTCCAGTCACCATCCTTGTTCAAATCGATCCAGCCGTGAAGATAGGCTGTTTGACCGGTGGTGTTGGTCAAGAACGCACTGACCGCATTGTTGGCGTCACCAGCAACCAAAGGTCGAATGAAGGTGATACCATCTTCGTCGTCGATGACATTGCCCGCGGAATTGGCGAGCCCGTTGATATCATCGCCGGTTGCAGCAGCATTGGGCTGTCCATCGCCATCGATGTCAACATAGGTTCCCAAAGACAAGCCAGAGACGATACCAGCGGTTGCACCGCCGGCAGTGGCCGTCGTGGGATACGGAGCAGGAGCATCACCATAATCGAGCGCGAAGCGATTACCGAAATCGAGCCCTCGCAATGGATTCACTCCATCGTACGAAACAATATGCTCGCCCGATGTTGGATAGGTTTGCAAGAAACCTGGTTCGAGAACTTCGCGAATCGCATACGTTCCAGCTCGTGGCGGAGTGAGCGTGTACGATCCATTGGCCAAAGTCTTGGTTGCAGGTTCACCGAGGTCTAATCGATCGTCACCATCGACGTCGACATAGATCCAAATACCTTCCAAGCCAGGTTCACCAGCATCCTTGATGCCGTTGGCATTGAGGTCATTCCACTTGAAGCCCGTCACTGTCGAATCGGGAAGAACAAAACCGAAATTCACACCGCTTCGGGTTTGATTCAAAGTAATGTCAACCGACTGCGCCGCTTCACTTGGACGCGTAGGTTGCCATCCAACAGCGGGAGCCGCACGAACCCAAGTCGGACGAGCTGCGCCATAAATGGTGTAAGCTCCATCGGCCGCAGAAAGGGTTCGAGGTTCACCTGGCGAAATGGCCAAGTCATTGTTTAGGTCAAGCCAAACGGTCCAACCCTGAAGACCTGCTTCGTTCAGATCTTGAACACCACTTCGATTGCGATCATTGAAAATCTTGCCGGTTACTGCGCCACCCACGGTTCCCGAAGACAATCCATGAGCTAACTGATTGATCGTATCTTCGGTACCAAATCGAATGAGCGAAGCAGCTGGATCGTAGGTATCCACTCCAAAGTCCACATCGACGTCATCAATCGTGCCGAAGATTCCATCAGGACCGACACCAGCCAAAACCGAGATGGGAACTCCACCCGCATCCATCAACTGGACACTGGCATTGGTATTGAGGGTATGCCATCCACCAAAGAAGTGCCCAGCTTCGTGGCAAACGATCGAGCCAATGACGTTTGCAACGGCATCCAATCGGCGAGTTGCACCAGATACGGGGAAGCTATTGACCGAGTTCGGGTCGTTCGCAGGACCGCTCAGCAAGTCCAACAGAACGACAGCCGTCTCTTCGGTCTTGAAGTTACCAACGTCAACGCTTTGAGCCAATCCAATCGTCTGAATTCCCAACTCCGCAATCGTTCCACCAACGAAGATTCGGCTGACGTGCGGCAAACCAAACGGGTCGCCATGGTCGCGGCTATTCAAAATGACAAAGTCGTAGTCGCCAGGATTTCCTGTGTTGGGTGCGTACCCATTCAATCCCTTGATTCCAAGGTCAAGAAAATTCTCTTGGACGTTGGCGATGATTCGATCGATCAACAAGCTCTCATCCGATGCTTGCAAACCCCAGTTTGCCAAGAAGCTCGACAGAGGCGAGAAGCGGGTAGTACCAGGAAGATCGAATGGCGCTAGGCTCGTAGGACCGCCATCGAAATCCAAGTAAACAATCTGCTTGGTTCCAATAGGCTCAGCTTCAAGCACAGGACGATAGGCTCGAAGGTTCAGCGTGTAGTTGGTGGTTGTTCGCGATTCGACGCGAAGCGTATAACGGCCAGCATTCGGAATCACGACGGCAAAGCCTGCTTGCCCATCCATGAACAAAGGGCTACCTGTTGGATAGCCCGTGAAGATCGGTTGGTTATTGCCAATCACTTCCTTGCCACTAGCGTCTTGCAAAGAAAGATCGATTCCAATTCCCACCTGAGCTGCGAGAGCTCGCACGTCGATGATATCACCACCGCGCAAATCGAACGAATAGTAATCGACGTCCGAAACTTGGGTGAGCGTGCTTACAACGAGCGTGCCAGAGACATTAACGACGGTTCGATTATTGGTGTCAGTACCGAGGGGAAGGAAGTTGGCCGACGATCGCGTATTGTTGGATTCCGCTTCGATCGTATTGAATGGATTGTTGTCTGCACCTTCACCTGTCGAACGCGATCCTCCTCCCGAAGAATAATTCGACTTTCCTGCCAAGTCAGAGCGGCGGGCGTACTCGGCCGACGACAATCCAACGGGAAGGAAGGCCGTTGCTTTTCCAATCTCTGGATAGTAAAAGCCATCGGTCCAAGGTGAGGCGGTGAATAAGTCACGTTTTTCTAGCTTTTCAATCGATCGAAGTCGACGTGCAGCCTTTTTCCCACTCAATTGTTGACTCTTGGATTTACGAGCCGAGCTAGCCTTCTGTGACTTCACTATTTTGTCCCCAGGCAAACGAAAAAAGATCTTGTGGACGGATGCGTCCAGTGGAAAAGCCAATTGTCGAATGTAGCCGCCCGCCCAGTCGCAATGGAATGGGAACAACGCCTACACAAGATAAAGAGATTAGGTAATTTGCGTCACCTAGATTTCGATTCTAGTTGGAGCCCATTACCTGTCAACAAAACGCTTTTCTTGAGATGGTCGAGGAAACGAGATGGTTCCCGTTACAATCGCCATATTTTGCACAAACCGAACCGAAACCTCTTCGCTCGGTTCCGTTTTCTGTTAGGCAGAACACCACACCCCTACTTTTGGCTACCAAATCGTTTTTCGGATTGTTTTTGACCTCGATAATGCATCGAATAAGAATAGGGAAAAGGTTTGAACATCCCCCCAAGGGAATTTTACATGACACGTCGATCTCCGTCCGGGTTTACGCTCGTTGAACTCCTTGTGGTCATCGCCATCATTGGGGTTCTGGTCGGTTTACTACTCCCAGCCGTCCAACAAGCTCGTGAAGCTGCACGGAGGGTTCAATGCCAAAACAACCTCAAGCAACTGGCCCTAGCGGTTCACAATTTCGAATCGGCTCGTCGCAGTCTTCCACCTGCCCGCATCGCACCACGCCCTGGCGATCTCCCGGATTTCAATTGTGGTGGACAAGAGGTCAATTGGATCGGGTACATACTGCCCTACATCGAACAAAATGCAGTGGCCAAAGATATCGAGTTGTTTGGCAAATGGTACGAACAACCTGATACGGTGCATTCGACTCGAATCGCGACACTCATTTGCCCATCCCGGCGTGCCGTAGGCGATCCATTGGTCGAAAGACCTGTCGAAGGAGGTGGTCCCGTCGGTCGACTACCCTGCGGTTGTCCCATTCCAAGTTCCGGCGGAAGTCGCACGATCGCATCAATCGCAGGAGATTATGCAGCCAATCACGGAGACCTTTCTCCAGGAGCATCAGGTCTCGCGACCGACTTTTATTTTGGTGGCAATGGAACAGGCGCGATGAATACATCTCGCCCTATCTGCAACTCTGGAAAAGTTGTCGGCTATGTAGATCGATATGCATTTCGTGACATTGTGGATGGATTAAGCAATACGCTACTGTTTGGTGAAAAGCATATCTTGCACGATAAGATTGGTGTTTTTCCAGATGATGGCCCGACCTACGACGGCGATCATCTTCCTGCTAGTTCCAGAATTGTCGGACCTGGCCTTCCGCTATCGCGCGGACCTCGCGATGTCACTTCAAATTACTATGCCTTTGGAAGTGCTCATCCAGGTATCATCCACTTTGCTTTGGTAGATGGTTCGGTTCGATCGATATCCGTCGACGCGGACACGGTGACCATGGGGCAACTAGCCAATCGACATGACCGCGAAGCAGCACCCATACAATTGGATTGAGATCCATTGACCTAAGTCTTGGAATCATCAAATGCTGCGAGGAAGCGTTTTCTTTTTCTTAACCTGTAGCGTTCTCCTTTGCGGATGTGGCACTTCGCATCCACCTACGTTTCCCGTTTATGGCAAGGTGATGTTTCCAGACGACGAGCCTGTTCGCATCGGGACGGTCGAATTTCGGCAGGAAGGTGCTGGACAAGATGGAAACCGAGCCATCGCCCGCGGCACCATTCAAGAGGATGGCACCTTTCAACTCTCGACATTCAATCCAAACGATGGCGCCTTGGCTGGCACCCATCAAGTTACCGTTCACCAATTGATCATTGTCGAAGACCAGTCGTTTGCTTCTCATGGCCACGGTCGACGCGTCTCGCCGAAGTATTCAGACTACGCAACCTCAGGACTCAAAGCGGACGTCAAAGCGGTCCCAAGCAGCGACAAATCCACCAATCAGATCACACTTCGACTGCAGGTCGATGCAGCAGATCGCAAGGGAAACAAGCCCAAATAATATGCTCAGTCCCTGAGCCCATATCCCTTCGGCACCGCCAGCGTTGACGATCGCCAACGGTCCCCCTTGTTGCGTCGCCTCGCTTTTCTCGATCGATCCGTTAAGCTATCTCCATCGTTCGGAATCTCGCCCCACCTTGTGCATGAGTATTGCAATATGCGATTCAATCTCTCGTGGTTGACGTTCGGCCTTCTCCTTTCGCTCGCTCTTTCGGTTCATGCCGACGAAGGCATGTACCCGATGAGTGAATTAGCCAGGATGAAACTACAAGAGAAGGGATTCAAGCTTACAGCCGAGGAACTCTTTCGATCGGATCAAGCCTGTTTGGTGGATGGCATCTGCCGTGTGAATGGATGTACCGGTTCATTCATCTCTACCGATGGCCTCATCATCACCAATCACCATTGTGCTTATGAGGCCATTCAAAAGGCCAGCAACGCTCAGCGTGATTTGCTCTCCAACGGCTTTGTGTCTCGATCTCGCGAAGAAGAAATTCCTTCGCCTGGTTACACCGTTCGAATCACCGAGAGCTTCAAAGATGTCTCGCAAGAAGTTCTTGGTTCGATCGCTCCTGATCTTCCCTTTCTCGATCGTATTAAGGCGATTGAAAAGCGTCGCAAAGAAATCGAACGTATGGCTGAACAAGAGAACGCTGGTATGCGAGCCGAAGTGGCCGAGATGTTCATCGGAAAGACCTACGTGCTATTCCTGTATACGTACCTAAAAGACGTTCGCTTGGTCTTTGCACCACCGCAGAGCGTCGGCAACTTTGGTGGCGAGATCGATAATTGGGAATGGCCAAGACACACCGCCGACTTTTTGCCCGCGAGCCTACACGGCTCCCGATGGCTCCAGCAAGCCGAGTACTCTCCAAACAATGTTCCTTATCATCCTGGCCGCGTTGTAAGTACAATCCTCGCGGTGTTGATGAGAAAGACCGTCTTCCTTCTGGGTTATCCTGGTCGCACTGTTCGGCATCGAACCGCGAGCTTCCTCGATTTCGAATCGCAAGTACGCCTTCCACTAACCGTTGAATCGCATGCCTGGCAAATCCAGGAAATGGAAAAGCAGGGGCTCAAAATCGCGAGGTTGCGATCAAACATAGCACCCGTATCAAGTCGTTGGCAAACGTTGAAAAACGCTCACGAGCCAACTCCTAGGACTTCCCGTTCCAACATCATGTCCAAAAAGCAGGAAGAAGAGAAGGCGATTCAAGCCTTCATCGAATCCGATGGCGGATCGCCGAGCTCGCTATGGAAATCTTTTGCGGGACCTCGATGCGGTTCATGCCGAAATGAAACGCAACGTTCCAAAGGAACATTGGTTGCGTGAATGGCGAACAGGCTGCCGGCACTTGTACTTTGCATTCTTCGTGTATGACGCCGCTGTCGAACGACAAAAAGAGGACATCGATCGCGAAGGGCTTTACATGGAACGGAACTTCGCCCAAAACACTAAACAGCTTTTGCTTGAGGTCAAAGACCTCGACCGCGCCAGCGACCGCATCCTATTTGAAGGACTACTGGCTCGCCTCAATAAGCTCCCCGAAGCTCAGGGTTGGGAACCGATCCAACCTTTCATCGCCTCCAATCCCGAGAGTCGATCCAATATCGATCGTTTCTTTGAAAAATCACGACTGTCCGATCCTGCCTATGTTCAGGCATGCCTTGCCAAGAAACCACAAGAGCTAGAAACGCTTGGAGATCCAGCGATCGATCTGATCGTAGCTCTTTATCCGACACTGGTGAGCCATCGCGAACAAGACAAGAAGCGCGAAGGTCAGCTCAACCAACTCTATGGATCCTGGATGGACGTGAAACAGTCCTTTTTGGCGGCCAACTTCGTGCCCGATGCCAACGCCACGCTTCGATTGACCTATGGAACGGTGCGAGGTTACTCGCCACGCGATGCGATCTATAAATCTCCTATCACAACCCTCCAAGGAGTCCTTGAAAAAACCACCACGCAGGAACCGTTCGATACGCCAGCTCAGTTGCTGGAGGCCGCCAAGAAGAAGGACTTCGCAGGCTATGTCCACCCTCGTCTTGGCCAGGTACCGGTCGCCATACTCTATGATGCCGACACCACAGGAGGAAACTCGGGTAGCCCTGTCTTTAATGCTCGCGGCGAATTGATCGGAGTTAATTTCGACCGAACTTTTGAAGCAACGATCAACGACTTCGCTTGGAATGAAAGCTACAGTCGATCCATCGGCGTGGATATCCGCTACGTCCTATGGATTACAGGCAAGGTTTACTCGGCCGAACATCTCATCCGCGAAATGTCGATGGCCGAGTAGCCCCTAGAACGTCCAACAACTATCACTTTCACGAGGATGAACGCCCCATGGTTCGTACTGCAAGCACCATGCTTCCGCTGGGCACCAAAGCGCCCAACTTTTCCCTTCCCAATATCGATGGCCGCACCCTTTCCCTGAAGGATTTTGACGGTACACCAGCCCTGCTGGTCATTTTCATGTGCAACCACTGTCCCTACGTCAAACACGTGGCACCCGAACTCGTGCGATTGACTCACGACTATTCCCCCAAGGGATTGTCCATCGTTGCCATCAATTCCAATGATGCCGAGGCCTATCCTGACGACGGGCCTGAACGGATGAAGGAAGAAGCGATGGCACAGGGGTACGCCTTTCCGTATTTGTTTGATGCGTCACAACAAATCGCGCAAGAGTATCGCGCTGCTTGCACTCCCGATTTCTTCTTGTTCAATGGCAAGCGAGAACTCGCTTATCGCGGTCAATTGGATGATATTGCCCTAAAACCGACCGCCCATTGACCGGGAAAGACTTCTCCGAGCCGCTATTATCGATTCGGTGTTGGCAGGCTACGATTGAAAAATCCACAGATGCCAGCTTACTGGCCGCAACATCGGGCGGGAGGCCGGGCAATGAACCTACTATTTCAATCCTCAAGGCGGCGTGCGCTTGCCAGCATTCGTCGAGCAATGAAGCCGGAATTTGAGAATTTGGCTTTTAACGTACGTTCTGACTACATGTTCGCCTAATCCCTCTCGCTTCCCAGCCTTTGGTAGGAGGTGACCGCGAGGTTTATTCCGACGATATGAACGTGCATTCTCATTGCGACCACGAAGGTGAAACGCTCGATACTGCAGATAGACGGAGCAGTGGAGCGAATGGCCAAGGTGATGGCCAATAGATGGCATTCCCATGGATGGAGCTTTGCGCTCGATGAAAAGGTTCTGGCGGTTTGGCTTCGTATTGTCTTCGTCACTCCTTGCGAGTAAGTGACAGCTCCTTCAGCATGGGCCCAACAACCGCCAGCAGCGACGGGTCCTAATTCACGGAACCTGTCTATCGCATCTCCAAGAACGATGCTTCGCGAGTTCCCCAAATGTAATCCCCATGCCCTGGATCTGCTCTTCAATTGGTTTTTGCGATGGCCTGTCACGCGTCCAACAGGGTGTCACGATCATAATGCCAGGACGTTAAAACGCGAACGCGTCAATGATGAACTCGGCGATCATGAATACATGTTTGCAAAGGTTCGCAATCGCAAAGTGGTGAACGGACAAGTCGTGGTTCCGTTCAGCGTTTACTTGATGTTCCTCGCCGACCTCCATCAAGGTCGGGCTGCCGATGCTGAAATCAACGATGGCAAGATGACTGCTCACGAAGGTGGAATGAAGCGGATGCTAGGAACGCACCACCTCGAACCAACGAGCTGGCTAGCGATGCAAGGCCAACGGTATCCGATCACGGATCTGGGCATTGAGATGCTGTTGTCGAAATTGATTGAACGAGGCGAACGCAGCAAGACCGACCCCGAATGTAAAGTCTCCTATACACCCAATGCAAAAGTCAGCAAGCGTCCTTGCACCGTTCTGCAGGTGACTCATCCCAAACAACATCCGCAAGTTGAATTCCATATCGCTCAGATCTTTATCGACGATGAATTGCAACTGCCAGTCCGTTATGCAGCCTATATTTGGCCCAAAAGCCCAGGCAGCCGAACCTGAAGCTCTCGAAGAGTATTAATTTATCAAGATTTGAAGATCGTCGCTGGACTGACCGACGATGACTTCAATATCAACAACCCAAGCTACACCCCTTCTCGTAAATAGACCATTCGAACAATCGTCCCCAGAATGAACGAAGCAGCCAGCGGTTTCGCTGGCTTTTCATTTCATCGCACGAAGGGCGGCGAGAACATCGATGAGGAAACCGGACCGCTTGTCGACTCGGTTCAGTACCATTCACCGCGAAGAAAGCGACGGAGGTTTTCGCAAGCCAAACGTGTTGAATCGTCCACACGACTTGTCAGTTTGGCTCCTTAAACGGTGAGGCGTGATGATAACATTGTGCATCGTCCACAAGGACGGTGAGCGTCTGCTGGCAGTGGCTCGACTTCGGCCACATCGATAATTTTGCCCGCAAGCTGCCTCTCCTGCAAAGCCGCCACGAGATCGACCTCACGGACATACGGCTCATGCGCTACATTGACAGGCTACCGCGTGGCATCGCTTTGAAAAAGGAAGCGCCGATGCAATGTTCCAGTCTGTTGATTGAGCGGCAATGTAAGAATCAAAATATCCATCGACTCGGGCGACTTTGGCGCAATTCTGTATGCGGACCTAGATATCAACACTCTCTGGGCAACGCACTGGATAGTAGTCCGCAGCTTGATCGACATTGATATGTCGAAGGACTTTGACGATCCGTCGCCCATTCCTCCCATCCCGATGATGTTGAACTGTGGCTTTCTATGAAGATCATTCGGTTGGACGTCGAACGTATTCGTGTCAAGGTTCGGCGGAAGAAGATCGGGAAGTCTTCATCAGCCCCAACAAAAGGGCTATCAAGGTTTCCGTACCACTTGATCTGCGAAAAGACCAGATGCGGCTGCAAACAGGTATGTTCGACTCGATCACACTGGGGTTCAGGCAAAATGGTTCGGACTCAGCCGCTGATGATTGGATAACCGAAGCTTACCCCGGCCCAGACGACGCTGTCCCAATCGATCAGAACCCGGCATGTCCGATGCGCTTATCAGCCCTGAAGGTTTCGCTGCGTCTTCGGCCATGGCGTTGATCAATCGACACCCCAAGGCAGCTTCTTGTAGCCATTGCAGGTGCTGCTCTTTCCACAGGATAACACAAGATTAACATACGTCACTTGCCGAGCTCCAGCCATTCATTGAAATCGGAAGTTTTCAATTTCCAGCGAACTTGGGCCCAAATCAAAGAGCCCTAAACCATGACTGCAATGGATGAATTAATCCAATCTAATCATCATCTGCCAGGATCGCGATTGGTTCCGCGATTGTTCGATCGCGGCGTTCAAGGCCTGCACGCTCCATCAAACTCGAACGCATCATGGTTTCGATATGATCGTCGTCTGCGGGTGGCGGACCCATAGCCTCAAAGCTTCGGGGTCGTATTCGATCGCATACCGGTGCTTACATGTCAGGGTCGAATTGGGGTCCAGATCGCTTTCGGGTAATCCGTTGTCCATTGACTTTGGTTCCATTGCGCTATCCAGGTCTTTGACAAACCAATAGCCCTGTTCCAATGTCAACGAAAAATGTTGATCAGACAATACTGGGGAAAGCGAAGGACAATATCGCAGTTCTCGTGGCGACCAACTAGATACGGTCCTTTTTGAGAGGAATGTCTTCACCACCACCAGTGGGAATCAATACGCTAAGTATTCGCACATTGTGCCTTTCCAACCCTGTAAATTGCAAGAACCTACTTTACTTTACGCCACATTCAGGGGAGTCACTTATGAATCACGAGAAATCGCCTCCAACCACTTCTGGCATCAAGCAGGCCTTCCGTATTATCGACAGAGCTTCTACGGCAAAGAACGTTTTTGATGTAGGGGCAAAAAATCAGCCCATTATGGTTTCACCTGTCCGAACGTGGATGGCACCGTGGCTTTGGGCGGTTGTACCTTTTGCGATAACCGGTCTTTTTCCCCGAGTCGGCGAACCAAACGTATTTCCCTACAAGATCACCCTGGAAGCGGCCATGTCTGGTAGAGCTCGCTATGGGAACTGTAAATCTCGGCTACTTTCAACCAGCGACCAACACCTGGCGCGTCGCTTGAAAAACTAAAACGCACCTATACCGTTCCTCTGCAGTATGAGGATGTGGTTGGGATCGTCATCGGCACTCGCCCCGACTGCGTTCCCAACGAGGTTCTCGATTACATCCAAGAACTCGCGGAAACCACCTACGTCTGTTTGGAATATGGCATGCAAACCATGCACGACGCTTCGTTGGATTGGATGAACCGGGGCCATCACCACGATGCGATGCTGGACGCGATGGAACGAAGTCGGAATCGAGGTTTCGACATTACCGCCCACTTGATCTTGGGGCTTCCAGGAGAAACCCACGACATGATGATCGCCAGTGCCAAAGAAGTCATTCGCCTCGGAGTTCATGGTGTCAAAATCCACAACCTCTATGCCGTGGAACGGACCAAGTTAGCGGACCAAGTGCGCAGCGGTGAAGTTCAATTGATGGATCGCGATACCTACGTTTCATTAGCCGTCGACGTCCTGGAACTTATGCCAGATACCATGGTGATCGAACGATTGAGCGGCGAGGCACCTTCAGGCTTTTTTGTCGGTCCCGATTGGGCTCTCGACAAACCGGGTCTGCAGATCGCCATCAAGAACGAAATCGATCGCCGCCAAACCTACCAATCCAAACGATTCTCTGCGTGATCGCTCCAGGCCTGAAACGGAATTGCTAGCGATAATCGGCTCAAGTTGGGATGAGTTTGCATCTTGGCATAGCGAACCTTCCAAAATCTTCCATTGATGGCCGATGATAGGGAGGCGTGAGGGATGCACGGATGCGTTCCATCACTCGCGATCGATTCGATGTTCGCACTTGCTTCGAAGGATTCGAAGCCGCCGAACACAAGCGGATCGATCGCATTCGGTGCCGCACGGATATCGCAGGGACGCGAACCGTGGACGGCGGCTCCGAAAGGTCGAGGAGGTGCGACCTATGTCACCCCGTGAACGCGTCTCGTCCCGACGTGCGGTTTTGATAAACCTGATTCACTATGGCCAGCCCTACTTGGTTTCAGAAGCTTCACCTCCGTTACCTTTCCAAACCTTTGTCGGACCGGGCAGTGCTGGTCCACTTGTTGGAAACACCGGTCAGCTCGATTCTAGAAATCGGCGTTGGTTCCGGACAGCGTACCCAAAAGATGCTCTGAATCAGCTTCAGAAGGGTCGACCTAACAGGTATGGGTGTGGATCTCGAATCTTCCGAAGAAGGTCGTCCTCATCTCAAGCTAAGTGCTTCCACCACGGGATGCTCTCAGAAGCTGCGTGAAGACGCCCCTCGTCCCCGGTGATGCTTCCAATGCGTTACCACGCGTGGCCCATCGGCTCAGCCCCTGATCTTGTTGTGATCGATGGGGCCACGATGTGGATATCGCGGAAGGCCAAAGACACGCACTGGCTGCCTCGATTGGCTTCCGAATCCGCAATGGTATTCGCCAAGCGTCGTTCGGGAGATGCTCAAGAAGATTGCCGTCGAACGCGCTCCCATCTCGATGCGACGCGCCGCCCAGGGCCATAATCTCCGATGCCCGCCGTGAAGAAACTTATTTCTTGTCTTCTTGCTTGGCGGCCAAAGCATCTTCGACCAAACTACGAAACACCTGAGCCGGACTTTGGTGAAGGTTTCTGGAAGGAATCTTGCTTGTCGGCCAATCCCTTGGTTCGCCGCAAGAACCCGGCAGGTGCCGCCGTCATCGGCCTTCTCAGAAAGAGCCGCTGACCATCATTGCGCTCCTTAGCGGCGATTGGCCGAACCAAGAACTCCAGCTGTTCCATACCTAGGCTTCTTGCCCTCGGCTACCGTTCGCAACAGACGATCAAGCTCCATAACTCTGCACCTTGCTTTTCTTCATCGGTGAGCTTCGCTCGAACGGCGAATCTTGGCCTCAGCCTGTTGAATGACAATCATTGCAACACCGGTGAGTCGGCGATTCGGAGCTTGAGTCGCACCATTTGACGCTCATCCACTGAGCCAGCTTGAGATCATCGACCAATTGTTTCCCAAGTCATCCAAAATCATATCGCGATCGGTTGGATCCAATGTTATAAGATTGTTCGACCTGCAAGGAATCAATTGCAATTCCAGCTCTCGCCGCAACATTACCTGATTCCCCATGAGCATCCACGATGCAGCAATCATCGCCACGCTGAAGATCACCATTCCCAAACACAGCGACGACGAGACATGCCGGTCCAAGAGGGACCTGTTTCTCACTCTGGAGATACTGAACGGTTTGCGTTGCCTTGGCCATCAAAATTCAACCTTCATTCTCAAGCCTAACTTGCCGTGGTGAAGCAAGGCTTTCAATCATCTTCGCTGAGCATCATTCAAGGACTCTTACATCGAGCCCGGTAGGGCAACATCTTCCATGAAAGGCTATCCTGACTGTTTAGTAACCGCATGATGAGCCACGGCTTCACTGCGGCACGAACAGGAGTCAGCTTCCATGCGTTCAGGCCAAAGCAGAACTATTCAATATCGCGATACTCGATTGTCAGAATCTCGTAACGAAGCCAGTTCCCTGTGGCACTGGATCTCGACCACTTGACCAACCTTTTTTCCCATCAAAGCACCACCAATGGACTTCGCCGAAAGAATCTTTCCCACGTCGTAATCTTCGTCGCCCATTCCGACGAGCGTGTATTCTTCCTCATCTTGAAAATCGAGGTCCATGACGCGAACGGTTGCACCGAAGGCGATTTGATCTTTCGAGATTTGAGAAGCATCGATGATGTGCGCGTTAGCCAACTTGTTCTTGAGGGCATTGATGCGAGCTTGCATCATCCCTTGGTTCGCGCTGCGTATGGTATTCGGCGTTTTCCTTGGAGGCCTTTCCGCCCGTGCGTCCGCGATTTTCTCGGCGATCTTGGGCATCTCAACCAACTCGAGTTGTTCGATCTGCGCCTTGAGACGGTTGTAGCCGTCACGTGTCATCGGTACGTATTCGCTCATCCTCTTTCCATCCAATCAAAAAAAGATGCGACCTTGTCCCCAAACGGGAAAAAGGTCGCACTGCCAATCTTCTGCGAAGGATCGCATCTAGCTTGGCGTAGGGGCTCATTCCGTCTTCCCCCAGAGACAGAATATGGTTTCGCTTGCCCCTAGAATGTCAAGCCTTCCACCCCTTTCTTGGGAAAAGAGCGCATTACCGTTCAGGCGTGTATAGGATCCACCGCACCCTGAACACAATATCACATAACGCCCCATAGGAGTTATCCAGGTACAGGCGAAAGGACGGTAATAACCACCGCACGATTGCTCATCCAATCTCGGCCATTCCATCTTCTCCTCGGACTGGAATCATCCGCTGATATTCGGTTTTGAAATCCCCTGTCAACGTCGATTCTGCCGCGCCAGATCCCCTTGAATGCGGTTGAGATCCTGGGTGAGGGCCGCGATGCGATCAGCCACCGAATCCTGAACTTTTTGCGTTCTTCGGCTTCGGCAACCTTTTTCCGATAATCCGCTTACGCTTCCTCCAGCGAGTCGATCTTCCAAAATCTCAGAATCCGTTCGAAGCACGCTGTTGGCCTGCTCGTCCGCCGCAATCTGCTCTCAATGTCTGGTATTCGCGATTCGACTTGGCCTGGTTGAGCTTTATTTCCAGATCACATCTTACCTTTCATGTTCGCGAAGTTGAAGTTGCTTGCGATCCGCATCCATCTTCTTCTGCCGAATCGACGCCTTGCATTGATCCAACGTCCCCTGCCGCATCCACTTGCATTTGAGCTTCCCAGCGAACTTGACGAGGTCCTCTCTCCAATTGGCTTTGAATGTCCGCTTGCTGGCGGTGCGGCCTGGTGCAGATCGCGGAGCAAACGAGACATGTCGACGGACATAAGCTTACCGATGCTAAGAGAGGCCCAGGTTTTCCATTCAGCTCAAAGAACGGCCCCACCTCGAAGCCGTTGATCATTTTCATCGATAGAAACCGCTTCGCAATTGATATTCGTTGTTTTACCCCGACTTGCCCTATCTTCCTAGCCGTGCCGGTGAAGGGGAGACTGGACCGTTCATAATCGCTCCTTTCTTAGCCCACTCTTCTTGATCTGCCTCGATCTATGAACATTGCTGAACGTGCCCAAGACCTGCGAAATCAGATTCGCTACCACGACCACCGGTACTTGCCCTGGCGGAGCCCGAGATATCGGATCTCGACTACGATCGCCTGCTTCCACGAATTGCGTGATACCGAGGAAAAGCAGATCCCGAACTGGCTACGCCTGATAGCTCAACTCAACGCGTGGGGATCAACCTGTCGATCATCTCGAACAGGTCGTGCACCGTATCCCCATGCTCTCCATCGACAACACCTGGCAGCTTTTAAGGTGAGGACCTCCGCTCTTATCTCGATGAAAACTTGAAACTCCTCGATGAAGAACTGATCGAATGGGTCGTCGAACTCCCGCTGTCGATGGTGTTGCCGCATCGATCACTACGAAGGAGGAGTCTTAGCCCGGGCGCGGTGACGCGAGGCAACGGCGAGGTCGGCGACGATATCACCTTACAACATTCGAACGGTTGCAGGTGTTCCACTTTGCTTGCTGGGGACTAACTCTCCCGCCCGTGGTCGAAGTTCGCGGCGAAGTCTATACGTGACCAATAGCGATTTAGTATCGCTCAACGAGCACGCGCTACTCGCAATGAACCACCATTCAAGAATACTGCAACGCAACTGCCGGTACGATTCGACTTCTTAGATTCTCGCGAATGTGTCAACGCAAACTGCGATTCTTCTGCCATAGCGCTGGCTACTCCGAAGGCATCGAAGTCAAACACATATGGAGTCTTCGATCATATACGTTCCCAAGGCTCCAAGCACACCGCTTGTCGCATGCCAGCCCAACATCCAATCAGTGATCGACTATTACGTGATCAACTCATCGAAGGCTTGCACGAACTCGACTTTCGAAGTGATGGCCTGTCGTGAAGGTCAATTTCGGCACAACGGCAACGCCTTGGTACTACATCCAAATCACCGCGGTAGTCATCGCTTATAAGCTTGAGAAGACGAGGCTGTGACCCAACTTCGAAATCAAACGCAAATTGGCAAAACCGGTACGATCACTCCCGTGGGTGAATTGGAGCCTGTTGAACTCGCAGGAACGACGGTCAGTCGATGCAGCCTTTCATTACAATATCGGACGAGATCGCTCGGTATGACATTCATGTCGGTGATTAGTGGTGGTTGAGAAAGCGGGCGTTATCATTCCGCACATCGTCCGTGTTGAAAAGCTAATCGCCGAGGAAACGATGTCCACCCTTATCACTTCCTACGGAATGTCCTGAATGCGGTGCGACACTCTGCTGTCCGAGATGAATTGATGGCGTTTACATTCGCTGCCTATCTTAAAGAATGCCTCGCTCAATGGAGACAACGCCTACGCTATTTTGCAATCATGATTGTATGGATATCGAAGGTCTTGGCGATAAAATCCGTCAATCAACTGGCTTGATAGCGGTATGGTTCGGAACTTTCGCGACTTATCAATTAACCGTCGATCAAGTTGCTTCACAGAACGCGCATGGGGCGAAAATCTGCGATTGAGCTCATCGAAGGAATTGCTGCCAGCAAGATCATGCTTAGCCTGCCTACTGAACGCTATCTCCATTCCATTATATCGGCCAACGTGTAGCTCACCGCTCGCCACTTCGGATCGATGGATTTTTGCTGCTGGCGGCATCCTTGTCGAACATTTTCGATCAATTCCGGAGATCGGTGAGATCATCGCGAATGAAATTTCTTACGATTTCTTGCACTCACCGGAAGGAACTGAACTCATTCGCAGCTTCGAAGCAGGCGTCCGTATGACCGAGGACTAACCCGCTGTCGCCCCGGGCTCAGGCCTCTTCTCAGGAAAGACGTCCAGTCACAGGCACCTTAGAAAGTATTCTCGCGACGAGATCCATGAGCTCATCGGAAGCCAACGGAGGCAAACGACGAGCAGCATTTCGAAGAATACAGACTATCTCGTGGCCGGGAAAAGCTGGCAGCAAGCTCGAGCGCGTCAGCTTCAGGTCACCGTTCTTATCGAAAACGAATTCAGCTAATTTTCAAAGGAAGCGAATAGATCGATAAAGTGTGGACTTCTTCGAAAAATGAGTTCCCTTCCATGCATGATCGACATCGAGTCGATTAAAGAACGGAATCGACGAATTCGCATGACCAGCTAGGTTCATTCACCTCGACTCATAACCTCGTTAGCAACACGCGAACCGCTTTTCATGCGCCCCGACGAAAGTCGAGAGTCCAATCGTTGGTATACATGCCGACGAATGTGTCGCTTTGTCTCGTTCGAGTCCCTAAGCCCCAGCCAAGTGCAGTGAATTATAGCTTCTGTATGCGATGTTCGAGCCCATGCTTGATGCTTTGATAGAGTAATGATTGACATCGCGAATCACCGGGCCCAAGATCTTTTTAACGCCATTGCATCCCAAGGGAGGGGCAGGCCTGTCTCTGCATCCACCATTTTCCAAGATCGACGATCATGAAGTTTTTGTTTCGAGAGGTATAGCCAGTTCTTCAGAATCTCTACTAACCAGCATCGATGGTTTGTCCTTCATATTCGCCCGCTTCGACCACATCCAGAATTTGATCGAAAGAACACACGACGCTTGAACGGAGCCATTTTGCAGGAGAAGGCGTAAGCGTTCCGGGGACCGGCAATCGTCTTCCCTTGAAGGTCCTGACGACTTCCTGGCGAGCGAGCTTTCAACACCATGTAATGCCATAATTGTCCCTATGCTGGCACCACAGGAACAGATCATGTACCGATCGCTCAAATACAGGCGTATGCATGGAGCGAAAGAGCTGTAAGTCGAGCCTCCTGGAAAGGCTCGCCGATTGAGCGTTTCGATATCGACCAACTTCAAAGTTCAAATCGATATCGCCCCGTATCAAAGGTGCCTCTTTAAGCAACATAAAACATAAAGGCATCATCGGCATCTGGACTATGTCCAACGCGAATGCGGAGGGGAGATGCGGTGATGTCGTCATGATGATCGATGCTCCTACAAATGCGGACGCCGAAGAACCAACCTCTGCTAAAAACTTTGATTCGAATTGACAAAGTTAACTCCACAATCTGCGGGCTGCGAATGGGTAGCGGAGGCGATCCAACTATTTCCGATGCTCAAAATCGGCCAAGAATCGTGGTGGAAAACCTGCAAAACGGCAACCCAGTCCTCGGTGAAAGCCAAGAAAATCGATTTCGACTTTCCCTAGGATACCCTTGCTCACCTTCGCCGACGGTTATAATTCGAGACTCGTTGGCCACCGTTGCTCGGAATTGGCGTTAACTACGGCGTCATTAATCGAAGGACACCGGACTGTCGATCCGGAGGTTGCGGGTTCGAGCCTCGTCGACTCGCTTTTTGGGCGAGTGCCACTCGAAATAAAAAAACGCCAGCGTGACGTAACGTCGGCCAGCGCTTTTTTATTGGCAGCCTACATTCTTAGATAAGCAGTGCTCATTAGCGTTCGGCGTCCAGCAGCCTTTATTTTTTTTGCCGAAGTCACGCTTCGCCAGACAATACTCACGCAATCTCAGCAAAGTGTTTGCGACTGACTTGCCGCGTACGAACTCGGCACATCCAATCGGTGCCTTCCTCAGAAAACTTTCGCGATCCCATGGACAAACACCTTCTTAGTTTTGCTGTCAACGATGATGGATCGTTCCTTTCCATGCATGCAGACGTCGCTGGCTTGGATTTGCTGATTCGATCATTAGTGAATCTGAGGCAATCTGCCATGGATGGCGAATGCGAACATGTCCACCTCTTTTCCGATCCAGATCTAGGTGGCGAACTGACCACTACCAAATTGCAAAACCAACCTTATGAGGCCACAAGCATTATGCACTTGAAGCTGTATGGATGGACAGACGAATGGGCTAAACGTCACGGCTTAGTAACCGATTAGAAATGGTTACGAGCAAGCCGGATTCAATCTCAAACACAAGCGAAGAACCCTCACGAACGTTGGCATTCCCTTTGCGGCACGAAATTACGACTCCTCGTGGCGGCAGCGGACGAGCCGGACACCAAGCGGGGATTGCATAAGCGTGTCGGTCCATTCGTATCCTTGATAGCGATACCTGATTTGGATGGCGTGAACCGTTGCTTCCATCAAGGCACTCAAGGCTTCATCAAGTCCGATCTCTGAACGATCGGGGGTATAGGATCGTGCAGATCCTTTGCAGGATATCGATACCAACTCGGTACAATTCACGAGATCCTTTCCCAGTGCCCGAAGCTCCTCGTTATTCAGACGTGCTTCACACATCTCGGGTAATGCAGGTCCTTCCGAAAATAGATTTTTCGAAGAGCTTTCCATAAGGCCTCGCTTGTTATGGGAAAGAAGGTCGTTCCAACGTGGCAACCGATGGAACGTCGGCACCTGCGACGTGGCATTGACGACAATTCTGAAGCCAAGGATGGGTCGTTCGAATGCCAGGCCTTGCGATCAAACCATGGCAGCTCATGCAGTCTTCACGCATGTGCAACGAATGCGGGATCGTCGGAGGTAACCCGGGCATCAATCGTATTCCCGGACCGGCGCGTTGAACCCCTTCGAACGTATTGTCAGGTGGCCATCGTGTTTCGACAGTCGCCTCCGTTTGCGGCTTCGTACGACGTCCATTCGTTGGCAGCGAGCCTGCTTGTTCGACGTGACACTGCGTGCAATTCGTCCAGGCAGGATGGCTCACCTTGGTCGCTATTTTCCCAGCCACCATCGTCCCTTCCCCATGACACACCAAACAACTTTGGGCCGTCTGTTGTTCGATTCGATGAGGTATCGCCGGTGGAGCACCATCAAAAGCTCGCGTTCTCAATCGATCCTTGAGTGCGTCGGCCTTCATCTCCGCGGTTCGAACCACGAGATCGGTCAACTGAGGGCGATTCTGCTTCAACTTTGCAAAGTCAGATTGCCAATCGCTATTGACCCCATGGACTTGTGAATCGATGGCGGCATAACTCGGTGCCGAGGCAAATCGCGTCGCCTTGACCGTCTCCTGCGAAATAGAAGTTTTCACAGAGGGTTGCTTCGACTTGGGTTGATCGACCATTCCGACAAGAAATCCGACCAGGCCAATGCCGCATCCCAACGCTCCTATCACCGTTCCCCAACGAGATAGCGGAAGCGACCTAGGGTCCTCTTGGCTCTCAGGCCCGCGAACATCGCGACTCATGATGAGACCTTCACAATCCGAGCCGCACATTTTTTGTAGTCAGGCTGCTTACTGAACGGGCAGTGCGCATCCAAGGTTAAGGCGTTGATCAACTTGCGCTCATCAAAGAAGGGAACAAAGATATGCCCTGGTGAACAACTTGCTCGCCCATCGATCCAAACCGGTAGGTCGATGGCGCCACGTCGAGTCTCCACTCGTACCAAATCGCCATTCTGAAGTTTGAGTCGCTTCGCGTCCTCGCGGTGGATCTCGACGTAACTGGCTGGCATGGCCTTGCGCAACGTAGGTATGCGCATCGTCAGCGTTCCCGTATGCCAATGTTCAAGCACCCGCCCTGTATCCAACCAGAAGGGATATTGCTCATCAGGTGCTTCGGGCGCCGGGATGTAAGGGCGAAACCAAATCAGGGCTTTGTCATCACCTGTGACCGAATGATAAAACTGCATCCCCTTGCCTTTGGAAACATAGGGATCTTTACCCTCAATAAATCGGTAATGAGTTTCGTTCCATTGCCCATCTTCCCCTTGAACAACCGGCCACCGCAAGCCTCGCGATTGCGAAAGGACGGAATAGGGTGCTAGGTCCTTATGCTTGATGCGCGAGAATCCACGATACTCTTCGTAGAGTCGCTCATCGACGTTGATATCGTAATAGTGCGACCATTCCCAGATCGGAACCACATCTCCTACATCATTGGTCATGT
>JAXMBN010000002.1:0-223192 GCA_046349875.1 Pirellulales bacterium
GGATCATCGATCAACGATCATCCTTTTCGAAATGGATGGATGAGGTAGGTGAAATCAAGACCTCGATCCTTGGAAAGAAGTCGGTTGAAACGCTCAGTGAAGAAGAAGTCATCGCTCTTCAGCGTCTCGAGTTTTGCGTATCGTACATTCAAAAACAGCTGAAGATTCGGGCAAGCAAGGATGGCAATACGGTTTCGATTTCATGCCGCGCCCATACGCCTTTCTTGGCACGCGATATCGTGGCTGAGATCATGAAGCAATTCAATGAACAGTACATTCTGGTTCACAAGAGCAAGGGATCGGTCGATTTTTTCAAAGACCAACTTGCCAAGGCCAATACGATATTGAGCGAGCGCGAGCAGGTTTTGCGTGGGATCAAAGATGAGCTTGGAATCATGACGGTTGAGGATAAGCGATCGTTGATTCAGCAAGAGCTCTCTGCGCTTCAAAGCGAACTCATTAACTCGGAAGCGTCGCTGACATCGGTCATCGCAGAGATCGAACATTTGGCAACGAAGATGTCGGAGCAGCCCGAGTTCATCAATCAGGAGTCGACCGACAAACCAAGCTATGCGGCCGAATTGATGCGGCAGAATCTTTACGCGTTAGAGGTGACCGAAAACGAGTTGCGAGCAAAGTATCATGATTCGCATCCCCAGGTCATTCAGGTCCGTGACAAGATCGAAAAGTCTCGTGAGATATTTGACAAGCAAGGGATTCGAACGGGTGAGACCAAGAAAATGGCAAATCCGATTCGGCAAGATCTCGAGAAGAATCTTATTACCGCCAAGGGACGCCAAGAATCGCTTATGGCTCGAATCGCTGGAGTGAAAGAGGACTTCATCGAGGCACAGAAAAAGTTGCTTGTCATGAATCAAGCGGAAGTCCGGATTGCCGAAGCGTCGCGCTTGGTCGATCAGGCTCGAGACGACTATCGCATTTTGGCGAAGAAGCTCGAGGAAGCTCGCATTCAAGACAAAATGGACGAGAACGTTTTGTCGGACCTGGCAACGGTTCAACCCGCGACGTTGGTTCTCGAAAAAGTCTTTCCGCAACGCGGAATGATGTTAGCTGCGGTGGGTGCTGGGTCCTTATTCATCGGACTCGCGTTTGCTGTATGGAGAGATCAAACTGCTTATCGAGCAGCTTTTACGCCATCGACAGGAATCCCTGTAGTTGTGGGAGGTAGAAGTGTGGAGATCGAACGACGTTCGGCTCCTGAAACTTCTCAGCCTGCACTCGCTGCGGGAACACGCTCTCGATCATCGCGTCAAACGGCGGTGGTGGTCGATAGCGACGCGATTGCGAAAGAGTCCGCGGAGTAGCTTGTTCGCCCGATTCATCAAGTTTTACAACGTAGAGTACATCAAGGCAGGATTGTCGATGTTTTTCCTGAAAGGTCTCGCCGCGCGCCTTCAACGTTCAAAACGCGCCAAGCGATCACCATGGTTTTTAAGTTCGAGAGAATTCGAGCGAGCGGTCAAGAAGGAACGCCATCGTTGCGACCGTTATCAAATTCAATTTGGGTTGATCAGTTTAGAGCTCTATTCGCAAGGCAAAGTTCAACAGCGCGAGATGCGTGAACTTGCCAAAATATTACGTCGTCGGCTTCGAATGACCGACGAATTCGGGCTCATGGTGAATCACCGAGTGGGCATTCTTCTGCCACATACTGGCCGCAAAGGTACGTTGCTCGTCTTAGACGATCTCTGCAATCTTGCTGCTAAGAAAGAAATCTATTTCAAGTCGGAATACATGAACTATCCCAATGAAATGGGGCAGGATGACGCCAACACGGATGGTACGTCCGGTGAAGAGTTGGTCGGCGTTCATGGTGAGAAGTATGAAGCACCCAGCGAGGTTTCATACGAGAACACCGCGGCCAAATTTGATTCGGGGCGCTATCCTTGGTGGAAGCGTACGATGGATGTAACTGGAGCCTGCATTGGACTGGTCGTCGGATCGCCGATCCTTGCTGCGGCCGCAGTGGCCATCAAACTCAATTCACGGGGGCCGGTTTTCTTCAAACAGAAGCGAACAGGATTTCACGGAAGAGAGTTTTCGATTCTCAAGCTGCGTACCATGATCGTGAATGCAGATGGATTGAAAGCTTCGCTGATGGAGTCGAATGAACGGGATGGCCCCGCATTCAAAATGGCGAAAGACCCGCGTGTTACCAGCGTGGGCCGTTTCTTGCGTAAAGTTGGGATCGACGAATTGCCACAACTGTGGAATGTCCTGATCGGAGATATGGCTCTCGTAGGACCTCGCCCTTTGCCATGCCACGAAGATGCTCAGTGTTTGCCATGGCAAAAGCGTCGCTTAGAGACCAAACCAGGGATCACCTGTTCTTGGCAAATCGCCAAGTCGAGTGCCGTTACCTTTTCCGATTGGATGCGGATGGATTTGCGATATGCCGATGAGCGTTCGCTTCGCACGGACGTGGTGCTCTTAGCAAAAACGGTAAGGGCCGTCGCGGGAGGACGAGTCGAAGAGTAGTCGGTCTTGCCATCGAAAGTAGGCGTAGAAGACTCTTGGAGCAATCTAATGAGTCTCGTTTTCTTCGCAGAAGATACGAGGCTTGAATGCTGGCGAAAGCCGAGCCTCGAATGCTGACGAACATTTCACGCTTGGCATGATCGAATCGCATCTTGGATATTGGACAACGTGTTTAAACCAATCGCAAACCTTTCCATCGATCTCGACAACAAATGGGCGTATTTGCGCACTGCGCAGAAGCCCGTTTGGCAAGAGATGCCAACCTATTTGGGCGAAGTCGTTCCTCGCATCATTTCCCATTTGGCGCTCGCCAATATGGAGTGCACCGTATTTATCGTGGGACGTGACCTTGAGTCCGCGAGCAACGCGCAATCGATTCGTGAGTTGCATCACGCTGGTCACAGGATTGCGAATCACTCGTATGAGCATGAACCGTGGTTGCACATCTTTGACGAAGAGCGATTGCACAAAGAGATTGTCGGAACGCACGAGTTGATCGCCAATACGTTGGGAGTGACATGCGTTGGATTTCGCGGACCTGGATACAGTGATTCTCCGAAGGTTCATGAGATCCTCGAGGGACTTGGCTATCGCTATTGTGCTTCGGCTTTTCCCAGTTGTGTGGGGCCGATCGCGAGGGCGTTTTATCTCATGAAAACGGGACTGAAACGCGATCGAGAGCGAAAAGAAATGTTCGGTTCCTTCCAAGACGCATTCGGTAAGAATCGCCCTTACTTGCTCCCATCGAAGTCCGAAAGACTTTGGATGGTTCCCGTGACAACGCAGCCTTTAAGTCGGCTTCCCATTCACTTCACCTATCTCTTTTATCTCTCCCAATTCTCGATTGGAATGGCAAGGCTCTATTATCGAATGAGTCTTGCGATGTGTCGTCGGTTGGGTGTACCTCCATCGCTTCTGTTGCACCCGCTCGATTTTCTCGGCAAAGAAGATGAACCCGAATTAGGCTTCTTTCCAGGCATGAAGCTCTCGCGAGCCGTCAAATTGCAACAGTTGGATTGGTTTCTCGCGCATCTTGCAAAACACTTCCGAGTTCATTCCATGGAAGGCTTCTTGGATCGGTGGGAAGCAAACTTGCCGCAAGATCGCCACGGAATGTCCAAACCAAAGGATCCGGTAGTTCGCTCATGATGGATCACGGTAAGAAGAACATCCTTGGAGTATTGATCGATGCGGTCGATTATGATGCGGCGGTGCAGCGCATCATTCACGCTGCGAAGTCAAGAATTCGTTACACCGTAACGGCCTTGGCCGTGCATGGTGTCATGACGGGTGTGGAAGATAAGAAACACCGTCATCGGCTAAACGAGTTCGATCTCATCGTTCCCGATGGCCAGCCTGTGCGATGGGCGATCAATCGTCTCCATGGTTGTGGGCTTCCGGATCGAGTGTATGGTCCCAACTTAATGCTTCAAGTTTGTGAGGCAGCCGCCCGCGACGGATTGCCGATCTTCTTGTTTGGCGCGACTCAAGAGATTCTCGATCGGTTGGAAGCGAACTTGCTGGCCAAGTTTCCATCGCTAAAGATCGCAGGCAAGCGGCCATCCCAATTCAAAACATTAGATGATTCCGCCTTTCAATCGCTTGCCGACAGTATCGTTCAATCAGGGGCCGCGATCACGTTCGCAGGGATTGGCTGTCCGCGGCAAGAGGTTTGGGCGTGGGAAATGGGCGATCGTCTCAAGATGCCGATATTGGCCGTGGGGGCAGCATTCGCCTTTCATGCTGGTAAACTCTCGCAAGCCCCGAAGTGGATGCAGGATCGAGGCCTGGAGTGGCTCTATCGGCTGCTCTGCGAGCCGACTCGCTTGTGGAAGCGATATCTACTGTTGAATCCTGCTTATCTTTCGCTTTTAGCGCTTCAACGATTGGGGCTGAAGAAGTTCGATCCCGCTCAGACGGAGCGTCCTGCCACATCCGTTCTTTACGGCTAGGATTGCTTCGAGGTCGATGCCCTATCGACGCTCTTTGGAGAATGGTCCACAATACATAGTCGGATCGAGGATGCGTGTGGGTACAGCAACATACGCGCGTGAAGTCGTTGGCAGAGGGCGATCATCGTGAGTGTATTCCAGAAGAGGCTTGAGCGGCTTTATGCTGAAATGAAGAGGCTGGATATCGATCGCTTTTTGATCACCAGCTTTGTTAATGTGACTTACCTCAGTGGATTTACTGGGGACGATAGTTATCTATTGGTCACGGACAAGGACGCAACGCTTATTAGCGACCCTCGGTATGAAGAGCAAATCAAAGAAGAGTGCTTCGATGTAAAGGTGCATATTCGCAAGCCCACCGATCCTATACTGCAGGTGGCGGCGGACCTAGTGAATCGAAAGGGCGGTTCTACATTGGCTGCCGAGCCGAATAGCTTGACGATGGGGCAATTGAGCCAGTTGCAATCGACTGTTTCGGCCAAGGTCATTGCGTCTCCGATTGAGATCGAATCGTTTCGAGCGATCAAAGATTCGAAGGAACTCAAGAGCATTCGCCGCGCGATCGCGATGGCGGAGCGTGCCTTTCTCGCAATGCGTCAAAGACTAACAGCTGAAACGACGGAAAGACAAATCGCCAATGAGATCGATGGGAACATTCGGGACCTCGGCGGAAAGGGCTCGGCATTTCAAACAATTGTAGGAGTGGGACCGCGTGCAGCATTGCCTCACGGTCGCCCATCCGACCGCGTTTTGGGAGAGAGTCCATTTGTCCTCGTCGATTGGGGGGCCAATGAAGGGCTTTATCTCAGCGACTTGACGAGGGTGTTGGTCACCGGTAGGATACCCGCCAAATTCTCCAAGATCTACGAGACTGTGTTGGAGGCCCATCGCAAAGCGGCTGTGGCACTGCGGCCAGGGGTGTTACCCAGCGAAATCGACGGGATAGCACGCGGCGCGATTGAGGAAGCAGGCTTTGGCAAGCACTTCAACCATGGTCTGGGGCATGGGTTTGGCCTACTGATCCATGAATCTCCAAGACTTGCGAAAAATCAAGTGAAGCCTCTTCAACCCGGAATGGTCGTTACGATCGAACCAGGTATCTACCTGCCAGGTTGGGGCGGCGTTCGCATTGAGGACGACTATTTGATTACCAAAGAAGGGCACGAAAGGTTAACTTCGCTCCCTCAAGACCTAGAAGCCAACTCGGTCTTGTTCTTGTAGAATTACCCGACTGGGCTTCAAGGGTGTAGTGCATCCTGCCCTCGATTCAATCCTTACATACTCAGGAAGGTTGCGGTTGATGTCCCAACAAGGCTCCAACAGCGAAGACATCTTCAATCTTGATAGGATTCGCAAGTTGATCGATCTCATGAAAGAGCACGACTTGGGTGAGATCGATCTGCAGCAAGCAGAACAGAAGATTCGTCTCACGCGGGCAACGGCTGCGAGCGTTCCCATGGTGACTCACGCACCTGTCGTTCATGCATCCGCACCCGCACCGGTTGCTGCCGCATCGGCACCCGCAGCCGACGAGGGGGCCCATATCGTGACCATCAAGTCACCGATGGTTGGAACGTTTTACTCCCGTCCCAATCCCAACTCCAAGAATTTTGTGGAGGTTGGCGCATCGGTTCAACCGGATACGACGGTTTGCATCATCGAAGCCATGAAGGTCTTCAATGAAATCCCTGCCGAAATCGCGGCAAAATTGTGGCGGTCTTAGTTCAGAACGAAGAGGCAGTCGATTTCGGAAAGCCACTCTTCAAGGTCGATACACGCGGCTAATTCGGTAGGATTGCATGTTCCAAAGAATTCTAATAGCAAATCGTGGCGAGATCGCGCTCGTGTGATTCGAGCTTGCAAGGAGCTTGGGATTGGGTCCGTCGCAGTATTTAGCGAAGCGGACCGCAACGCACCCTATGTGCGATTGGCCGACCAAGCGATCTGCATCGGTCCTCCACGATCGATCGATAGTTATCTCAAGATCGAGAATATCATCAGCGCGGCCGAGATCGGCAACGTAGACGCTATCCATCCTGGATACGGTTTCTTGGCCGAGAATTCTCAGTTCAATGAGATCTGCCGAAGTTGCGAAATTGAATTCATAGGACCAAGTCCTGAGGCAATGGAAAAGCTCGGCGACAAGAACCAGGCTCGCGAAATGGCGATCGCAGCCGGCGTTCCAGTCGTTCCCGGAAGTAAAGGCTTGATCGAGTCGGAAGAAGAGGCTCGGAGAACCGCCAAAGAAATTGGTTATCCGGTTTTGATCAAAGCCACGGCCGGTGGCGGTGGAAAAGGGATGCGAGTGGCTTTGAATGAAGCCAGTCTGCAATCCTCGATTACGCAAGCACAAACGGAAGCCAAGGCGGCCTTCGGTAATCCTGGTGTGTACCTCGAGCGTTACATCGAGAAGCCGAGGCACGTTGAAGTTCAAGTCATCGCCGATCATTTCGGGAATGCTTAGTGCATCTCTTCGAGCGCGATTGCTCCGTTCAGCGTCGACACCAAAAGCTCATCGAAGAAAGTCCCTCTTCGAAATTGCCCCAAGAGACTCGGCAAGCGATGTGCGATGCTGCGGTTCGCATGGTTCGGCAAGCCGAATATGCCAACGCCGCGACAGTAGAATTCATCGTCGATCAAAACAATCGATTTTATTTCATCGAAGTCAACGCGCGGATCCAGGTTGAGCATCCCGTGACAGAGATGGTGACCGGAGTCGACCTGATTAAAACGCAGATTATGGTCGCAGCGAAGCAGAAGCTTCCCTTCCAGCAATCGGATATTCAACCTAAGGGTTGCGCCATCGAATGCCGCATCAATGCTGAGGACCCTGCTAAGAATTTTCAGCCATGCCCAGGCAAGATTGAATCGCTATTCGTTCCCGGTGGTTTGGGTGTCCGATGGGATAGTCAAGCGGAAGCGGGCTACGTTGTACCACCCTACTACGATTCCATGATTGGCAAGTTGATTGTTCATCGTCCAACCCGAGCCGAAGCGATTCGCTGCATGCTTCGATGTTTGGCTGAACTCCAAGTGGGTGGCATTCGGACGACAGCTCCCTTTCAGCAGCTCGTCTTGCAACGCTTGGCACGAGTTCGAAAATGGAACAGTCGATACCAAATGGGTAGAGCGAGAGTTACTTGCCAAGTCCTAGGGGTTGCTGATCCCTATTCGGACGGTTTCTTGCGGAAAGTAGCAATCGAAAAGACTCTTTCCGTGACAAACTGCAAAGTGAATCGCTCTCGAAGACCACCTAAGATGTGATCGTGTTGGAGATTACCCCGACGAATCGATCTAGGTGCAAAGCTCGTTCGCCTATCGGTCGTCGAGTGATTAGAAAAGAACGAGGGACTCCGGCCACGACCAATCAATTGAAGAAAACGTTCACGTTGCCATGATTCGTTTTCGAAGGGCAATCGTTGTTCGAAGAGTCCCTCGCTCTCGGCCTTGTTTTAGTGGTTCGAGGCTCTCGGTCAAGAGGACTGACGACATTAAATATCGGAGGTCCTGTTAGTTGTCTTCAATCGAGCACATTCACTTTGTGACAGGAAAGCTTGCTGAGCCTGCTCTGCGCGACATCGTTGGCGCATTGAGTGCACATTGCAACTTCGAATATAGCATTGGATGTTTGCCGATCAGTGTGGCCGCACTGATGACACCTAAGTGGTTGTTGAGACATCTTCAAGTCCCACCCCAAGCAACGAAAGTGATTGTTCCGGGGTATCTTGCAAGCGGCATTGAAGAGATTCGAATGCAGCTCGGAATGGATGTGAGTGCAGGTCCCAAAGATCTGCGCGATTTGCCTGAGTATTTCGGGAAACCATCCTTGCGAGGTAGCGACTATGGATCGCATCGCATCGAAATCTTGGCTGAAATCAATCATGCCAATCGTCTTGAACGAGACGAACTGATTGCCCTTGCGCAGCGGCTTGCCAAGGATGGTGCGGATATCATCGATCTCGGGTGCGATCCAAGTGTTCGATGGGATCGTGTCGGCGATGCGGTTCGCGGCCTGCGTGAGCTTGGGCTTCGTATTTCGATCGATTCTTTTGATGCTGGCGAAGTGGCATTGGGGGTTCAAGCGGGAGCCGAGCTCGTATTATCGGTCCAAGAGGACAACGTCGAACGAGCTGTGGATTGGGGAGTTGAAGTCGTTGTGATCCCACAGTCGATGGATCGCTACTTGGAATCTCTCGAGCGAAGCGTTGAGGTTTTGGAACGTCGTGGAGTTGCGTATCGATTGGATCCCATTCTTGAGCCTATTGGATGTGGATTTGTGAAGTCGATTGAGCGATACATACAGACGCGAAGACAGTTTCCTCATGCGAAAATGCTCATGGGGATTGGCAACCTAACGGAGCTCACGGACGTGGATTCGGCGGGGATCAATACGTTGTTGCTCGGTATATGCGAAGAGCTTGATATCGAGAGCGTATTGACAACACAAGTTATTTCGTGGGCTGCCAATAGTGTTCGCGAATGCGCGATTGGAAGGCAATTGGTCCACTATGCGGTTCGGAAGAAGATCCCACCCAAGCGGCTAGAAGAAAATCTTGTTATCTTGCGCGATCCGAAGTTGAAACGGTATTCCGACGCCTACATCCAAAGCCTAGCCAATGGTATCAAAGATACCAACTACCGTATCTTGGTAGATGGCAACCAAATCCATGTGCTATCGCGAGATGTACATCTAATTGGCACAGATCCCTTCCTTTTGATGGACGAATTGCTCAAACTTCCTCAAGCGTCCAACGTCGACCCGAGCCACGCTTTTTATTTGGGGGCCGAACTGCAGAAAGCCTCCATCGCTTTGCAGCTTGGTAAGAATTATGAGCAAGACCAAGCCTTACGGTGGGGATTCTTAACGCGGGAGGAGCCATCGCATCGCTTGCAGCGCAAGCGGGCTTCGCAGCGTGATGCAGACTCCCGACGCGATGCAGACTCTCAGCGTGAATTGGAAGGATAAAGCCGATTAGAACGGGACGTCTTCTCCATCGTCGTAGGAAGCGTCATTGAGAGCATCATTGACATCTTCGCTAGGAGATGACGAGGCACTGCCTCCAACCGGTTTGAATCCAAGGGCTTCGGCGCTGAGGAAGAACTTGACTTCGCTTTGGGAATCTCGCTGCCACTTGCGGCCGCTCAATCGATATTGGGCTTCGATTTCGTCGCCGACTTTCAGGCGATCGACGGCATCGCATGCATCCCCGATGAAATCGAGTGGAATGTAGTTGACGAAGCGTCCATTGTCTTGTTCGAGTACGACCAATCGCTTGCGGAAGCCTTTCTGTCCGAAGGTTTTCGTCTCTTCGACGAGATGGACACGACCACGAATCTTGGCTTCGTTCATGAATGGGATCCTCGTTCCTGAAGCGATGGGGAGCTAAATGCGAATGGGGCTGTTCCAGGATGAGTCGGGAAGAGCCACAACAGGTTGATCGTCGCGAGAAGGGAACGCGAGGTTCAGCCAATCCTAGATCGAATCATGGCGACTATTCTAGCGATGTCTGCGAAAAGAGGCAGAGGCGTAGAAAGGATTGGAAGGCAGGAATTTCGAGGGAAGCGGTAAATAAAAAAAGGCGGCTGAACCTTTTGGATTCAGCCGCCTCGTGATCAACCAGATCTGCTTTCCGTGGGAGAAAGCAATTGCTTGGTAGTGTCAGAGACTAGCAACCGCAGCTGTCGCAACCGCAGCTGGCAGCAGGAGCTGCACAACCACAGCCGTGATGGCATCGGAGTCCGCCGAGGATGTTGCGGATCGCGTTACGAATGCGACCGTTGAACAATCCTGGACGTCCGCAGCAGTCATCGCCGCAAGCATTGCAACCGCAATCGCCATGGTTTGCACCGCAGCATACGTTTACAGGAACTTGCTCGCAGACAACCTTAGGTACACAGCGGGTGTAGGTGCATGGAACTTGGACGCAAACTCGCTTGCAAACCTTGACCGTGCAGGTGTAAGGAACACACTTGCATACGGTGTAAGGAACTTGCTTGGTTCGGCATTCTTGAACCATCTTGCAGGTGGTGTAGGTGCAGACCTTGGATCGGCACTCTGGAACCATCTTGCATGTGGTGTAGCATACGTCCTTGGTTCGCTGTTCGCAAACCCAGCTGCAGGTCGTGTAGGTGCAGGTCTTGGATCGGCACTCTGGAACCATCTTGCAGGTGGTATAGGTGCAGGTCTTGGAGCGAGGCTCGCAAACCCAAGTGCATACCTTGTAGGTGCAGGTCTTGGTACGGCACTCAGGAACCATCTTGCAGGTGGTGTAGGTGCAGGTCTTGGACTTGCATTCTGGAACCATTCGGCAGACCGTGTAGGTGCAGGTCTTCGAACGGCATTCTGGAACCATCTTGCAAACAGTGTAAGGAACAACCTTGGTCAGGCACTCTGTTTCATACTTGCAGCAGTTGATGGTCTTTTCTTCGCATGTAGGTACCCAAACCTTCTTGCAGATGGTCTTTGGTGGGCACTGTACACACTCAACTCGGCAGCAACCTGGGGTGTATACGCACTTGCAGCTGCAAGGATCGTAGCTCCAGCTGCCCGGTTCGCGAATGGTGCGTCGGACAACAGGACCTGCAACTTCTTCGGTGCGGCTTTCCCAATGGCCACCCTTAACCATAACGGTCTTGGTATAGTTGACTGGTTTCGTAACTGTATAGTTTACAGTTCGTTCCTTGGTCTCTTTAACAGGTACCATCACCGTGTAGTTGATTGTTCGCTCACGGGTTTCGCGTACAGGCGTCATGACCGTGTAGTTGATGACCTTTTCATGGGTCTCATACACAGGCTTCATAACGGTGTAGTTGATCACTTTTTCGTGCGTCTGATAAACAGGACGACGAACGTTGTACGTAACTTGCTTCGTGCAGGTTTCGTACACTGGTTTCATGACCGTATAGTTGATCGTCTTTTGATGGGTTTCGTAGACAGGTCGATTGACCGTGTACGAAACTTCTCGGTACTCGGTGCTTCGCTCATGGCGGACACGTTGTACTTCGCGATCTTCTGTTACAGTCTGGTATTCCGATCGGGTGCCTTGAACAGTTTCCTGCTCATAGACAACCTTGCGGATCGTCTTCATAACGGTATGCGTGTGTGGAGCACATGCATCTACACTTGCACAACCGCAATTTTCATAGCTAATCGCACCGCTGTAAGCGGCGGAAGCGCTATTTGCCGAAAGGGCGGACAGCAACGCCGCCAAGACCGGCAAAGCAAACAGCTTTCTCATCACCCGTTCTCCTTGAACTTTTTCTAACCAAGCTGGACGCAGCATCTGGCATGGCGAAGCCAATCTCGCCAACACATAGGCTCAGTTCCCTGCGCACTCGCATCGATCCCAAACCGCCAACAAATGTGCTCTGGCTGGTCCCGTCCGTGCCCGTCCTCCCAAGAGGACGTGCTTGACGAGACAGGAGCAACCCGGTTGTTAAAGTGGGAGTGTTAGGGAACGAAATCCCAAAGCACCACATTCATCGACTGTTGGACAATGATTGAATAGGAAAAATGCAACGTCTGAGTTATTTGAGAGCTATGGGAAGAAAAGTGGTGGTGAAGGTATCGATTGTTCCGGACGTATCATCTAGGAAATTTTTGGTGAGCTACCTCTCATCGCGAGACCCTATCTGTCTGGCCAATCGACCCGACTTTCAAGACTGCATTGAAACTCCAGGAATGCCCCCATCGAACCCCTCGGCAACTCAAGAAGATTCATTCAAAAGTAGGGAAATCGATATTATGTGGCTCGTGGGTCGGCTAGAATGGAATGAGTTTCTGCCCCCAAGCCTACCTGTCGTTTCTGTGTTATTGCCCACCGGTGAGTCTCATGAGTGAGACTGATGCGGACCTGGGTTCCAAGTCCATGAACTCACCCGCCGTTTCATCCGCTACCGTTTCGCGCCTCGCGCTGTATCTACGCGAGCTTCAAGAGATGGATCGTAGCGGGGTGGATACCGTTAAGAGCAAAACATTGGGGCATCATCTCGGGCTCACCGATGCCCAGGTCCGACGCGATCTTTCCATTTTTGGAAATTTCGGCAAACGAGGAATCGGCTATCCCGTGAAGGCTTTGAGCCGAGCGATTCGGCAGATCATGGGGACAGATCGAAAGTGGGATGTCATTCTGGTCGGCGTTGGAAACCTGGGGCGAGCCCTTTGTGGATATCGCGGTTTCGGCGAGCAGAGTTTTCATTTGGTGGCGATATTCGATTCCGATCCCGCCAAGGTAGGACTCGAAGTCGCAGGCGTTCAAGTTCGCTCTTTAGATCGGCTGGAAGTAACGTTGGCCTCGCAACCAGTTCAGTTGGGAATGATGGCGGTACCGGCCGAGGCTGCCCAATCGGTAGCGGAGAGATTAGCCGACGCGGGGATTGGTGGAATCCTCAATTTTGCTCCGATCCAGGTCAAGCTAAAACGGACCGGAACAGCCGTCGTGAATGTCGATATGGCTTTAGAGCTACACCGGTTGGCCTTTGCAGTTGTCAACGGACAACGAAATCGATAAACTTCCCCATCATCGCAGGCAAAATCCCAATTTCCGTAGGCCTTTCAATGGCTTACTAGGGAAATGGGGCTTGCCAAATTACCCAAGAAAGTTAGCTTTTGGGGTAGTTAGCGAAAGATTGCCCCGTGGTGTAATTGGCAACACAAGGGATTTTGGTTCCTTTATTCTAGGTTCGAGTCCTAGCGGGGTAGTTACGAAAAAGCCGGCGGATTTCCGTCGGCTTTTTTCATTGGAACCCAAAAAAACTAGTTCGATGGATGGACCATCGGATCTTGGCGGCGACGACGCTTTGTCTTGGTGTTGATCCACTCTTTGGTCAGCGTTTCAAAGACTTCGGGGGATTCGTAGCGAACGATGTTTTTCCCCTCGGGAATGGGGCCGATCAAGCCTTTGAACACCGGCATGCCTCGCAGTTCTAGATCGGTACTGCAATCCTCCAGACCGACCTGGGAATGCGTTTCCAGAATCTGCTCGGCGCTATGAAAGTCTCGAATGCGCAGGCTTCCATCTTTTCCGCGAGTAACGACGCGAAAGATCTCTTTCTTGGCCATGAGGTGGCTCCACGGGTCATCCATCCAGACTGCCAAGCCAGGCCAAGTCTAGATAAGTTGGGTATAGGTCGGGAGAAAAGTTCTATCCGTACGGTTCAAGGGGGAGCGTATGGAGAGGATAGACACTTCGTAATGCTATCTATCGACCGTTCGCCTGAAGTCCTCTTTCAATTTGTCGCGTGCTGGTTTTGTAGGAAACTTGCAAAGGTCGAGAATTTTCGTTTCGCACGTTGCAATTGGCACATCAGGACTTGAAGCAAAGCCGACGTGGGCTAAGATTGCTCTCGGAGGGTATCCGAATGGCTAGGAGGTTGATTCGAAATCAATTGCCCCGAAAGGGGTTGCGGGTTCGAGTCCCGTGCCCTCCGCTCTGACGGCAAAAGCCAAGCCGCAAATCGACGCTGCAGTTTCGACTGGAAACTGCAGCGTTTTTTTATGTCCAGGCGCTAAGGCAAGAATCGTCCGCGCTTAAATCATCGTTGTAACGAAGATCGTTGCAACAGCTATTGGTTTACCTGGGGGACGATCGAAGGATCCAAAAGACGATGACCGTATCGTAGACGGCATGGGCGATGATGGGGATCAGTAGGTTTTCACAGAAGTAAAATAGGATCCCGAAGTAGAGCCCAAAGATCGTGGCAAAGATTAGGTACGCCAGATTGAGATAGTGGCAAAAACCAAAAACGAGCGACGATGCCAATAAGGCCACGACCAATGTGACCCCGTGCGGTAGATACGGTCCCAGCCATTGAAGAAGAGCCGCCTGAAGCCATCCTCGAAAGAGCATTTCTTCGCAAACACCTGCCGCCATACAAATGCATCCTAACTGCGGCCATGTCATCGATCGGAAGAAGGTCATCAGTTGAATTTCGACCGACTTGCGGAGCTGAATCAAGGGGGACCACGGCAATCGTTCGAGCAGCAAACCCATCGCAATCAGTGGAATGGCCGCGATGATTCCCCACATTGCCGACCATGCCAAAAGACCTCCTGCATGCCATTTCGGA
The DNA here is from genome assembly GCA_046349875.1 of Pirellulales bacterium. Lineage (GTDB taxonomy): Bacteria > Planctomycetota > Planctomycetia > Pirellulales > Pirellulaceae > JAXMBN01. The sequence goes on from JAXMBN010000002.1 coordinate 14,520, forward strand.
ATGGATGCGCGTCCATCGATGCCGCTCCAAAGCCCCAATAACACCGCTAGCAAACCAAGCCCGACTTCAAATGCCATCGCGCCCATGAACAGCCGGTCGGCTCGTTCGGTTGAATTGGATGGGCTATTCATGGAGTCGTCTCGGGGATCGTCTAGAACGTTGGTTGGTGCAATGCCATTGTGACCACAACCTCAATTTGGTAAAGCCTGCCTGAGAATTCATTGCGCTATAGACCGCGAAGGATCGCGGACTTTTGCAAGGATTTGACTACAAATAGCAGATCATCATGGCCAACTTGGGAACGCAAAACGACGACTGGTTGGGGGCAGGGGCCCGTCCTTCACCCTTCGTCCCTGAAAGTGCGCCGCCCTTGGTGCGTGACCTCGATTCCCATGTGGTTCGCAACACCAAAGCAGCGATCACTCAGTCGGTCTTGCAGCTTTCTGCCTTATCGAAAGAAGCGTGTAGCTCCGAAGCTTTTTTCGAACGTTTTCTCCCCGGCGTTTGCGATGCGATGGGGGCATTGGCCGCATGCGTGTGGAGACGAGATCGGGCCAAAGACACTTGGCACCTGATAGCGCGGACTTCGGATGCATGGCCGCAATGGAAAAGTCTACTTGAGGAGGCGGTTCCTACACAACTCCATCGTCGATTGCTCGATTGCATTCATGAGGAACGACAGGCCGTCGTCGTCCCACCGGCTCATGTGGCGGTCGATGGGAATCGTCCCTGCAATCCAACGCAGCATCTCTTGCTGTTTGCGCCAGCACCCGTGTCGGTACCACAAGGCGAATATTGGTTGCAGGTGGTCCAGACGGCGCAGGGAGGCCCCGCAACCCAACGCGGCTTTTTGCGCTTTGTTGCACAGGCTGCCGAATACTTAGCAGATCATCTCAAGCTTGCTCGTCTGAGGGAACTGGAACAGGATCAGGCCTACATCGCGGCCTCGGAATCACTGTTGATTCGCATCTCGCATGCTCGCCCTTTGGAAGAGCATCTTCGCGATTGGATCGATACACTCGCGGCTCTCGCCAAGGCAGATCAAGTCTTCTTAGCCGTGCGGAAAGGTCCCCGATCCACTTGGCGAATTGTTCACGCAAGCGGCCTCAAAACAATCGATCGACATTCCGATGGCATTCGAGTCGTCGGTGAAGCAATTCAAGAAGCATGTGGTGAGGAAACGCGATTTGAAGAGCCACAAGAAATTGTACCTTCTGCCCCTGAGGGTATTCAGAGATTTCAAAAGCTGTTCGGCTCAAGCTATGCCCTATGGATTCCTCTCGATGGGTCGCGCAAGGGTTCGACCGTTGGTTGTTGGTTGCATTGGGTCGACTCGCCAAAACCATCCTTTGCCTTTGCTCGCTGGAAGGCTCTTGCACGCGTAGGTTTATCGGCCATACGCCCGACTTGGTGGCGGAAGGTGGTGCTCGAGGAACGGGGAGTGCGTCATCCTTGGGAAAAGGTTCAAGCGGTATCGATCAAGGCGAAGATTGCTTTTGCTAGTTTGATGGTGATCGGGATCGGAGCGTTTCCCGTCCCCTTTCATGTCGATGCTCCAGCGCGATTGCATCCAGTGTCCGTTCAGCGACTTTATGCTCCTTCGCACGGTGTGGTCTCCCATATTGGGTTTGATTACGGCCAACACGTCGAAGCAGGGCAAGTTGTTCTATCGATCGAGGATCGCCAACTCCATGCGCAGTTGGAGGAAGCCATCGGTGCGCAATCGAAGAACGAAGAACGAATGCGAGAGCTTGAGAATCGATTGCGACGTTCCACCACGAATGATGCTTTAGCCCAACGAGATCAAATTGAAGCAGAGAAGCGAACGCTGGCTCAAGCCATCCAATCACAACATCGACGCATTGAGTTGCTTCAAGATTTCAAGAAACGATTGGATTTACGGGCCGATACGGCGTCGCAGGTAGCAACGTGGGATGCCATTCAACATTTGCGCGGACGGCCTGTGAAAGAAGGTCAACTTCTTTTATCGCTGGTGGATACAACGCAAGGATGGATTGTCGAAGCTGAGATTGACGAGCGCGATCTTGGGCCGATTCAACCGATTGCAAACGCTGGAGGTACCGCGGAAGTTGTGCTCTCGCACGATCCTCTCCATACCTTAAATGGATCAATCGTTTCGATCGATGAACAAGTGACGCGTGGTGCTTCGGCGGAGTCTTCAACCTTCGTTCGAATGAAGATTGCATTGCCACCCGAGAGTACGGTGCAGGGTAGGGAAGGGACAACAGCACGCGTTCGCTAGAACTGCGGCAGATCTCCCTTGGCATGGGTTCTTCTCCGCGACGTGACCATGTCTCTGTGGATAAGGGTTCGCACATGGATCTAATCAACGGCATTCTTTTTCGATCCCTCTCATCACTTTGCCTTTGTGGTTCGGTGGTGTTCCAAGCGAGCGGTTTTGTGTTCGGACAGGACACGCGAGCTGTTCATGCAAAGACCACTTGGACCGAGACCATAGGGTCACAAGGGTTTACGCGAACAGATTGCCCAGTTTTTGCGATTGATTCCATCGAGATTCCGGCCAAGGAAGCAGGATATCTCGCTGAGGTAATCGCGCAACAAGGCAACGAAATCGAAAAGGGAGATTGGATCGCGAAGCTCGATAGCCACACTGCCGAACTCGAACGGACGATCGCAGTACTGCAGCACCAGGTAGCTGAAAAAGAAGCGAGCGATGATTCTGATGTCCGATTCGCCGAGGCACTTGTAGAAGAAGCCAAGCTATCCTTAGAGGGCTTTGAAAAGATTCTCACCAAAGGATCTGCATCCGAATCGGAAATACGTCAGCGACGATTGGGTGTGACGCAAGCCGAACTCAAAGTCCTTTCAGCCAAACAAGCCTTAGAACAACGAAAGTTGAAGGCCCGCGTTTCGCAGGCATCGATCACGGTGGCGGAGGATCGCATCCAGCGATGCCACATTCGGGCACCATTCACGGGAGTCGTGACCGATGTCCTTAAGAAACAAGGGGAATGGGTTCAGCCTGGGATGGCCGTTTGCCGTTTGGTTCGCATGGACGAATTACGTGTGGATTGCATTCTCAATATCGAACAGGTAAACCCTGTCGAGTTGGTTGGAACCACGGTCACCGTTACGGCGAACCGAGCTGGCCAAGATCGCCCAACGTTTTCAGGGCGAATTGTTGGCTACGATAGCGAAGTCACGGCGCTTGGAACCATTCGAGTCCATGCGCACGTTCAAAACTACAAAGTTGGTAAAGATTGGGCGTTGTTGCCAGGCATGATGGTCGCGTTGCGAGCCGAACCCCGCTCGCAACTCAGTCGCATTCCCGATCGCTCCAAGCCACAGCGATAGGAGCGAACCCATGCAATCGAGTTCGTTCTCTGCTTGGTCGAAAGGGCACTCGATTCCATGGCGATTGCGTTCGGATCTCGGATGGCATCAGCAAAATGATTCCGCGACGTCCTCATGGGTCGTACATGACCCTCTCACCAACCGCTACCTTCGCCTTGGTGAGGAAGAGCGAACGCTGCTTGGATGGTTAGACGGAAAAGCCTCCTTGCAGGATGTTTCGCAAAAGTTTTGCCAGGCCTTTGCACCGCTTTCGATGGAACCGGCGGACATCCTTCGCCTCGTTCAGTTAGCGGTTCAGAATGGACTATTGGTCTATCGCGGAGAAGCAAAAGGTGGCGTTGCCATTGCTTGGCGTTCGCCTTGGATGGTTTGGTTGCAACAGCTACCTTGGAAACTCTTGACATCGCGTATTGTGGTGTGGCGACCAGCGGCGTGGTTGGAGCGACGTCGCGGCACTCAGTGGTTTTTCTTTGCCCCACGAAACCGCGTTTATTGGTGTGGATTCATAGGCTTGGCATGGATTGCAACACTTCGAAATGGGCGCGAAGCCATGGAGCAATTGCCTGCAGCCCATCTGCTTTGGGCTCCTCAATCGCTGATAGGCATGGGAGTAGCATTTCTGATTACGAAACTCGTTCATGAATTGGGACATGCACTTGCATGCACGCATGCGGGAGCTCGATGCAAAGAGTTTGGTCTTTTGATCACCATGGGATCGGTTTGTCCCTATGCCGACGTTACGGATTCATGGCGCGTCGCCAATCGATGGGAACGCGCGTGGATCGCTCTTGCAGGCATCTATGCCGAGTGGATTCTCGCTTCCTGCGCAGCATTGTTCTGGTGTTTTACTCACGCGGGCGCCCCTCATGATTTCGCTTGGAAAATCGTCGTCGTGAGTTCTATTTCAACGCTTCTTTTCAACGCGAATCCCTTGGTCAAATATGATGGGTACTATGCCCTCAGCGATTTACTGGGGATTGCCAACCTACGCGAGCGAGCAGATCGACAAGCCGCGAGCTGGATGGCTCGCATGATCTTGGGAAAGACGCAAGAGACACAACCAAAAACCACTTCTTGGAGATGGATTGGGTACTCGATGTTCGCCTGGGGATATCGAGCCATGCTAACTGGTTCTATGGCCTTGGCATTGATCGCATGTAGCCGAGCCTGGCAAATGGAAACATTCGGAGTTCTCTTGGCTGGGCTACTCGTTCTCTCTGTATTTGGAGTTCCTGCCGTGCAATTCGTTCAGCGGTCACGAGTAGCAATGCAATCAGGTACAGTGAGTAGATGGCGCGCATCTCTAGGGTGGACCGCGATGATATCGCTGGCTGTGCTACTTGCGTTTGTTCCTCTTCCCTTTCGTATTCAAGGTTTTGCCATCCTTCAACCGCACCGCAGCTGGCCTGTCTACGCGACCACGGATGGAGTGCTATTGGAATCATCCTCGGGCTCGGCTGCTCGAGCGATCGACGATCAAAGCGTCTTGTTTCGATTCTCCAACCCACGACTCGAGGATTCGGTGATTCAAAGCGAGCAACAAGTTTTCGCAATCGATGAAGAGATTCGACTTGCGAAGCGTGCGCTTTACTTCGATCCAAAAACTGCCGAACAATTGCCGGTCTTGGAATCGATGCGACAAGTTGCGGAATCCACGCTCGAAAACCGTCGTCACCTTGTTGAGGAGTTGACGGTTCGCTCACCAGCGGATGGTGTTTGGTTGCCTGCACCTATCCGACGAGATCCCTTGCACTCACCCCAAGATGTTCAGCAACAAGAAGAGTCGGCGAGGCCGATGGAAGAAGGCGAGTGGATATCCACGGGAGCATTGCTTGGTTGGGTGTTGCAAGAAGGTGATTGGATAGGCCATTTGTACGTCGATGAGAAGCAACTCCGAGAGATTGCCATTGGGATGCACGTACGCATCTTCGCTCAATCCGATCCTTGGAGGCCGCTAAGGGGCATGGTAGAACATGTTGCCTTTGATCCTGAGGAAATGGCCGCTTCCCAAGACGTTGAATTGAGAACATCTACGCAGCGCTTGCTTGAGAACGCGAAATCCAATCAAGAAGCACGCGTTTCCCGATACCAAGTACAAATCCGGATTCCCTTGAACGAGATTCCAAGCCAAGGCTTAAAGGCTTGGACCTCTGCAACCGTTGCTATCGAAGCTAGGCAGAAATGCCTTGCCCAGCATGTGATCGAGTGGTGCCACGTCAATATCCGACTCTTCTAAGCCGGACGATGCGTACAACGGTCGAAATGAAAGATAGACGAGTCGATAGATACAGAAAGTATAGTCCGTTACGCTCGTACTGCAGATTGTGTCTCTTTGAGCTTCCGCTCTGCATAGGCTCGATAGAAGTCGATCGTGAGCCCCAATCCAGTCTCGAGATCCACTTGAGGCTCGTACCCTAACAAGCGACGTGCCAGCGAAATATCCGCCAAGCTTTCTCGTACGTCTCCAACGCGGGCTGGTCGGAACTCGGGAGTGATCTTGGACCCCAACATCGCGCTGAGAAGTTCAAGCATTCGCAGCAAGGTTGTCTGTCGGCCTTCTGCGATGTTGATAATCTTTCCACCAACCCCAGCGCATTGTGCCGCCAAGAGATTGCCGTGCACGACGTTGCCAACGTAACAAAAATCTCGTGACTGTTTGCCATCGCCGAAGATAATCGGATTCTCACCTGAAAGAATGCGGGTCACAAACAGGGGAATGACCGCTGAATACGGGCTGTTGGGATCTTGCCGCGGTCCAAACACATTGAAGTAGCGAATCCCGACGGTTTCTAGTCCAAAACTATGGTAATAGGCTTGGCAATAGTATTCGCCGCAAAGTTTGGCAACGGCGTAAGGTGACAATGGCATAGGTAGATCGGTTTCGCGCTTCGATGACGTTGGTTGGTCGCCATAGGCTGAACTGCTCGCGGCATAAACAAAGCGTTTCACACCTGCCTTATGAGATTCATGAAGCATATTCAGAGTGCCGGTCGCGCAGGCTCGATGTGTGTCGAGTGGCCGTTCGAGACTCAACGGCACGGAAGCCAAGGCTGCCTGATGAAAGACGATGGTAATTCCATCGAGGCTTTCACGAACGATCGATGCATCGCAGATATCACCCTCGACCCATTCGATTTGCGAACGTACTTCGGATAGGTTCGCCAAGTTACCTGTCGATAGATTATCGAGGACTCTTACCTGATGTCCCTGATTGAGAAGGCCGCGAACGATATGCGAGCCAATGAATCCTGCGCCGCCAGTAACTAAGCATCGTGCCAAGATCGGGCACTCCTTCCCGGGGAATAGATAGAGCCTGCAGAAAGATGAACTCAAAGGGAATTCAGGATGATTCTGGCATCCAATCGTCTCTCGCCAAGACTAGTGTAGCGATGGAATCCTGGTTCAAGCAACCCGAGCAACCCAGGTCGCCTTCACAGGCACTTGCGCTTTCAGAAGTTTTTGCGCTTGCGAGGTTGCAACGCAAGGGTGAAGTGTTCCATACGAAGGAAGTACGAGATGCACTGAATCGCACAGTCTTCCCAATGGCTCCACCCAACTATGGTGAATCGACCCTAGGTCCAAAACGATGAGTGGGTAGTGGCCCTTGAGGTGTGGCAGCGTTCGAGCACGAGCTTGAAGTAGACTTCCCTGCCCCGCTTTCTCTTCCAAATTCCAAGACTCAAAGAACGCATGAATGCTCGAGGAAGAGGATGCAGGTTTAGAACTTACGGAGAGTGGACGCTGATTGGCATGGATACAATAGGTAATCCTTTGAGCCAATTCGGCCAGGTCGCAGGTAAATTGTTCGACCACTTCTTGGGGAAGTGGTGTGGATGCAACCGTTACCAATCCCAGTGTGTACGATACCGATCGGTCGATATCTTTGGCAATCGACTGCAATACGCATGGATCGATCGCGGGCAAGAGATCCAATGGCACATCGATTGATTGTTGAGATTCAGGGACCTCAATACTTGGAGTATAAACGCCAAGAGTTGCTGTCTTGGACTCTTCCATTGTCGCGGTCAAGTCAGCGTGGAGCGGAGACGCATCGTTGGCATCTGGATGGAATAAACGCAAAGGAGCAACCGATTCGAGAGACGTCGCGTTCTGACTTTGTTGGATCTCAGCGTCTTCGATCGATGCCAAAAAACTATTGCGTCCTTTGGCTGGGATATGAACCATTCGTGATAGTCGTTCGACGATCGCTTTGGATCTCATGGCCTAACCTCGCAACTTGCTAAAGAGTTGGACATAAGAATGAGGTGGTGCGAACGAAGTGTTATTTTCGTTGGTGCCACCGGGAGACGTAATGGTCTCGCAATCTTGTTCCACAATTAGCAAGTCGCGGTCATCGCCTTTGAGCGAATTGAGGTCCGCTTGTTTCGGTTGCCGACTAAGTGTTGCAAAGTCGAGTACGTTGGATGCACTCGCATGCGTCGCTGGAGAGTAGTCGTAATTGGAAGTCGAATGTGGGAAGATGTCGGTGACTTCCTCAAAGTCCATGTTGGCAGCCGTCAAATGCAGGCTCGTGATCATCTCACGAATTTCATTTTCAACGGTTTCGACCTCGAGACTCAATCGATCCTCGAGAGGTTCGATGGGGATCGATGGTGTTGGGCTCGATGGTTGCAAAGAACGTTCTTCCTCGGCATCGAGTGAAGACGTCACGCGTTCTGTCTTGGGTGGAACGGCGGCCTCGGAATCAAAGTCGGTCCCAAATGGCTCTTCGTTCGATTGAGAATCGTCATTCGAGGACATGGGGGTACCCAAAGTGGAGCCGGTTCGGGAAAGGCCAAGAGATCCAACACTAGTAGTATTCAAGGTATCGACCGACACAGGAAAGTCTTCCCATGCTTCAATGGTCTCCAGCGAAATGGATGGGTCGATATCGTACGAATTGTAGCTAAGGAAAGCGTAATTGGGTTGGAGGTCGTCGATTTCATTCGCAGGTGCCGCAGCAATCGGCAAAGGCGTCTCTTCGAAAAACGTTTCGTCCTGATCGACTTCCTCGTTGAGCATCGAGACTTTAGGCTGAACGGTTTCGTCATGTTCGAATTCGTCGTCATGATCTTCATCCGCCAACGATCCGAATTCGATCGAAGCCGTTGTTGCGGTTGGGATTGGATCCACCCAAGGGGAAGGAAGCTGTTGCAGTTCGGCCCATGCCTTTTCGATGAGCGATGCGCTGATAGGCTTCTGATTCTTGGAAGCTGCTAGGCACAACGCGTGATCGCAGACTTGATCAATCAAACGAGGAATCCCATCTGCCGATCGGTGAATCATTCGGTAAGACTCTTCGGTAAATAGCACGTCGGAACGTACGCCGCAGAGTTCGATCTTGTGCTTGACGTAGCGAGTGGTTTCTTCGCTCGTTAGCGATCGAAGGTAGCAACGACAAGCAATTCGTTGATTCAACGATTCCATCCGCGGATGACCGAGGAGTTCATCCAAACGCAGGTTTCCGACGAGAACGAGCCGAAGTCTCGAAACGCCGTCAGCGGCAAGGTTGGTAAGCAATCGAAGCTCTTCGAGAAGTTTCAGCGAAAGGGTTTGAGCTTCGTCAACGATCAATAACAAACCATCACTGCAGTTTTCGACCGAAGGCTGCAGGCGATCGGTCAAGGAAAGCCGCAGTTCACCTTCCGACATATCGCGATAGGGCATTCGCAAATCGAATAACAGGTTTTGAAGAAGGGCGCGACGCGTGCATAGTTTAGAGCTCGACAGCATCACCACTTCAAAGTTTCGTCGCCAAGCATCGGCCAGACGCAGACAAAGCATCGTCTTTCCAACGCCGGTTCCGCCCATGACCGCTACGGGACCTTCGCCTCGTTCTATCGCACGCGATACGGAACGAAAGGCATGTTCCATGCATTCGGTGGGGAAATAGCGATCCAACGTTGGAGTCGAAAGAAAAGGTCGCTTCTTGAGTCCAAAAAAGGTTTCGTACATCCCTTGTTCCACTTGCGCTGAGAGATCGAATGGCACGAACGCAGTACGTGCTCCGAAGTCTCCATCGGCAAACCAACTCGCTTCACTTCAGTGCCAGGAATTCGGGATTTAACGATTCCAAAAAGAAAACTAAAGACCGAGCAAAGTGGCGGGGGAATGGTGAGTTTGGGTTGAATGGGATGGTTAGAGATAGTTGAATAATCTTGCCAAGCCACCCAAAGGTTGTTCGATAATCAACGTTCGCCAATGCTGATCATACGCAAAACGAAAAGCGATCCAAAAAGCTATGAGAAGCAATCCCCACTCAAGGGTTCCCATCAGTCGCAGCGCGTTTCGATGATCTTGCACGGGTTCGCGACCAAGAAGCGATAGGTTTCCAATATTCGGTATGCCAATTCGTTCGAGCCATGCAATGACGCGGCGAGGATCACTACCTCCGCCGCGGGCAAGTCTAAGGTAACTCCAGATCACGACCGCCCACGTGGTCATTCCAATGAGGAGGAGTCCGAGGAGCTGAGAGGTTGAAATGCGAGGGCTTACCGGGCGAACGCGAAATGATCGAGAGATCGCGATCGTGCCTTCGAGAGGATTGCGCTGTGATTTTTGATCGGCCGTTAGGTTTCTCAAGGTTTGTTCGACTTGATCGAGATCGCGAGCGAGTTGAGACTCGAGCTGAGCATCTTGTGAGGGTTCCATGATGCGAGGGTTGCTCGCCACTTGAAACGGAGATTCGTTTGAAGGTGGCGATTCTGATTCGGTTGGTGTAGCAACGGTATTGGCGATGGGGGCTCCAAGAGGAGAGTCCACTTCCGATGTTACCATGTCCGTTTCTTCCGCCTTCGATGGGATCGGTGTGGAAGCGAGAAGGGATAGGTTCCTGTTGCGATCTTCGACAAGGACGCGTTGCGCATGTCGAATTGCTTCACGGCGCCATTTAGCCTGTCGAATCTTCTTTCCAAGTTCTTCACTATCGTTGGGGAGAACGACTCCATGGGTTGCTTCGGCAAGCGAAGATTCAAGTTCGAAACGTTCGGGGACAAATCGGGAGAGTAGTTGGAGGTTGGCGGATGTGAGAGGAACCGAGTTTGGCTTTTGCAGTCGTGAGGATGCTTCGATGGACTGCGACCCCGTTCGTTGGATACCTACTACGCGATAGGGCCCAACGTTGATGGCTCCTTCTTGGCGTATCAAGCTTTCGAAATGCCTGAGATAGGCAGGTGAAAGAATGGTGGGTGCGTAAATGGTGTAATAGATGTTTTGAAGCGGAAAACAATTGAGGGCCATTACCATGGCCAATAGACCAGCAATGGTTCCACACCAAAAGGCGCGACCCAAGGTCTTGCGTTCATATCGAAACCACTGTTTCACGTTTCACAACTCCATCCATGGAAAGAGTGAATTTGCGAGGTCCGTCGAGTTGTCCGTCAATGGGGATTCGGACCTAACTGGTGGAGATTACAATAGTCTGAACACGACAGCAACAGAGACCCTACGTGACAACCGTGCCATTCATTGGAATGAATGTCCTGGTCGAAATGGAAGGTACAACGATGGGGCTATAGGGCGTGCCGACTAGTTGAGCGATCAACGGACGGTGAAACCTGCGAGCGATACACCGGTCAGAATGCCTATGCGAACGACACCTTTCACAATCAAATATTGCGGGATCACAAGACTTGACGATGTGAAGGCTAGCTTTGATTGCGGAGCTGACGCCATTGGCATCAATTTGGTAACGTCCAGTCCTCGATTCGCTGCGCCTGCAATTGCCGAGAAGCTAGCAGTCCAAGCGAAGGAGTATGGCAAGGTCGTGGTCGTTATGGTCAATCCAACGCGAGAAGAGGTTGAGGCCGTGTTGGCGTCCATGCCAGTGGATTATGTGCAGCTCCACGGGGAAGAAGACCCGCGTGATTTCAACGGACTAAGGGTACCGATTGTTAAAGCGATGCCTTGGCGGGGCGTTCAAGATCAAACGGTGGCTGAGCAATGGCATTCGGCAAAGGGAATGGATCTCGCCGGATTTTTGGTTGACGCCTACGACGAGAAAGTCCGGGGTGGATCTGGCAAGGTAGCTCGGTGGGATCTGCTGCAACCTCGTCCTCGGCCGCTCGACCAAATTCCTCTCATACTGGCCGGGGGACTATCCCCAACCAATCTCATTCAGGCCATGCATCAAGTACTGCCTGATGGCGTCGATTGTGCAAGCGGAATTGAATCCTCTCCTGGCATCAAAGACCGCGCCAAAATGCTTGCATTCTTCCAGGCTTATCAGCAAGCCATCGCTATCTAATCCTACCCGCCTCTCCATAAACACACCTAATTTGCAAACAATAGGTGCCGTCCACCTATTGTTTGCGCCGGCACTCAGTGGGGACTGACCCCATGTACTTGCTTGAAGACCATGGGGACAGTCCCCGCGCTGGATCGCTCGGTAATAGTCTGCTTGATTGCATAAGAACATCTGATCTGTCAACAATAGGTGGCAGGCACCTATTGTTGATGTGGGCCAGAGGTGTGGCCAAAAAATGGTGGATAGGTACAATTCGCCCATCGTTTTTCTTCTCGGACTTCATGGCGGAAGCACCATGCCTGAAATACAAGCATTTCGCGGACTTCGGTACAACTTGGCCCAAATTGGTTCGCTGAGCCAATGTATTGCGCCACCCTACGACGTTGTGGATAGCAAACTGCAGGATCAGCTTTACGGGATGTCTCCTTACAACTTTTTGCGGTTGGAGCTGAACCGCCGGGAAGCAGAGGACGCCGATGATAACGCGATCTACCAACGGGCGGCTCGCATTTATCGCAATTGGAAGAGCGATGGCGTGCTTCAGATGGAGCCTGATCCCGCCATCTATGTCTACCACCAAGAATTCGATGTCGACGGGCAGAAGCTTATCCGTCGTGGTTTCATGGCTCGCGTCCGTTTGCAGCGATTTGGCGAAGGGAATATCTATCCGCACGAAGAAACCCATGCCAAAGCCAAGGACGATCGATTGCGATTGACCCGCGCGACCCAGGCCAACCTGAGCCAGATTTTTGGTCTCTATCCAGATGAAGAAAACGAAATCCAGGAATTGCTCGAATCGGCCGTGATGGGGCAGCATGGATTGGAAGCGACCGATCACCTAGGGGTGGTTCATAAGATGTGGCCGGTAACCGACATCAATGTGATCGGTAAGGTTTCGAGCCTTATTTCCGATCGACCGATGTTCGTGGCTGACGGACATCACCGGTATGAAACCGCATGCAACTATCGGGATGAATTGCAGGCTCAGGGGGAACTCGCCAAAGAACACCCAGCTAATTTCGTTCTAACAATGCTTGTTTCAATGAGCGATCCTGGAATGGTGGTGCTTCCAACTCACCGATTGTTGCAAGGAGCCCCGGCTTGGACCACGGCCGAGTTGGCTGAGAAGCTTAGTCCCTATTTTGATTGCGATATCGCCGGGAAGGGACCCGAAGCAGCCAAAGATGTTTGGCAACAGATGGATCGGCTCAACGAACAAGAGGTCATGGCACTCTATTCGCGAGCATCCGACGAGTGGCTTATGCTGACCGCGAAGCCAGAAGCCCAAAAACGTATGGCCGAAATCGCTTCTTCGCAAAGTGAAGAGTGGCGTGGGCTGGGAGTAGCGATCCTGCATCGTCTTGTGATCGAGGAAGCCTTGGGGTTGCGCGAACTGCCGAAACCTACCTATGTCCATTTGGTGGAAGAAGTCATCGATGGATTGAAAGGCAAGTTGGAAGGCAATTTGACCTACAACTTGGCAGCGTTAGTGATGCCCGCAACGATTGAGCATATTCAGCAAGTCAGTTTGCATCATGAACGGATGCCGGCAAAGAGCACCTATTTCTATCCCAAGTTGGTAAGTGGCTTGGTTGTCCATCCGCTTACGTAGTACGTTTCCCGTGAAACGCACGATTTGCCTAAGAGGACCGGTCTTGTCAATGCTAGCTTTTGGCAAGACCGGTCTTTTCGTTTCACGTGACACATCGTTTAGTCGCAAAAGCCTTACACATCGAATGTTCTCCTGAATGTGCGGGACGTCCGGGTGGACGTGATTCGAACGTATGTGGCTCGAACTGGCGGGATTTGAACTCGCCATCATCCAGCATGAAGAGTGGAAGCCAACTGGCATTTTCTCGAAACGATCAAACTCCTACACTCCGGAAGACTCGATGCCCAATTTGCATTGATCACAAGGATGAGGGTGGGAATGGCAAGGATCTTCTGCGTCGCAAACCAAAAGGGAGGCGTTGGTAAAACCACCACCGCCGTCAACTTGGCGGTAGCGATGGCCCGCGCAGGTCAGCAGACGCTCCTGATCGATCTCGATCCGCAATGCAATGCGACTTCGGGGGTCGGTCTCGATCCCGCCGACCGCCACCCTCTCTTGATCGAGACCCCAATTCGTGAAAGCATGAAAGAGACGCACCGCAAGGGACTGCATGTGATCCCAGGGTGCCGAACCTTCGAAGATGTTGATCGACTTTCTAAGAGCGATCAGTCTCAGGTGGCTCTTCTGCAGAGACACCTTCACGCAGGAATGGCCGGTTTTGATGCGGTCTTCATCGATTGTCCACCATCGATTGGGCAATTGACGCAAGCCGCGTTGGCCTCGAGTACTGAAGTCTTAATGCCCATTCAATGCGAATACTTCGCGATGGAAGGGCTGACTCAAATGATTCACGTGATCAAGGGAGTCATGGAGCAAAACCCAGGCCGCCTTACGTTTGGCGGCATTCTACTCACCATGTATGACCCGTACCTGGCTCTCACGCAGGAAGTGGATGCCGAGGTTCGCGAGTTCTTTGGTGATATCGTTTTCGAAACAGTGATTCCTCGCGATGTTGCAGTGAGCGAAGCACCGAGCCACGGCATGAGCGTGCTCGAATATGCTCCGCGATCGCGAGGAACGCACGCTTATATTGAACTGTGCATGGAGGTACTGGAACGTGAGTAAGGATCGACGCTTAGGACGAGGACTAGCTGCACTCTTAGGAACACCGCTGGAAGAAGGCATGGCAGGTTACTCTTCCGATCCCATGACCATCACTTCTACCACCGCCGTTGGAAATGCTAGCAATCTTGAAGCGGATTCAAGTAATTCGCCATCGAACCGTCAAGCGACCCTTCGAACACTGGATCGCGAAGCGAAGGAACAAGCAATTGTTTCGCGGGAAACGCCCATTGACCCTCGGCGGGTAATCGATATCCAAGTTGATCTCGTTGACAACAATCCTTTTCAGCCTCGTCGCCAGTTCAACGAACAAGAAATAGAGAGTCTAGCTTCGAGCCTCAAAGCCCACGAGCAATTACAACCGATTTTGGTCCGACGCGTGGGGGAACGATTTCAACTCATCAGTGGCGAACGTCGTTTGCGAGCTGCGATCAAAGCTGGATTCGCAACGATTCGTGGAGAGGTTCGTGATGCGGACGACCGTATGGTTGCCGAACTGGCCATCGTCGAGAATCTTCAACGCAAGGATTTGAACGCAGTCGAAAAGGCATACTCGTTCAAACGCTATCTAAGCGAACACAAATGCACGCAGGACGAGCTAGCCAAGCGACTCAAAATCGATCGAAGTACGATCGCAAATCTTATGCGACTCTTGGAACTTCCCAACAGAATTCTCGATGCCATTCAAGCCGATCTGATCTCGGCCGGACATGCTCGAGCACTTTTGCCGCTCGGTGATGAAAAACAGCAAGTCGAATTTGCACAGCAGATTCAGGCAGAAGGATGGAGCGTCCGGGATACCGAACGCCGTGTTGCAGAATGTATCGCCAAGGAAGATGGTGTCGAGACTTCTGGCTCGAACTCAATCCAAACGGAAAAGCGAACCAAGACCGATCACCTTCTGTCATTGGAGCAGGAGATGAAAATGGCATTGGGGACGAAGGTTGAAATTCGCCAAACGGGGAAGGGAAAAGGGAAGATTGTTATCTCGTATTCTAATGAGCTAGAATTCGAACGCATTCGCCGAGCATTCTCCGAGACCAGCGGCAGCCAAAAACAGCGAAATGCTGCCTAGAATTCGACGAAATTCTCGATTTTGGACCCCCAAAGTCCGATTGTGGAATTGCCGCAACAAGTTAGAATTTGCGGTTCCAATAAACGGGGTGTAGCGCAGTCTGGCTAGCGCATCTGCTTTGGGAGCAGAGGGTCGTAGGTTCGAATCCTATCACCCCGATTATCAAAACCTCGCGGTTCCAGCTCGGAATCGCGAGGTTTTTTCTTTTGGATGACCTCGCAGTCTGATTTTTATCCGCATGATGTGAGGTCATAATATCGATCGTGTCGGATCCATCGCGATTCTGCTAAGCCGATTTTCCTGTTCCGAATTGTGGCTCGGGAATGACGGTGTCCGATCGATTCACGATCCCAATTTCGATTGTCGTTTCCCACGTTCTTGGAGGAGCCAATTGGATGGCGAGTTTCAATGGGCGGCTTGAAGCCTATTGGGAGCAAGGGTGGGAAGGGATGATTCTCTTTTGTTTCATGCCCGAGGTTGGCCATGAACGGGATGATCTCATCCCACTCGAAAATGGCCATCATCTCACCATCTTCGACTCGATGGTTCAACGTTATGGCAAGGAACGATCCAGTTCAAGCGACGCGGAATGTTCGATCGTCATAAGCTCGATGCTGGGATATGGTCGGACACAAAGCAAAGAGGCGTATCGTATGCGGACTGGATGGATTGGTTCTGGAGAAAACCACCGCTCAAAGCCACGCTCGAAATTCCATCGACCAATCCAGGCAAATGATGTTGAGTTTCATCATGTCTGTCAAACACATGGTCGTTTCAACCAAAGCCGACCATCGAGAATTTTATTGCGAGGAGTTGAGCCCGCATGTCCATACGATTGCGTTGTTTGGTTGTTGGGATCATCTGGGGATCCTGTATGCAAGTTTGGTCGCAGGAGAGATCACCCGAACAAGTTGCTAAAGAGCTTGCTGGCGTTTACGGACATCGGCTAGCGCAAGTGGCATACATTCCTTCCGTTCCATTGATCGCAAAGCTAAGGCTTCCCTTTGCGAAGGATGAGGGCTATGTGTCGCAAGTCGAGGAAACTGTGCAGCCTTTTCGTCGACAATCATTGCCCTTACCAAAATCGGGTAGCGAGCAAGCGGGCTATTTGGTGTTTGTTGAAATGGCTGAACGAACCACAGGAAAAGAACGCGAGGAGTGGATTGCACTTGTAATGCATGGGGCAAGCGGGTTCTTTGACGAAGAGGGACGTTCGCGAGGTTTGATGCCTCATCACAACGAGATGAGCGATTCCATATTTATGGCTTGTCCATTGCTTGCCGCTGCCGGAAAACTCAGCGGAGAAACCCGCTATCTCGATGCGACGGTCGAGCATTTCCAAGGTATGGCAAAGCACTGCTGGCGTGAGGATGGGATCTATCGACATTCCCCACTTTGCGAGGCCGCATGGGGGAGAGGCAATGGGTTTCCCGCAATGGGGCTCGCTTGGGCCCTGAGCATCATGCCGGAAGATACATCAAACCATGAGGTATTGAGACAGGCTTATCGAAAACATATGCAAGCGCTGCGCCGCTGGCAGGATATAAAGACAGGATGCTGGCACCAGGTAATCGATCACGCGGAAAGCTATGAAGAATACACATGCACTTGCATGATTGGATGGGCGATGGCTCGCGGAATTCGTCGGGGATGGATTTCTGCCGACGAATTTCAACCCCATGTGGTAATGGCGTGGAAAGCCATGGAAAGTCGAACTTCCACGAGCGGCGAATTCAGGAACGTCTGTCCAAGCACTGGTAAACTCAAAACGCTCCAAGAGTATTTGGATCGCACTCCGACGCAGGGGAAAGATGATCGTGGTGGAGCCATGGGACTGTTGTTCGTTTCCGAGCTCCTTCAGAATTCCGAGTTGCTTCAGGCACTGTCTTCATTGCCAAAGTAACCAGATCCCGTTCGGAAAAACGGCGATGATGAATCGACAAATCGATCTTCTTTCAGAAGGTTAGGCAGCACCGCGTCGTAGTGCGGTTCCGTAGGCTGTTGAAGTCCCGAGGAAAAGCCATAGCAAATCAAAGAGGCTCATCACACCCTGCAAGCCTTCCAGAAACGAGCAGTTGTTGCCAAGCATCACCAATATTGCAAGCATCACTTTGGCCACCAATATACTGCAAAAAGCAATGAGACCGATCAGTTTGCTATAGGTGGGATTGGGCGACTTGCCAATCGTTCCACCGACGAACCCGATCAGTCCCCCGATGGCCCATGCCAGAATGCCAAGCTCTCTGGATGTGAAAATCGTAACCAAGAGCCAAGCCACCGAGCACAATCCTCCAACGACGACGCTTACCATGAGTCCCAGGAAAATTCGCGTTCCCGCCTCTGGCGAACCTGTAATTCCATCGCGGTTCGGTTCGGCCATGGAACTCGTCGGAGCCGTGTAGGGCGAAGTAGCTTGGGGCGATATGGTATGTGGTTGTAAGGTTGGTGGTTCTTCTTTTGCTACCAACGGTATGGGAGCATCGATCTTCTGAAGAGCCGTACAACCCGGACACTTGATCGTTTTCCCTGCATGCTCGGAAGAAACGGCCAACGAGCGTCCGCACTGAGTGCAGGTGAATTGAATCTTGTCCATCTTGATGAGCCTTGCGTCGAAATGAGATAGGAGAAGGTCACCAATATAGTGGGTGGTTTCCCCCATTTCAAACGGCTCGCCGACAAATGAATTCCTTGGCGATCCATCGTCTAAATCGAACCGTTAAGTCGCTGCAGATTTAGGGCAATGCACCATGCGTAAGAATGTGTTGGCATGCCCAAAGCATGCGAGGGTAATGAAAGAAGCTCTTCCAGAGGTTTCCTTTTGCTGTTTGCGAAAGGGAGCCATCACGATGAAGATAGCCAAACCATTCACCGTGGAATTCATCGAAGAAGTGGTTGCGAGACCAATCATGAATGCGCGCATGCCATTCAGCGAACGACGGGTCTTGGGTGTGTTCATAGGCAAGCAAGGTAGCGATGATGGCTTCGTTGTGGGGCCACCAAAACTTCATGTCATGCCAATATTCTTGGACCGGTTTTCCTTCGATATCGACGAAATAGAGCAGCCCACCATGTTTTGGATCCCAACCTCGTTCGAGCATCCATCGCATCATATTCAAACTGGATTGAATCCATAACTCATTGGTTCTCGCAATCCCTTCGCGCAAAATGAACCAAGCACCTTCGATGGCATGTCCAGGATTGAGAACTCGGCCGTCCATATGATTGAGCAAGGAGCCATCAGGTGCCACGCATTCCATGACGGCTTGCCGATCTGGTTTGACGAACCAACCTAGAATCTCCGAGATGCATTGATCAATCCATTGATTCCATAGCGGATCCGGTCCCAAATTGGACCGAAGTTCTTGCGCCGTCACTATGGCGATCATTCGGGGGGCCAATCCAATGGTGGGGCGATGCTCTGTAAATTTGGGTGCCATTCCCTGTGGATGGAAATTGCAGTGGAGATAGTGAGCGAATGTCTTCCTTGCGAGTTCCGCCGATCGCGGATCTTGCGTTGCCTTGAAATGCGCAGCAAATGCGATCGATGTGAAAGCTTCCGAATAGGCGTAGCGACGTTTGCGAATGGGGGTGCCATCTTGCGCTAAGTGAAAGAACATATGGCCATCGCGATCGAATCCGAAGCGGCGGAGGAAGTCCAAGCCCGATTCGGCCCACGCTAACCAATCTGGGTTGGGCTTGAGAGTGTTGTAGAGAGTAAGCAACATCCAGCTCATCCGCCCCTGAGCCCAAACCGATTTATCCGTGTCGAGAATCGAGCCATCTTGATCCAAGCAATGGAGGAATCCTCCAAAGCGTTCGTCGATGCAGCGGGGGAACCAGAAGGGAATCGTTCGATCGAGTAGATCTTGCGAATACGAGTTTAGGAGAGCAATGCGATCCGTTGCGCTGGCGAGATTGAGCATGAAAAGTTTGGCGTTCGCAAAAGAGATTCGTGGCAAGATTGCGCAAGGAACTACTCGGAGATGAGCATTTCCATTTGAGGCGCGATTTCAAGCAAGCGATCATGGAGAATGCGTTTGATCTTGGCAGTGGTCTTTTCCTTCATAACGCTTTTGAAGATCGCTTCTGCTTGTTCCATCGTGATGCGACTGGCAAGATCTTTGATCGAGGGAATGAACGCGGGACTCATACTAAAGCGGCGAAGTCCCATGCCAAGCAGAACGGGAAAGGCTACGGGCGAACCCGCCATTTCTCCGCAGAGTGTCACTGGCTTTTTGGCGATTCTGCATACGCGAATGACTGTCTCCAAAACACGCAAGACCGCAGGCGATAGCGGCTGGCATAGGTGACTAACCTTGGGATTATCGCGGTCAGCGGCCATCAAATATTGAACGAGATCATTCGAGCCTATGGAAATGAAGTCGACGTCGGGAAGCATTTGATCGATCATGATGGCGGAAGCAGGAACCTCAACCATCATGCCGAATGCAACCTGTCCGCATGGCTTGCGCTCTTTACGGAGTTGTTTCTCGGCTTTGCGAACTAAGAAGCGGAGTTTGCGAATCTCTTCGATGTTGGTCACCATCGGAAAGAGCATATTGATCTTTCCCTGATGGAAACCCGAGTGACCTGCAGCTTGGAGAATGGCACGAATTTGTGTGAGGAAGAACTCAGGGTGTTCAAAGGAAAGCCGAATGCTTCGCCATCCCATAAACGGATTGGCCTCATGGTGATCGCGACCGAGGAAGGGAATCGACTTATCGCCACCGATATCCAGTGTTCGAATGGTGGCCACATGGTTTGGGCTTTCCGCGAGAATTTGTTTGTAATTCTCTAACTGTTCCTCTTCGTCGGGTACCGACGGATGCGTCAAATACAAATACTCGGTTCGGTACAATCCAACTCCACTTGCACCCATTGCGACTGATGCTTTCGCATCCATCACTCCGTTGATATTGGCGAGAAGTTCGATATCGACGCCATCTGCGGTCCGCGCAGGTTGTTCACGGTTATGAGCAAGTTTGTCGCGTAGATGAAAGAACTCGCGTTCGAGCTTGCGATACGCAGAGAGCGTTTCAGGATCAGGGTTGACCAGAACGTGTCCGTCGCGACCATCTACGACGATGACATCACCGGTCTTTGTTTGCCGAAGAATTCCAGGGATACCAGAAACTGCGGGAATGCCTCGGGAGCGCGCGATGATGGCGGCATGGCTGGTTTGGCTTCCAGCTTGGGTGACTATTCCATGCACCAATCGTTCGCCAAGCATGACAACTTGGCTCGGGAGCAATTCGCTTGCGACCACGATAAGTGGTCCAGGCAAGGCACCAGTTTCTTCGCGTAGGGCTTCGCTAAGATGACTGGAGACTCGCATCGTGACATCGCGAATGTCATTGACGCGATCTTGCAAGAATTCATCGGGCGAACGGCTGAGCAATCGATCGTAATGCTCCAGCACACCGGACAACGACGCTTGAGCCGGGAGGTGATCGTGCTGAATACCCTGACGTACGCGTGAAATGAAGGCATGATCGTGGAGGATCGATTCGTGCGAAGCAAAGACCGCCGCGGCGGCCTTCCCGACCTGCCTTTCGACCTTGGTTTGCAGAAGCCGTATTTCTTGGATGGCTTGTTGGCGGGCTGCGTCGAAGCGCGCAAGTTCGCCCGCAACCTCGGTTGCATCGAGGTGAGTTCGACCTGGATCGACGAAAACTTCGTGGATGCAATAGGCAGTTCCGATTGCCACGCCCGGCGAAACTGCAATTCCGTGCCTCATTTCTCGTACTTTATCAATCCTGTGGCTCGACGACAATTTGGGATACTTATGTTCCAGTCAAGATTCACAGGTGTTCCAGCCAAGATTCACGGGCCATTTGGTTCCCTTGAACAGTTCGGGTGAAGGGGGATCAGAAAACCGACGATCTTGGAAGGGGTGGCTCTAGAAGGAAAAAGAGTGGAGGGTTATCCTTTCGAAGCACCTTCCTTACGGATCTGGAGTTCACTATGCGTTTTTGCCAGTTGGATCGAATCACAGAATTGGTTTCTGGAGAACGGCTTAAGGCGGTTCGTACCTTGCGAGCTGATGAGTCTTACTTGCAGGACCATTTCCCATTCTTTCCGGTCATGCCTGGCGTACTCAGGCTGGAAGCTCTATTTCAAGCTGCATCGTGGTTGGTTCGGGAGAAGCGAGGGTTCCATGGGACCCTCATCATGCTGAAAGAAGTGAAGAACGCAAAATTTGCAGACTTTGTTCAACCCGGCGAAACGTTGGAGATCGAAGTCGAATACGGCAAGGAAGAAGGAAATACCATCTCCGTCAAAGCCAGTGGTTCCAAGGGGGGGGCTCAAGCCGTTTCCGCTCGACTGGTGCTTGAAGTGCAAACTCCAGGCGAAATTGCCGATTTGACCCAGAATGGATCTATCTATGCGGATGCATTGATGAAGAACCAATGGGAAAGTCTGGCGTCTGGACTCGCAGAATAGGGATGAGGCGTGTATAAAAGGACGCTCTCTTGGTAGTTTTTGGCCTTAAATGTTCAGGGAAAGTAAGAGAATGGCACCCACTTCGGAAGAGATTTTTGAGAAAGTTAAATCTGCTTTGGTCGATGCATTGGGTGTCGATGACGATGAAGTTCAACCCGGCGCAACGATCATTGGTGATTTGGGTGCTGAATCGATCGACTTCCTCGATATCGTATTTCGCCTAGAGAAGGCGTTCTCGATCAAGATTCCTCGGGAAGAGCTATTCCCTGAAGATATCTTGCAAAATGAAAGCTACATCCAAGGTGGCAAGGTCACAGGCGAAGGCTTGACCGAGCTTAAGAAGCGGATGCCTTGGGCAGATTTGAGCAAGTTTGAAGCCAATCCTCGCGTTCAGGATTTCGGCAACTTGTTGACGGTGAATGACCTTTGCAACTTCGTCCGTTCCAAAGTCAGCTAACCTGCAATTTACGATTTGATATCACCCCCAATTTCTCCAGCGGAAATTGGGGGCGTTCGCCATGCTAACTGGTAATCCACCATGGCATGATTTCTCGTGCTTGGCATCGTGTTTCGAGATACCTATGCGATGGTTTTGGATTGATCGATTTGTAGAATTCGTGCGGGGCAAACGAGCCGTAACCTATAAGAATGTTACGTTGGCGGAACCAGCCTTGGATGGCTATTACCCCATCTATGCCCACTATCCCCATGCTTTGATTGTCGAAGGCATGGCTCAAACGGGCGGACTGCTCGTTTCTGAGATGTCCGGATTTACCAAACGCGTGGTCTTGGCCAAGGTAGGCAAGGCCACCTTCCATCGCTTTGTAGAAGCGGGGGATCAACTTCGATTGGAAGTCGACCTTCAGGATGTTCAGGGTTCAGGCGCGGTGGCTCATGGGAAGAGCTATGTTGGCGATGAATTGCAAGGCGAAATCGAATTATGGTTTGCCTTTTTGGATAGCCGTTTTGGCGATAAACCACACTTCCCGCCCGAGTACTTGCTTCGATGGCTTCGAAGCATGAAGCTCTATGACGTGGCGGTCGATGAGAATGGTGTACGATTGCAGCCTCCGCAACATCTGTTAGATGCGGAAGCATTCGTGGCTCAGCAATGTGAGAAGAAGGAATAGCGATGCGACGTCGAGTAGTCGTTACCGGCATGGGCGTAGTCAATCCGCTGGGTTGCGATGTAGAGCAAGTCTGGAAAGCCTTGCTGGAAGGCAAGTCTGGGGTCGGAATGATTTCGATTTTCGATGCTAGTCGCTATCCAACGAAAATAGCAGCCGAGATTCGAAACTTCACGCCACCAAGTTTGCGAGCGGATGCTGTTTGGAAGCCTCAAGCTCGCCATACCCAATTCGCGATGGGGGCTGCACAAACAGCCGTTCGGCAATCAGGTATTCTCGATAGCAAGATGGATCCTCGGCGTTTGGGAGTGTATCTCGGCGCTGGCGAAGGGAATCAGAATTTTGCTCGTTTCGCAGAGATGATGGAGGCTGGAATTCGGCCATCTGAATTCAGTGTATCTGAGTTCATGCACAAGGGATTTGAAACGCTGGATGCGATGGCTGAGTTGGAACAAGAGCCGAACATGCCTGCTGCGTTTTTGGCAACCATGTTCGATGCCCAAGGCCCCAACTGCAATTGTTTGACCGCATGCGCTGCGAGCAGTCAGGCTGTTGGAGAAGCAACCGAAATGATTCGGCGCGGCGAAGTCGACGCCATGATCGCTGGCGGTGCTCATAGCATGATCCATCAGTTTGGCGTGACTGGCTTTAGCTTGTTGACGGCATTGTCGACTCGCAATGATGAGCCGCAGCGAGCATCGCGTCCATTCGATCGATTGCGCGATGGATTTGTGCTTGGAGAAGGTTCCTCAATCGTCATCCTTGAAGAGTACGAACACGCCAAGAAACGCGGTGCTGCGATCTTCGGTGAAGTTTTGGGTTACGGAAGCACCGCCGATGCCTATCGCATTACCGACATCCATCCGGAAGGTCGCGGGGCCTTCGGTTGTATGACTCAAGCCTTGCAAGATGCCAAGCTCAATCCGACCGATATCGGATATGTGAATGCTCACGGCACGAGCACCAGCGTCAATGACAAAGTAGAAACGCTCGCATGCAAGAAGGTGTTCGGCGAACATGCCCGCAACGTTCCTGTTTCGAGCACCAAGAGCATGATGGGGCACCTGATCGCTGCTGCCGGGGTCACTGAGATGATCGTTTGCTTGATGGCGATTCGCGATCAAGTCCTTCCACCGACCATCAATCTCGAAAATCCTGATCCGGAATGCGATCTCGATTACGTCCCCAATGTGGCTCGCCCTTCCAGTCTGAAGTACGCACTCAACAATAGCTTCGGGTTTGGTGGGCAAAACGTAACCTTGGCCGTTGGCGGTCGCCCTTAAGCACTTGTCGGCCCTCGTTTACAAACGCGCACGGGCATCTAAAGACTAATGAAGGATCGGCCTAAGCGGGCATCCAAATCAAGTCCGCTACGATCCCAAGATACCCGGCTACAGCTGTTGGCAAAATGGAGTCGGTTACATCCCAGATGCCGCCCAATCCTGGCAATGTCGAGCCACTGTCTTTGCTCCCTACGGAGCGTTTGGCTACCGATTCCACTAGGTCTCCTAGCATGCCAACAATGGTGAGCAAAAACCCAAAGAAGATTGTGGTTAATGTATGCGATGGATACGCTTCCGCCTGAAAGAGACTCGGAAGCAAAAAGCTAAACCAAAACCAAGCGAAGAATACGCCCGAAGCCAATCCTCCGAGGGCTCCTTCGACCGTCTTGCCAGGGCTGATCGTGGGGCAGAGTTTGCGTGAGCCAATCGATTTGCCAACGAAGTAGGCTCCCGCATCCGATATCTTGGTTGTGGCAAGTATGCCTACCAATGCCCATAGACTCCAAGTGTTGGGTTGATAGGTACGAATCAAGATCCAGAAACTCGCACCGAAGCCCACATAGGCAGTGATCAGGGTTGCCAGTCCCCAACGTAAGAGACTTAGTTCGCGATGATGGTCAAAGTCGCGAAGCATGCGAACCGCAAAAAGGCTCATGCAAAGCAGAAACGCAACCAAGGGAAGTCCTAGCTTTCCAATGGGGCAGTCTGCTGGATAGGCCTTTTGCATGAATAGCGGATAAAGGATTGGGGTGCTGGTTGCAAGAAACACGGCCATAGCGCCGAGCAGGGAATCGGTATAGCGAAGACCCCATTTGCTATGTGCCAGACGGCCAAATTCGAGCGATGTTCCTGCAACAAAAAACAGGCCCGCAGGTATGAGCCACAGTCCATGAAGTTCTTTCGAAGACTGCGAATCCATGTAAATCAACAACGCCATGGAAGCGATGAGGATGGCAGCCGAAACCAATCGCAAGTGAAGCATCGTCAGCCCTTTCAGGTTCCAATCCCACCAAATCGTCGGTCTCGATGGCAATAGGAAGCAATCGCCTCTTCGAGATCGCTTTTACCAAAGTCGGGCCATGATTTCTCGGTAATCCAGAGTTCACTGTAACTGAGTTGCCACAAAAGGAAATTGCTGATCCGCATTTCTCCGCTGGTTCGAATCATTAAGTCCGGATCGGGCAAATCAGGAGCGTACAGGTGTTGCTGCAGAGTCGATTCGTTGATGTCCTTCCAATCCATCTTGCCTTCTAACACCTTCTGAGCAATGACGCGTGGCGTCGGCGAGTTCAGAACGCCCGCCGTAATTGATGGCAAGGCAAAGCGTCAGTCGCTGATGATTGCGGCTCTCTTCCAGCGACCTATCGATCTCTTTCAACACCTTATCAGGCAAGCCCTCGCGTTGTCCAATAACCCGAAGGCGGATTCCGTTTTTGTGAAGAGTAGCCCGCTCTTGGATGAGATATCGGTGGAGCAAGTCCATGAGAAAATCGAGTTCCTCTTTGGGCCTCTTCCAATTCTCGCTCGAAAAGCAATAGAGCGTTAGATAGTCGATGCCGAGTTCCGGGCACGCTTCAAGAACCCGTTGCACTGCGTCCGCACCGCGGCGATGTCCTTCAATGCGAGGCAATCCGCGCGATTGAGCCCAACGTCCATTGCCATCCATAATGATCGCAACATGCTTGGGACCAGGACGAGTCGAGCCAACGGGTGGCGGAACAGGCGTCGGCTTTTTCTTTCCAAACATGGTGTTGGCTCAATCGATGGGATGTTGCAACTCTTGCGATCGATGTTCGGATCGTCACGATCGACGACACAACATCCGATCGAGCTCACCTATTTTAGAAAGATCGTTTGTTCTCGATCGGGACCCACGGAAATAATCTCAACCGGAATGCCTACCAATTTTTCGATGTAGTGGACGTAGTCGAGAGCCCTTTGAGGGATATCTTCGATGCTGCGAGCCTTGGTTAGATCCTTCTTCCACCCCGCCACTTTTTCATAGATGGGTTTGCATCGTCGCATTTCATCTGCGCGACTTGGGAAACGCTGAAGCAATTCGCCATCCAGTTCGTATCCGGTGCAAACTTGGATTTCATCAAAGTGGCTGAGTACGTCCATCATCATCAATGAGATGCAGTGGATACCGCTCAATCGCGCCGTATAGCGAACAGCAAAGGCATCGAACCAACCGCATCGTCGTGGACGGCCTGTAGTTGTCCCATACTCACGGCCGATGTCCCGAATCTTTTGCCCCGTTTCATCATGCAATTCCGTTGGGAAGGGGCCACCACCAACGCGCGTTGAATAGGCTTTGGCAACTCCAATGACTTTGGTGATCCACTTGCCAGGAACTCCTGAACCATTGGAAACACCAACGCCGGAACTATTGCTGCTGGTCACGAAGGGGAATGTACCGTGATCGATATCCAATAGCGATCCTTGAGCTCCTTCCATGAGCAATTTCTTGCCTTCGTCCAATCGATCCAGCAGATAAGTGGTCGTGTCGCAGGCATAAGCCTTCAATCGATCCGCCCATATCTTCGTTTGATCGAGAATCGGTTGGAGTTCGAGTTTCGCAAGTTGCTCGGGTGTTGCTAAACCACTCAGCAACTTCACTTTAGCTTGAAGAACTTCAGCAATCCGTGATTCGCGATCGGGAGAAAGAATATCTGTCAGACGGAATGCAAAGGTTCGGCCTACCTTATCGCGATAGCACGGACCAATACCTCGCAGCGTTGTCCCAATGTTTTCCCCTTGCACGGCTTGGCTATTGAGGATTTGGTCTTCGACGATGTGCCAAGGCATGACCAAATGAGCGCGTTCGCTGATTCGCATATTCCGCGATGCTTGAATGCC
Organism: Pirellulales bacterium; assembly: GCA_046349875.1. Lineage (GTDB taxonomy): Bacteria > Planctomycetota > Planctomycetia > Pirellulales > Pirellulaceae > JAXMBN01. The sequence continues at coordinate 41,563 of JAXMBN010000002.1, forward strand.
TCGCGATTCCAAGCCTTCAATCTCCTTGAGCAAAGTCGATGGCTCAATCACCACTCCCGGAGCGATAATGTTCATCACGCCTGAGTGCAGAATGCCACTTGGAACGTGATGTAACTTATAGACATTCTCGCCGCAGACCACGGTGTGCCCGGCGTTGGCTCCACCTTGATATCGAACCACGATATCATGTTGGGGAGCAAGGAGATCGACAAGTTTACCTTTGGCCTCGTCACCCCACTGTAGACCGATCACGCAATTTGCAGGCACTTCTAAAACTCCAGAGTCCAAATGGCAAACGGATCAGTGTAAGGGCGACGTTTTAGCTTGGTCAAGCCGCGGTAATTTAACTTCATTCATCATTAGCCAATTCGTTGGAGTGGGACGCACTTCAAGGACATCTTTCATGCCGTATTCTCTAACTCCGCTTCCCGATTCCATCCTCTTAGCCACCAGCAACGCCAAGAAAATTGTCGAAATGGAGCGAGTGTTGGCTCGCTTAGGGATCGCGGTTCATACCCCCAAGACGGTCTCTTGCCTTACAGATGTCGAGGAAACGGGCGTAACCTTTATGGAGAATGCTGAAATCAAGGCAACTGCTCAGGCGAAACATACTGGGCTATGGGCGATCGGCGAAGATAGTGGCCTATGCGTAGATGCATTGGAGGGTGGACCTGGAATCTATTCCGCTCGATTTGCGGGGCCCGATGCGACCGACGAAAAGAATAACGATTTGCTATTAGAAAAACTGAAAGAGGTTCCATTAGAACGACGTGGAGCCCATTATGTCAGCACGATTGTCCTTTCGGATCCCGAGGGACAGATCCATCTTCGAGCCATGGGGGAATGTCATGGCCGCGTGTTGTTTGAAAGGCAAGGAACAGGCGGATTCGGTTACGACCCATTGTTTGAGGTGATCGAGTATCACGAAACATTTGCGCAGCTTGGACGAACAGTGAAAAATGCAATCAGCCATCGTGGCCGGGCCCTGCGTCAATTTATCGAGTTGCTTTCGTGCTCGGTACGTCGCCCATAATTCACCATTTCCACGGACTCGGCTATGCTTTAACGACATATCGCGAACCAGGAAGTCGCGATCGGTTTCCCTCGTGAAGAGGCGAAATCCATCCGTTTCTGTTTGCATTAGCTCGATCTTCAAACCTGTACATCAAGGCGATTGCGAAACCAATATGTTTGAATCACTGCCGCTTGCTCCACCCGATTCGATTCTTGGATTGGCCGAAGTCTTTCAAAAGGATGCTCGGACCGACAAAGTCAATTTGACCGTCGGTGTCTACAAGGATGAGACTGGGCAAACTCCGATTCTTGCCACAGTGAAGAAAGCGGAAACGCGTTTGCTCGAGGAAGAGAAGTCCAAGGGTTATTTGGCGATCGAAGGACTCGCTGATTTCAATCGAAGCGTCGTGGAACTGGTCCTGGGCGAATCGATCGATCCCAAATGCGTTGCCATTGCGCAATCGCCGGGTGGAACGGGTGCGTTACGGGTTGGGGCTGAGATGTTTGGGAGCCATTTTCAGGGTAGAACCGCTTGGGTTTCGCAGCCTACGTGGCCGAATCACCCTGCCATCTTTGAAGCATCAGGCTTGAAGGTTCAGAACTATCCTTATTTAGATGCTGCAAAGACGGGGATGGATTTGGACGCTTTGTTGAGTACCCTTCGTGCGAAAGCGCAGCCTGGTGATTTGGTGTGTTTGCACGCGTGTTGCCACAATCCCACAGGTATCGATCCAACGGCAGAGGGTTGGCAGGCGATTTCCGATGTGATGGCCGAGAAGAAATTGGTACCGATGATCGACTTCGCCTATCAAGGATTTGGCGATGGATTGGAAGAGGATACGATCGGGGTCAAGACGCTTCTGGCGAAAAACCCGGAAGCGATTCTTAGCGTTTCGTTTTCGAAGAACTTCGGTCTCTATAGCGAGCGCGTTGGGGCGTCGATCGTGGTGACTCAAAGTGAAGCGGCCGCGCAGGCCGCATTGAGCCAATTGCGACAAACGGTTCGATGCACCTATAGCAATCCTCCGCGTCATGGTGGAGCGATCGTAGGAGTCATTTTGAATGATTCCTTGTTGCGGCAAGAATGGATGGATGAAGTTCGCGAAATGCGTCAGCGAATTTCTACGATGCGGAACCAATTCGTGGTGGGAATGAAAGAAACAGGAGTCCAACGAGACTTCGCCTTTCTTCTGAACCAAAAGGGAATGTTCTCCTATACCGGACTCAATCCGATGCAGGCCGATTGGTTGAAGAATCAAAAGGGAATCTATATCGTCGGAACGGGGCGGATCAACGTTGCTGGCTTGACCACACGCAACATGAGTCATGTTTGCAATGCCATTGCAGAGTGCATCGAATCCACGATCTAGAATCGCATCGAACGCGGATCTCTATCGAAAAGGGCGGCCTTTGGCTCGCCCTTTTTTTATGGAACGACTGAAACGCATGTCGCAATTGATTGGTTATGAAACGAAAAGAGCCGCTCTGATTAGAGCGGCTCTTTGTTTTACAGACGTTCTAAGATGAAATCAGTCCCACCACCACTGCGATGCATCGATATTGGTCGGTGCTGCAGCGCCGCGATTCTGATTGAGCGTTGCGTCGGCGGTTCGTGAATCCTTGGATAGAATCGTTTTGGTCGAGATGTGAACGCCACCACCGATCGGTGCCATGAAAGTGGAACCTCGCCACATGGGATGGACGGCTGGTTCGACTTGCTTCGGTGCCTGAACGGTTTCTACGCGGAATGCTCGTTCATTGCTGAAGGTCTCGGCCTTCCAATCTGCCTGAGCGTAGAGATCCGAGCTTTGAATGAACGCTGCAGCAACAGAGAGATCGAACAGGTTTCGCATTTCATGAAAGACTGGGATCGAATCAGCGATCTTCTCAAACTTTTGCGAGAATTCGGTAGTGAAACCTTCGCTTGCCTTATCGCCCTTCTTGGCCGACTCACGCGATCCATCTTTGCGAACATGTTCTGATTCTGAAACCAACTTCACGCCGGTTCCTTCGAGTTTGAGAGCCGTGTTATCTGGGCTGACTTTGACGGCTGAATAATCAGCCACAAAGAACCATCGTTGCAAAGCGGACTTCTGAGCGGATGGGTTGACGCGTTGTGCCCAACTGGTCAATGGAACCATCGGCGATTCAAGTCCGATACCGATGAGCTTCATGCGATAGTCGGCTTCAACCAAGACTTGACCGAAGTGGGTCGTATCAGGAATGCCTTTGAGGGTTACCGTTTGCATACCCAAGCTATTGCGAAGTCCTGCAGCAACTTCCATTTCGGAGTGATTGCCCATCTTTCCGCCAAAGCTATTGAGGTAGGCTTGCATGCGAGCCAAGCCTTCTGCAGTTGGGTCGATAGAGCAGCTTACGAGCGGCGAGTTCTTCGCATCGGGAGCAAACGTTCGCAAAGCAACGATGACATCGTCGAGGCGAAGGGTTGGTTTACCAGAAGCCAAACCAACAGGACGACCCGTCAAGTCTTGAATGATTTCTTCCGCAGGGCCAGCGATCACGATGTCGCGGGTTTCAGGAAGATAGAACACGTATTCGATTCGAGTCAGTCCTGCCAACGCCAACATTTCATCGGCCAAAGGCTTTCCGCTTGCAAGTTGCGATTCAACTGCCTTCTCCAAACGATTGAGCGAAACCTTGCGGAGCGGACTGGTCTTCACATTTCGATTGCCCCGAGCTTGAAGGGCTGCTTGCCGACGCGAAGCACTGAGGCGTGGGTCGACTTGGCGAACGCGAAGCACGCCTTGGGCATCGACTTCGATCCCTGCCACACCTGCGCTGTTGTTATTGTTATTGTTATTGTTGTTGGTGTTATTGTTATTGTTGTTATTGTTGTTGTTCTGAGCGTGAGCGAGTCTGCTCGATCCCAAACCTGCCATGGCCAAGGTAAGGAAGAGAACCAGCGTTTGAGTGGTAAAGCGAACGGACATTGGGAAATCCTCTTGCGAACGCCTGGGTGATTCCAAGCAAGAAAAGCAAACACGCGAAATTTGAGAATAATCCAGACTCGACTCGCAAGCAATAATCTGGGTAATTTGCTGCGACCTTAATTCTGATTTCTCGTTGCCGATCTGACCGGAATTTTCGATTTTCTTGCCAGATTTTCTCAATTATAGGGCCACATGCCAAACTTACCTTGACGAATTCGGGACGGAACTTGTAAACACCCAAGGACGCCCTGCGTTTTCGGTCCGGATTTTCCGAAGGTAAGGGCCCACGGGAACGGATACCCGAAAATGGATCGCAATTCGAAACAAGGAATGGTCTGGCAAACTGCGCCTGGACCTCTCTTTTGGGGAGGTGTGGGGGTGGTTTTGTCCATCCTGTTCGGGGTGGGATCGGTCGAGGCGCAACGTGTTCGTTTCTCAGAGAGCACGCCCGTTCCATCGATGAATTATTCGGCGGTGTCTCCGGCAACACCAATTACGTCATTTCAGCCCCCGACTGGTTTTCCATCTACTCTCCCCAACGGCTCGGTTCTCCCCAATACTCCGGCTCCTATGGTGCCACTAGGGAGCGGTTCGATTGGTGGTATGGGAACGCCAACCTTTGATCCCTATGCGCCAACCATGCGGCCATCTACCGCGGGTGTGCTTCCTCAGGGCAGTGGTTGGTCCAATTTCTGGGGAAATCCTCAATCGGTCACACCAAGTCCGACGCTCATTCCCAACAATTACCCTGCAAACGTCTATCCTCAATCAACGCCACCTGCACTTTTTCCTGGCTATAACAACAACCAAGGATGGGGCAACTCTGGATGGAATGGCGGCGGAAATTCGTTATGGGGAAATGGTTGGGGAAACAACCCAGGTGTCTATCCAGGCGGAACACAAGGTTGGGGAAATGGTTGGAATCCCAACAACCCCTACGGCAACGGTTGGTTCAACAACAATCCCAATGGGCCATTATTCAATAACATGACGGCACCGCAGCCTCTTCGATTCTTTGTAGGGCCTCGTTTTCGTCACACCTGGGTTGAAGGACAAGATGACCCTGCGTCACTCGAGACCAATGATAGTGATGTTTCACTCGTCTTCGCGATTCCACAATTCATGGGCTCGACTCAGCCTCTCTACCTAGTTCCATCATTCTCCATTCATACATTTGAAGGTCCGCGGTTAGCCACTGCCGACATTCCTGGAAACGCTTACAGTGCGTTCTTGGATGCCGGTTGGGAAAGCGATCCCATGCGGACGTTTGGAGCTGACTTAGGTGTTCGTGTCGGTGTCTTTTCAGGCTTTGATACGTTCAATTCCGATAGTTTTCGAGTGATGGGAAAAGGGCTCGGACGAGTTCGCTTGACGCCTAATGCTACGCTGCGAGGCGGTGTCTTTTACATCGATCGCAATCGCTACAAACTGGTTCCTGCTGGTGGTATTCTATGGATCCCGAACCCTGATACTCGGTTCGATATCTTCTTCCCTGAACCCAAGCTCTCTCATTACTTAACAACCTTAGGAACTTCCGACATTTGGTGGTACATCATCGGATATTACGGAGGTGGGACCTGGACCGTGAAGCGTCAATCGGGAAACACCGACAGCATCGATATCAATGAAATGCGATTGGCCCTAGGGTTTGAGTTCGGAAAGAACGACTTCATTCGCCAAGGAAGAAGGCTCGGTTTTATCGAAGGTGGGTATGCCTTCAAACGCGAGTTGCTGTTCAAAGACCGACCACAAGACAATCTCGATCTCGAAGATGGATGGGTGGTCCGGGCGGGGGTCGGATACTAAGAAGTGGGCCAATTACCTACTTCCGTGAATCGAAAACGCCAATAAAAAAAGCGGGGTAGTACCCCGCTTTCGATTGATTCCTGTAGGAAGAGATCAACCTTCCTTGATGCCCCAAGCGGCAATGACAGTATCCGCGCCTGGAGTCATCTTGCGAAGTTTCTGAGCGATGATGCTCTTTTCGCTCTTGGACCCCTTCGAAGCCTTTCGGGCCAGAGTCGTCAACTTCTTCTTACGGTGGCGTCGGCGACGCAGCTCTCTTTGTCGTTCTGATCCAGCCATACCGGATAGCTCCTCTTATCGCGCAAGTCGTTCGAATTTACCATTTCTGGAGGTTTGCCAGAAAATCTCGATTAGATTGAGAAGGCTACAATGGTTTCCTTCCTAGGTCAACCGTCGATAGCACTGGATAATCCCTCGTTTCTCTGCCAAGATAGCATTTCTCAAACCCATTTCCTCACCCCGTTCTTATCGATCACTATCGACCATGACTGAAATTCGAGCTGTTGTATTGGCGGGGGGGAAGGGGACGCGTATGAAGAGCGACCTTCCCAAGGTTTTGTTTCCTGTCTTGGGTAGACCGATGGTCCATTGGGTGTTGGATGCTTTGCAGGAGGCTGGGATCGACCGCAAGATCGTCGTCGTCGGTTACCGCGCCGAGTTGGTAGAGCAAGAACTTCGAGGTCGTTCGGGGTTGAGTTTGCTCTTCAAAGCCAACAGCTTGGAACTGGCCACGCAGTCCAGATGTGCCAAGACTTGCTGACCGGTTTCAATGGAAACGTTTTGGTGGTGGCGGGGGACTCGCCATTGATCCAATCATCTTCGATTCGATCGTTGATCGAGGAATTTGAAGCCAGGAAATTGGACTGTCTGTTGGGGACATTGAAGAAAGACAACCTTTGGATTGGGACGCATTGTTCGCGATGGTCGTGGGCTTTTCGATCGAATCGTTGAAGAGAAGGACGCCACCGAACAGGAAAAGGCCATTCAAGAAGTCAATATGAGTACCTATCTGTTCCGCAATGAGGCGTTGCAATGGGCGCTATCGCAATTGAAAAATCACAATTTACAAGGCGAATACTATCTCACGGATTGTCCAAAGCTTCTTAAGGACGCGGGGCAACGCGTCGACGCCGTTGCCGTTTTGAAAGCGTGCGAAGCATTGAGCATCAATACGATCGACGAGCTTGGAGTCGTCGAAGCCAAAATGCAGGAAATGGGGTATCCATGCGCGAATTGAAGATCTTTAGTGGTCGAGCGAACCCTCAACTAGCGAGGGACCTTGTTCTTTTTTGCATTTGGAATTGGGATCGGTTGCATTGGGCAAGCATCCCGACGGCGAGAACTTTTGCAAAATTGAAGACGACGTTCGCGGCCGCGATGTCTATTTGATTCAGCCCACATGTCCTCCTGTGAACGACAATCTGATGGAACTGTTGATCATGATCGACAGTTGCAAGCGCGCCAGTGCGGCTCGCATTACCGCCGTCATTCCTTATTTCGGATATGCACGCCAAGATCGCAAAGACGAAGGACGGGTACCTATTACCGCCAAGCTAGTGGCCAATATTATTACACGCGCCGGGTGCAGATCGCGTGTTGACGATGGATCTCCATGCTCCTCAGATTCAGGGGTTCTTCGACGTACCCGTCGATCACCTATATGCGGCGCCCGTCCTCAACGGGTACTTTCAGAAACAAGGCTATGCACCTGAAGATCTGGTCGTGGTCAGCCCCGATGAAGGCAGTATCAAACGAGCCATCGGCCATTCCAAACGGATGGGTGGAAAACTGGCGATCGTCGATAAGAGACGCGTCAGTGCTTTGGAAACGCAACAGAACACCATCATTGGTGGACCGGTGGAAGGTAAGATCTGTTTGATGTTCGACGACATGATCAGCACGGCTGGATCGATTTGTGGTGCTGCTGAATTGGTGCATCGCGCCGGAGCCAAAGAGATTCACATCGCTGCCACCCACGGGGTTCTCTGCGGCAAGGCAATTGAAAATATCAAGAAGGCGCCGATCGATAGCGTGGTGATTACCAATTCCATACCACTCTCCCCCGAGAAGCAAATTCCATCGATCTTGGTCTTATCTGTTGCAGGCCTTTGTTGGCTGAAGCGATTCGTCGTATACACCACAACAAATCGATTAGCCAAATGTTTGGTGATGCAAGCTGATCGCGGCCTCTTCGCGTTCGATGAATCAACCGGTTGCACCATCCCACGCGGCGGGCGCCCATTGTTTTTCATCGATGGGGATCGGTTGAGCAGTTGACGGGACGAGTAGTGATACTTCGGGTTTGCATCTCCATCGAAGCATGTGGACCCCGGAGAGGCCTCGGCTGACGTGCATCAAAACCGGTTCCTCCATAAAGACACCTGAGGCATATTTGGTGCCATACCAGCTTGGTGTAACGAGAGGTCCCAAGCCGGGAATGCGAACTTGTCCACCGTGCGTATGACCTGCCAGGAACCAATGCGCTTCCAGCTTCTGTGCCCAGCGCCATTGATCGGGTGAATGGGATAGCGCGATTCGGAACTCGGAGTTGTCTTCGCTCAAGCGTTCATCGAGAAGGTTCGTTTGCGGTCGAGCCAACGGAAACCAAGGTCGTTCATTTCCCCATAAACGGAGCGACTTGTTACCTTCCCAAAGGTGCACACTACCCCGCCCGAGATCTGTCCATCCTAGCTTGGCTAATTCCTCGCGAATCTCATCGGGATTGGCGAGACGACGATCGTGGTTGCCAAGCACAAAATACTTACCGAGTCTGGCATGGAGAGGGCCAAGAACCGCGCGAAGGTTTTGAACTTGATGATGGAAGTCGACGATGTCTCCTGCAAGGAAAATGATATCAGGTCGTAGTTCGGCCAAACGTTCCATGGCGAATCGCTGGTAATCGATGGAAAGTTTGCCCGTCAAATGAACGTCGGAGATGTGCCCGATGCGAAGGTGATGCCAAACGGGAGGTACCGCAGGGTGGTAAAGGTGCTTTTCGTTGACCTCGAGCATCCCCACTTCATTGAATTCGAGACTGGCAAGCCAACGTGCGGATGGACTTTGCAAGATGGGAGTTGGTAGGACTTTGCGAAGATCCCACTCGCGACTTGTGGACTGGACGATATAGGACGACGGACGAAGTAACGGAAGGCGATTGGCAATCCATTCCGGTACAAGAAGAATGAATGCCATGCCACAGCATCCGAGATACCCATTCCACCACCAACCGAGATTGGGAATGCTCCAGTCGGCATGGTGATACCAAACCAGAAGTGTGGAGAGATGCTCCGCTAGAAAGCGAGCAGGAATCGCAAAGCAAAGAAGTATGAAGCACTTCTCGATGACCTTGATGGCGTCGCGATGAATGGCGGTCGCATTAATTCGATTAAATGCGGCGACCCAACCGGCCCCATGGCCAATCGCAAAGAAGAGCGTCGTGATGACCTTTCCAATCCACGTGAGGTCCACTTCCTGTGTCCCTTTTCGTTGACGCTAGGCAGATGCAGCTTGCTTGGCATCCAATATGGTTTCGGTCACGTTCAATAATTGATCGAGCCGGAAAGGTTTATAAAGAATCGCTTTGGGATGGAGCCCAGCCTGCCTGGCTTTGACGATCGAATGTCCTGGATCGTATCCAAAGCCGGTCATCAAGACCATCGGAACGTGAGCCATCAACTGTTGAAGGCGTACCATGAGTTGATAGCCGGAATAGTCAGGCAAACGAATATCGGAAATGATGACGTCATAGCCTTCCGTGGGGCCACAATTGCGAACCATGAGGACTGCTTCATCACCTTCGTGTGCCGTTTCGACAATGCACCCATAGCGTTCTAGCAGGGAATGCGCATCGTTGCGGACCGCTTCATCGGCATCGACGACGAGTATTCGTTTGCTTCGGAGCTTATGATGAATACGATGATGCGGGCCAGGTACAACCGCTTCGATCGGCGCAACCTTTTGCCCTATTTGATGAATCGCTCGTTTGATCTCGCGAGCACTTCGCAAGATGCGCTGCAAACGTTGCACGACGATCGGATCGTGTCCGATGTACTTTTCCATGACATGGACTGAGTCGAGCAATATGTCATCGATCGGAATGGCGACCGCGTGGTGAATCTCTTCACAGCTTTCTTGGGCTGCATTCGTCTTTTGTGCTACCAAGAGCTCGAGTGTGTTCAATGCCATCGCAACGTCGCGAGCGAAGATCTCGAGGAACTGCATATCGCTCGTATTGAAAGCCTTGGCTTTCGGGCTTTCGACATTGATGGTTCCGATAACAGAGTCATGGAGCATCAATGCGACCGTCAGCGAACTCTTGGCTCCCTTGAACCCTTCCAAGAAGAGCGGATCAGTACTGGCATCTTCGCACAAATAGCTCTTGCCATTGGAGGCAACATAGCCAGTGACGCCATTGCCCTGAGGACGAGCCATCAACCGGCGATCGGCGGCTTGTTGATCGATCCCAACCGATAATAGCGGGATGAGGTTGCCAGTCGATTGTTCGAGCAAACGAATTTCAATGACATCGACGTTCAGCAAATCTTTGGTGTAATGGCGAATGTTATCTTTGAGCAGGTCAATTCGCTGCTCGACATCCATCGCGAAAATTTCTTCGGGCTTGAGATCCGTTAGTTTCGATCCTGCTTGATGGATGGCCGCAAGCTTTTGCTGTTGCAAGATCTCGCTGGTGATGTCGCTAACGGTGACGACCAGATAGATCGTATCGTTGCGATTCACGCATGGCGAAGCATGGATCTGAAAGAATCGGTTATCGTTGGTTTGCAGGGTTCCACTGCTGGGTCGGTTTCGTTCCAAAGCAGATCGAAACGGACAGAGCTCAGCGCCTAGAATGCTGGGTTCGCCAAGGGCTGTATAGAACGAGGCACCGATCGGATTGTGCGGAATCCAATCACGAAGAGCTCGATTGGTCCATTGAATCGTTAGTTCTTCGTCAACGATTGCTACGCCATCGGGCAGATGGTCTAGAATGTCTTCCATGGGAAGGGAGACACCTTCTAGCTCAGTTATGTGTGATCCGCCACTCGATTGCATAGCGAAATCCAATCCCAGTCGATCGTTCAATGGCTTGCCTGTCTGTTGCAAGTATAGGAGTGCAAGCGAACCATAGCAACGCAAATGTGTCTCAATGCACTTGCTCTCCGATCACCATCGAGGCCTACTTCAACAGTGAAAGGCTAGTGCAACACAATCGAACGCGAAGGCCAAATGGCCGTACGGTAGGATGGTGCGTCCTTGCATTGCAATCAATGGAGTTGAGTTCGCCTTTGGCAGGTGCGGTCAATGGGCGCACATTTCTTGCGTGTCCGACGGCAGAGGTCGAGAAAAATTCTCGCATTCCACCAAGTGTCTTTTCAGTGATCGGATGGCCGAGCCTGAAAATCAAGAAAAACCGGCAAAGTCTAACAGGGAACGGGAGCGAACTATGGGCGGGGGGGCGGACACCCCAAAAGAAGGTTTTTTGAGGTGAATTTTTCGCACATATACTTCCCCCCACGCGAATCGAGGCTACACTTTCGCTCATACATCTTGGAGAAGTCGCCTGAACTACCCAGTCGTTAGAGTCGGTGGTCTCGAAGGTGTATGAAGTAATAGGGCGTGCCTGTTACTTCCACCTCATTGGCCTAGCAAGGCCATCGGAATTCTTTGAGGAGACTGCGATGAAGTTTAGCCCAGTATTGCTTGGGCTGGCCGCGATGGTATTTGGGGCCGGTCAAGTATCCGCTGATTGCGGATGCGCATCTGCGCCAGTCGTGAAGAGCGACTGTGGTGGCGGATGTGGTGGTGGTTGCGGCAGCGCCGTAGCCGCAGACGCTGGTTGTGGCGTCAGCTATGTAGAGCGAACCGTTATGGTTCCGCAACAAGTAACCGAAATGCGAAAGGTTACCAAGACGTTGACTCGCCAAGAGCAACGCACCCGTACGTACAATGTTACCAAGATGGTGCCACGAACCGAAACCAAGACCGAAAACTACACGGTCCAAGTTCCTGTTCAACAAACCCGCACCGAAACCTACACCGTTCAGGTTCCTCGCCAAGAGCAGCAAACCTATACGGTCAAGGTTCCAACCACGGTTATGGAAACCCAAGAATATAAAGTTCAGGTTCCATCCTACACCGAAGTTGAAGTGCCTTATACCGTTCAAGTTCCTGTAACGACCCAAGAAGAACAGAAGTACACGGTACAAGTTCCCGTCTACACCGATGTTGTTCAAGAATACACCGTTCAAGTTCCTGTGACTGTTGACGTTGTTCAGAACTACACCGTCAAGGTTCCTGTTACGACCATGGTTGAACAAACCTACAACGTTCAGGTTCCAGTCTACACCGACGAAGTTCAAGAATACAAAGTTTGTGTTCCTTACACCGAAGCTCGCACCGGTACCCGCAAGGTTTGCCGACGCGTTCCAGTTACCACCATGAAGACGGTAACCAAGGATAAGGGCAGCTACCAAACCGTGACTGAAGAAGTTGCAGTTGGATGCGGTTCCAGCGTCAGCGCTGGATGTGGATGCGGAAGCGTTAGCAGCGCTTGCGGCGGTCTCTTGAGCGGTTGCCGTGCAAAGCGCAGCTGTGGTTGCGCTAGCAGCTGCAACAGCGGTTGTGCACCAGCAGTTTCCAGCTGCGGTTGCGGTCAAGCTTCCAGCGGTTGCGGTTGTGCACCCCAAACCCAAACGGTTTGCCGTAAGGTTTGGGTTCCAAACGTTGTAACCGAAGAAGTTCCTTGCACCGTTTACCAAAACCAAGAATCGGAAGAAACCTACACCTACAACGTAACGTTGACCCGCGAAGAAACCCGTCAACGAACCGTCAAGAAAGTTAGCTGCAAGACCGAAACTCGTACTCGCCAAGTTCCTGTTTGCACTTGGAAGGAAGAAGTTCGTCAGCGCACCGTTAAGCAGTGCCAAATGCAAACTCAAACCCGTCAACGTACTGTAAAGCAATGCAGCTACAAGACGGAAGAGCGAACCCGTATGGTTTCCAAGACCACCTGCACCACCGAAACCCGTACTCGCCAAGTTCCTAAGGTTGTTTGCAACGAAGAAACCCGTACTCGTACGGTCTGCGTCATGGGTACCGAAACCAAGACCCGTGAAGTTCCTTACACCACCTACACCACGGAAACTCGTCAACGAACCGTTAACGTAACGGTCTGCGACAAAGTCACCGAACAAAAGACCGAGAACTACACCGTTTGCGTTCCATACACCGTTGAGGAAGAAGTTCCTGTTACGGTTTGCAAGATGGTTCCACAAACCGTTACCGTTCCTGTCTCGGGTGGCTGCGGTGCATCGGCTGGTTGCGGTTGTGCAGCTAAGCCAGCCTGTGGTTGTGCTGTTAAGCCAGCTTGCGGTTGCAGCGCTCCTGCTGCTCCTGTAAGCAGCTGTGGTTGCAAGTAAGCATCCGTTTCCAACATTGGAAAATCAAACGGCCGGTAGAAATCTACCGGCCGTTTTCGTTGATAAGTCGTGAAGTTTTAGCGTAGATCGCAAAAGGCATCGATCGATATCGTTACTCGATCGATAATGCTTCACTCGATCATCAGTTGTTTTCTGCAAGGCCTTCTTTGTGTCCGACGTTATGGACGGGGCGAAGGATCTCGAGCACTTCCTTCAAAAGCTCTTGGTCCATTTCCTGTGATGCCCAATGACTCCATTTGCGAATGTTGTCAGGGTTGGCACTTCCCGCAATCGTGGTGGTGATATCGGTGTTCTGCAAGCAGAACTGCAAAGCGAGCTGTGCGATATCGACACCTTTCTTCTGACAATGCTCAGCCGCTTGTTTGGCCGCTCGTTGCACGTCGGTTGGATCGCGGAACCAAACGGGGAGTGATGCATTCGTGAGTAGTCTTGCGCTGAAAGGACCAGCGTTCATGACGCCGATTCCTTTCTCCAGCAACATCGGAATGGTTTCGTCGGCAAATCGTGTGTTCTGAAGGGTGTATTGGTTGTAACTCAGCACACAATCAAGCGGGGCTTGCGAAGCAACGACATGGAAGATCTTTTGCGGATATCCACTTATGCCAACGTACTTTACTTTGCCCGACTCTTGGATCTTCCGAAGTTCTGGCAGCGTCTCTTCAATGATTTGTTTCAAAGGAACAAATTCGATGTCGTGGCAAAGTACGATGTCGAGGTACTCGCAGCCTAGTCGATGCAAGGATACGTCGACGCTTTCACGCACGCGTCTTGCTGTGAAATCGAAGTGCCCAACGTCGTAGCGACCTAACTTGGTGCAAATATTGTATGAAGAGCGTGGGACATTCTTGAGGGCAATTCCTAGCAGCACTTCGCTCATTCCACGACCGTAAAATGGCGATGTGTCGATGAAGTTCATGCCAAGCTCTAAGGCCACTTCAATCGATCGAAACACTTCGGTCAACGAAACGCTTCGAAACTCAGCACCGAGTGACGAAGCCCCAAAACTCAGGATGGGAAGTTCTAAGTCGGTCTTACCTAAACGTCGACGAATCATGCGAAACCTCTCTTTCAAGTCGTGGCAAGTATCGAAAAATCAATGGCTCACCGCAATCCCATTCCCTGGTTCGACGTTGGGGCAAACGCAATTTCGCATTAGAATAGTGGGCTTCTAGCATTGTGCGTAACCCGAGAAGGATTACCCTCGCGAGACATTAGAAGGAACATTCATGCAACCGGTACGGCAATCCATTGGTATTCCTGAACTCGATCCAATGCTAGGTGGTGGACTCATTCCCGGGACATTGACGGTCATCGTCGGGGCTTCTGGAGTAGGCAAGACGCAGCTTGGGCTGGCATGGGCTCACGCGGGCCGACATCAAGAACATCGCTCGGGAGCACTTTTGGATTTTGGCAGCCGCGGCGACTCGCAGAATCATCAAGACTACGCGCAAGCTCTTTGGGGTTGGACACTAGAAAAGTATCCGTTGGCTCGGTGTGATGCTTCGACGCTTTTTGAGGAAAATGCCCCTCCCGCGTCCACTTTATCCTTTCTCGGCTATGAGGGGAAGCGAGTGCTTCGCAGCCAACTTGATACGGATCAGTGGCATGCGTGGCAAAGTCAACTCAATCGCCAAACACCCATATTGAGCGAGTTCATCTATCGGCATTTGGTATTTGGTACTCGGCGTTTCTTGGTGGATGGCATCGAGCCGCTGGACAATCCCGAAGATTCTCTTCAACTCGATTTGCTTGAATTGGTTTACCATAGAATGCTTCGTCAGGAACACGATTGGCTGGCTCGTGAAGTACTTCGTCAAAACTATCGAAGTTTCGAGACGCAAGTGAATGCGAGAGCGTACGCGCATCAACATGCGAGCGCTGTGGTATTAGTTACGACTCGCGAGAATATGCTCGAACAGTTGATTGCCAAACCCTTTGCCGAAGGAGATCTGAGTGCGGGAGCCAATACGGTCATTCTGATGGGACGCATCTTGGACGGAGGTCGACTCAAACGAGGGCTTTATGTGGCAAAACATCGCGGAAGTTATTGCGATGATTCGATTCGCACTTTTGAAATAACCGATCGAGGCCTTGTGTTGTCGCCTTCGGCATAGCCCAATCCCTTTTCTAGTCGAACGATTCCGCAGAGGAAACTTTCAGCGATGAATTCCTAGGTACGAGACATTTTGAAGAAGGTGATTACGAGGAATCAGTGGAACGCATTACCAGTTCAAGCAACCCAAAAATCAAACTGTCCACTCAGTTGCGCGAGACTAGGCAGCGAAAGAAACTAGGCTTGACTCTCATCGATGGTGTTCGCGAAGTACTCTATGCCATGCGAGCAGGAGTCGAAATAGAGTTACTCATCGTTGATGAGCAAATCGATGATCATCCTGAATGGCAAGTTTTGCTAAATGAAAAGCCAAGCCAGGTCGTCGTCTACCAAGTTCCCTCCGAGCTTTTTGCCAAGGTAACGTATGGAGATCGCGCATCTTCCGTCGTGGCGATTGCCAAAGCAGCGACTCAGCCTCTTGAGCTTTTGGGTGTTCCTGATCAGGGATGGATATTGGTGCTTGATCGCCTTGAAAAGCCTGGGAATCTGGGAGCCATCATGCGAACGGCAGATGCTGTTGGCGTTGATGCGGTGATACTCTGCGATCCCATTTGCGAACCCTACAATCCAAACGCCATTCGGGCTTCACAAGGGGCCATCTTTACAACACCGATAGCAAGTGGCTGTTTTGATGACGTTTGGCAGTGGCTGCAGATGCGGGGATTCCAAATTTACGCAGCACGCGTCGATGGTAGTGATCTGTATTCTAATTGCGATTTCACAGCGGCTACTGCGATCGTACTTGGGAATGAAGCGGAAGGACTCGGTTCGCAATGGTCACATCCTTCGGTTCATGCCTGCCGACTTCCGATGTTAGGAACGATGGATAGCCTGAATGTCTCGGTGACGGCAGGTGTGTTGGCATACGAAGTATGGCGGCAGCGTCATTGTCAAGAAAAGAGGTAGGTTACCATCATGCTGGCATCGATCCTGATTGGTAAAAAACGAGATGGAATCGCATTGACCAAGGAGGAGATTGAATTCCTAATCGATGGATATGTGGACGAGACCATTCCTGATTATCAAATGTCAGCGTGGGCCATGGCTGTTTATTTGCGCGGAATGAACGAACGCGAAGTGGAATATCTGACCGATGCCATGATTGCATCGGGCGATGTCCTGAAACGAACGACTGCGCGCAAACGAGTCGATAAGCACTCAACCGGTGGATTGGGAGACAAAACATCGATCATCCTCGCGCCTCTCTTGGCCGAGTTTGATCTCGAGGTTCCTATGATTAGCGGAAGAGGCCTCGGTATTACGGGTGGAACGCTCGATAAGCTCGAAGCGATGGAAGGATTTCGAACCGACCTTTCCGAAGAGGAAATCCAGCGACAAGTCGAAGCCATCGGATGTGTGATCACAGGTGCAAGCACCAGGCTGGTGCCAGCAGACCGAAAGCTTTATGGTTTGCGAGATGTGACGGCTACCGTGCCTTCCATCCCGTTGATCACTGCAAGCATCATGTCGAAGAAGCTAGCCGAATCACTCGATTGTTTAGTTTTGGATGTAAAGTGGGGGACGGGAGCTTTCATGCAGCAGAAAGAGGATGCCATCGCTTTGGCTCGCTCGTTGGTTCGGGTTGGCGAGCGAATGAAGGTTGCAACCTCGGTTGTGTTGTCCGACATGAATCAGCCATTGGGAAAGGCCGTTGGTAATGGACTCGAAATCAATGAATCGTATGCGATCCTTCGCGGCGAAGGGCCAGATGATGCAAGGTTACTGACCATCGAACTTGCGGCACAACTCTTACTAGCGACTGGCAAATGTTCTTCTCACGATCAAGCTACGCAGGCACTCCAAAGGAAATTGGAATCGGGTGATGCATGGGAACGGTTTTGTAAAATGGTGAAATGGCAAGGTGGGCGAATCTTAGAACCATTACCCGTTGCTCCCAGTACTCCTTGGAAGGCACCCAGAAATGGATTTGTAACACGGATCGACGGCCAACTCTTGGGCCAAGTCGTCATTGAACTTGGAGGCGGTCGACGGATTGCTGGCGAGAAAATCGATCCAACGGTAGGTTTGACGATGCATTGTAGAATCGGTGACCAAGTCACCACCGGGCAGCCGCTCATCGACGTCCATTGTCATCACTCCAACAAGCAAGAACGCATTTCTTCCTTGATTCATCAAGCGATTGAAATCCGGGAAGAACCGGCGAGCGCTAATGACCTGTGGGAGGTGCTCGTACCAGGAAGATCGACATGAGCAGTTCATTGCGTGAGAGGAAAGCCATTCGTACAGCGATCACAAACTTCATCATGACTGTTTGGTTCCTATCGATCGCACCATTGCAATTTAGTGCAGCTCAAGATCTGTCCGAATTGTCCCCATTCATCGAACAGTCCAAAGGACAAGTAAGCACGTTTTGGCTCGCGTCAGGGTTGCCTGGAACGATGAATCAATGGGACGCCATCCCGCCAACTCGCATCGAGGGGCAGATCGTCGAGATGAACGATCGTGAGCTCATCTATGTTCCTAAGGGAAGCGATAAACCTATCCGATCGATTGGCGATCAAGTCATAGCGATCGAAGTTGCATGGGGATCGGATAAGGCGAAAGTATCCCACTCGCTTTTCGCACAAGAAAAGTACCAAGAGTACCTAGGAAGTTCGCGGGATGCCTTGACTTCGGGCGTTCTAAAATGGCAACAACGCGCCATCATTTGCGAAATGGCGATGGCGGCAAAGCGAAGTGGACGTTGGGGGACGTCGGCAGATTTGTTCTTGAGGCTTTCCAAAGAAAAGCCTCCGGCTATTTTTTATTGCGCGATACCTTTGGTTTGGACGAGTCGTTCCAAGCCAGATGTAGCTGCCATGAAGCAAGCGGAGAAGTGGATTCAGGAAGAAGACGAGACACAGAAGTTGATCGCAGCGAGTTGGTTGGTGAGTGGGAATCTACGCAGTGAAGCCCTGCAGGCATTGAAAGACCTTCAGCAGAGCAAGAATCCTATGATTCAGAAACTTGCAATTGCGCAGCAATGGAGAGCCGTGCCTGCAGCGGAAGTCCCCAGTCAGAGACTCGTCGAGTGGACCTTGCATCGGGATAGTATGCCGCAACCATTGCAGGTTGGCCCAACTCTCGTCATCGCTGATAAGCTAGACCAAGCCGGAAAGTCGGAACTAGCGATACCCGAATGGATACGCGTCATGGTTTTGCATCGCGATCAAAAGGAAGAGGCTGCTCATTGTCGGCAGCGACTTCAAGAGGTCAATGCAACTCTGGAATCTAACCTGAAGGATAAGATCGATCGACTTCGATGAGTCGATCGCAACGATCACTCTCCGGAAGCGGCAGATCGCACTTTTTTCATAACGACGGAGTTACCCTTGGAGTTGTAAAGGGCCTCGGTCATCAACTCGCGGATCAACATGACGCCACGGCCTCGAGGTTTTTCGAGAAGTTCTTCGTCGGTTGGATCGGGAAGGGATTCGGGGTCAAACCCTTCGCCTTGGTCCGTGATGGCCAAGTGAACCTCTAGAGGCGAAACCCTAAAGTCGATGTGAACGGTTTTGTTGGGATCGCGCTTATTGCCATGTTCGATGGCATTGACCACCGCTTCTTCGGTAGCCATATGCACATGAAAGAAATCGCGCCCTTCCCAACCGGATTGTTCCAGGGCATGAACGAGCTCTTCGATGACGGCGTGACCATCATCGGTCGAGCTTGGAATGTACTTATCCAAGCGCCACGACCACTCGGTTTGGCTGCTGCTCATATCCTGAACCAGCCTAGAGTTGAAAAGCGGAGAGCGCGTCGGACTCGGTTTTGCGGATGTCAAAAACTCGGTCCAATCGGGTAATCGTGAAAACTTCCTTGATTTCTGCTCGAAGGCAACAGAGCTTCAGTCGTCCTGCGACTGCCTTAACCTTTGTATTGAGCGAGATCAGTTTGTTGAGCGCAGCACTGGAAAGAAACTCAACGCCGTCGAAATTGAGCAGAATCATGTTACGCTTCTCTTCGGTCACGAGAGCGTTTAGTTCTTCTCCCAATTGCTCGATGCTGGTGGAGTCGACTATTTTGCGATCGACAAATCGGACGACCGATACACCGCCTTCATCAATCACCACGATTCGTTTGTAATTCGTCATAGGAAATGGTAGCTCCGACCGGCAGTGTGGCAAAAACAAGTGGGGGGCATTTTCGCCCCAACGGCGAAAATGCCCACTCCTTTAGACTAATGCAGGAAAAGGACCTTGGAAAGCGACCTTAGCCCGCAAAATTCGCGAGTTCTTTCTGGCAGCGTTCGAGCAGAGCCTTGGTCGCCTTGATTCCGGCGTCTTCGTCGAGCTTGCTTCCTTCATACTCGATACCAACGTATCCGTGGTACTTAGCCGTCAGAACGATTTTCATCATGCGGATGTAGTCGGTCTTGGTCTCGTTCCCCATGGCATCAAAATCGTGGGTCTTAGCACTAACTGCCTTGGCGAAAGGCATGAGGTCCGTCACGCCTTGATATCGATCGTATTCATAGAAATTGCCGAAGTCGGGAAGAGTACCGCAATTGGGTAGGCCCACCGAAGCAATGGTTTCGCTCAACCACTTGCCATGCGAACTCAATCCACCGTGATTTTCAACGATCACGTTGATGTTGAATGGCTTCGCAAATTCGCTCAATCGACGAAGGCCATCGGCGGCAAGCTTCTTCGATTCTTCAAATTCCTTGGTGGACTGAGCGTTTACGCGAATGGAATGGCATCCCAGTTGTTTGGCTGCTTCGACCCATTGGTAATGGTTTTCGACCGCCTTGGTTCGCTTGGCTTCGTCTTTGTCACCGAGAGCACCTTCTCCATCGATCATGATAAGGAGGGTCTTCACACCAAGATCTTCGGCGCGGGTCTTGAGTTCACCGATGTAAGCTTTGTCTTTCGCTTTGTCTTTGAAGAACTGATTGACGTATTCAATCGCGTCGATACCGTACGTTTCTTTGGCGGTCTTGGCAAAATCCTTGTTGTCGAGTTTGCCTGACTGGAGAGTACGGTGCAGCGACCATTCTGCGAGAGAGATCTTGAACGGAACGTCCAGAGACGCGCCATAGGCCCAAGAGGGAAGCTGGCTTGCGATGGCTGTGGCAGCCAATCCAGCGGAAGTACCCATCACGAAATGTCGACGATTCATGGACGTCATGGTGTGGCGAAAGCTCCGAGTGCAATAAAGAAGGAAAACGGACCTTGGAGGGTCGTCCGCAAGTATATTCCCCAGCTTGAGATCCTTCAATCATCGCGCTAAACGTCAAAGGTTGTACGTTCGACCAAGTCCCACGGAAACGGAGTTCAATTCAATTAAATTCGACTCAATGGAAGCCAGCAAACTTTCGATAACCGGTAAAGCTTTGGTGGCCCATTCTGTCTACCCAAATCCTCTTCGCAGAGTGGCACCCAGGCATTGGAGTCGTTTCCCAGGATGGGGATGGATCAATACTGTACTCGAAGGGAAGTACATTGCCCTTGTGGCAAGTGCCCGATCGCGAGCCCATCCCATGACCGTTCCACGTCCCCACTTCCTGTTATTCTGTGACGGAAGTCTGCCCAATCCATCCGAAAGTGCTATTCGCACGAGTCGCGGCCGTTGGCGTTTTGTTCTCGAAGATATCGAAGGGCAAGATCGCTTAGAAGCGTCCGACGCAGAGTCGAGTCAAGCACCGGATCGTTTGGCACTTCTTGCAGTCGTCCGAGGTCTCGAAGCGCTTCAACAACCCAGCCGTGTCACTCTTGTGACATCGAGTCGCTATGTAACCCGTGGCCTTCAATATGGCCTGCCGGAATGGCGAAAATGATTATTGCTGGGAGCATTTTGGAACGCTTCAACCCATTCGCAACGCGGATTTATGGCAGCGAATCGATCACGCCGCCAAATATCATTCCATCCATTGTCGGCTCATGTCAGGCGAGGGAGAAGAAGAGGTGGAACCCGGTTTCGCTTTTTCGAGTCATCCTCGTCCGCATGATGGCGATCCATCCATCAGTTCTTCGAATGTTGCACTGAATGAAGTGGATATCGACCTTAGCGACAAAGCGTTGGTGGGTGTGAAAAGCCTTAGGCGAGGGAAAACGGCTTTCAATGCTTGGAAGAAACGCTGGGCACTTGCGATCTCTCGTTGGTTTTCAAATCGCTACGTCCTGGCCACCGTTTGAACTTAGCCTATCCTCACCAATCGTTAAAATCGCTATAACTGGAGTACTACGTGCACACACAGATTTCCATGCATGATATTGGCCGCGTTCTGGATGGTTCGCTGGCCAATCCGTCGGAAGTTCTCGGACGTCATGAAGTGAGTATCGATGGCCGACGTGCATTTTCTGTGCGAGCTTTCCTTCCTGAAGCATCCCAGGTTTGGTTATTGGAGCAGAACGGGGCGGTGCAACGTCCTATGCGAAAGATCCATCCCTCTGGTTTCTTTGAAGGATTGTTGCCAATGGATTCTGAAACTTCGAATTACCGCTTTAGAGTAGCAAAGACAAACGGAAGTATGCTCGATATGCACGACCCTTATGCAGTGCCACGATTGCTGACCGACTTCGATAAGTATCTGTTTGGAAGTGGTCGGAACTGGAAAATCTACGACAAGCTTGGCGCGCACATCCGAACCGTGGATTCACAGAACGGCGTGAACTTTGCGCTATGGGCACCGAACGCCGAAAGCATTCAAGTGGTTGGGGACTTCAATCACTGGGATGGTCGACAGCATCTCATGCAGAAGCACGTTCCGGCCGGTATCTGGGAACTCTTCGTTCCGGAAGCTCAGGCTGGCCACAAATACAAATACCGCGTACGGTTCGCCGACGGTCAAGTCGTCGACAAGACCGATCCCTATGGTACGTTTGCGGAATTGCCTCCTCGCACCGCATCCATCGTTAAACCATTGGATACCTATCAATGGAACGACCAAGCTTGGATGAATGTCCGAAGCCAAGAAAACGCGCTCGAAAAGCCCGTTTCGATCTATGAAGTGCACCTGGGAAGTTGGCGCAAACGCGAAGGTGGAATCCATGGATGGATGAACTATCGCGAGATCGCGCATGAATTGGTTGCGTACTGCAAAGAGATGAATTTCACTCACGTGGAATTGTTGCCGGTCAGCGAACATCCCTTTACCGGATCTTGGGGATATCAAACCGTGGGGTATTTTAGCGCAACGAGTCGCTATGGTACTCCGGACGATTTCATGTACTTCATCGACCATTGCCACCAGAATGGCGTCGGTGTCATCATCGACTGGGTTCCAGCTCACTTCCCGAAAGATAACCATGGATTGCGTCGATTCGATGGATCGGCTCTATACGAACATGAAGATCCTCGGCAAGGCGAACATCCCGATTGGGGCACGATGATCTTTAATTTCGGACGCAACGAAGTCCGAAACTTCCTGATCGCCAATGCACTCTTCTGGCTCGATAAATACCATATCGATGGTCTTCGCGTGGATGCGGTAGCATCGATGCTTTATCTGGATTACTCGCGCAAAGAAGGCGAGTGGATTCCCAACAATTACGGTGGACGCGAGAACTTGGAAGCGATTCACTTGCTTCGCGAATTCAACGAACAAGTGCATGCCCAATATCCAGGTGTACTAACGATCGCCGAAGAATCCACCGCTTGGCCCGGTGTCAGCCGCCCGACATCGCAAGGTGGCCTTGGCTTTTCGCTCAAGTGGAACATGGGTTGGATGAACGATACGCTTCGCTATATGCGGCATGATCCCATCCATCGCCAATATCATCATGACGAGCTGACATTCAGTTTGATCTATGCCTTTACCGAGAACTTTACTTTACCGTTGTCGCATGATGAAGTCGTTCACGGCAAAGGCGCTTTGATTGCGCAGATGGCTGGCGATTTATGGCAAAAATTTGCCAACCTTCGTCTTCTCTATTCCTATATGTGGACGCATCCCGGCAAAAAGCTCCTCTTCATGGGAAGCGAATTCGCGCAGTGGCATGAATGGAACTACGACGAGCAACTGCAGTGGGACCTCCTTCATTGGGACACCCATCGCGGAATGCAAAAATTGATTAGCGACTTAAATGCGTTGGTGGTCCGTGAAAAGTCGCTGCACCAAGTCGACTTCTCGGGCGATGGATTTGAATGGATCGATTGTTTGAGTCGCGGTGAAAGTGCCCTTAGCTACATCCGAAAAGCTCGCGATCCAAACGACTTCGTCGTCGTTTGCTGCAACTTCACTCCCGTTGTCCGCCAATATAAAGTTGGGCTGCCTCGCGGTGGTTTCTATCGCGAAATCTTCAACAGCGATTCGTCCTTCTACGGCGGAAGCAATCAAGGAAACTATCCTGGAATCCAAGCCGATGAGACGCAAGGACATTTTGGAAGACCTTGCTCGATGAATATTTCGCTTCCACCGTTGGGGACGGTCGTTTTCAAGCCCGAGTAGGCGAAGCGTACTGACCCACCTGCGTGGAGCAGAAATTGCATCGCGACTTGAAATGGATGAGACAAACGCTAGAAGCGACCATGGGTTACGCTTCTAGCGCATCGTATCGAGTTTCCAAATCTGAATTTGATTCCACAAAGTATCGACTTGCGTATGGAATTGAACGGGGTCGCGTGTGTTCTCGATGATCCAGTCTGCTCGTTGGCGTTTGAGATCGAGTGGCAACTGCGAACGTTCGCGCCGTTCCAACTCGTTCACATCCCAGCCACGTTGTTTTGCGAATTCCTGACGTAATTCGCTGGATGTATCGACAAAGAGCACCTTATCGCATTCCTTGTCCCAGTTGCCCTCCAATAACAAAGGAGCGTCCAGCACCACACAGGGAATCGAAGGATCCAGCGATGCCGTTTGGATTTGTTGGCGCATGTGTTCGCGGATCCACGGATGCACGATGGCTTCTAGGTCGCGTCGATTGGCCGTGTGTTCCGATGTTGGACCAAAGACCAAAGAGGCGAGCGCCGGACGCATTACTTCATCGCGATCAAAAATGGAGTTACCAAATCGAGTTCGCAACTTCGATTGGATATGAGGATCGCGAAGAGCCTGATGTCCCAAGGAGTCCGCGTCGATGACGATGGCTCCGCGAGAATGCAATTGTTCGGCTACAAAGGACTTCCCCGATGCCACGCCACCGATCAATCCAAGTACCAGCGTTCCCGGATGACATGGAGCAGAGGTATTCATCAGTCGTTCTTTCGGCAACTACTTAAGATATCGCTACGCAGGCTTCCCAGTTGGGGCCTGTCTTACTATCAACAACCAGAGGAACGTTCAGCGGGACAACCGAAGTCATCTTATCGATGACGAGTTCGCGGAGGCGATCCAGCTCATCGGGATGCACTTCAAAAATCAATTCGTCATGTATTTGAAGGAGCATCTTGGCTTTCCAGTCTCCTTGGTTGAGTTCGCGATGAATAGCGATCATTGCCAGTTTGATCATGTCGGCGGCGGAACCTTGAATGACCGTATTCACTGCCATACGCTCGGGTTCGATCAAGACCTTGCGGCGTTTGGCATCGAGCGCCGCGAAGTCGCGAACACCGCGAATCCAACGTTTACGACCTGCGATCGTTGAAACGTAGCCATCGCGACGACAGGATGTAAGGGTTTGTAGCATGAACTCGGGAACGCCGGGATATTTAGCAAAATAGGCATCGATGAAATGGGAGGCTTCTTCTTGCGATATCGATAGTGCTTTGGCCAATCCAAACGGGCTTTGACCATAGATGATGCCGAAGTTGATCGCTTTGGCGCTGCGTCGCATGTTGGTCGTAACTTCGTCCAATGGGACTTCATAGACCTGGCTGGCAACCATGGCATGGATATCTTGTTTCTCTTCGAATGCGCGTCGAAGTGAATCATCACCCGAAAAGTGCGCTAGGACCCGCAATTCGATCTGCGAATAGTCTGCCGTGAGC
The DNA here is from genome assembly GCA_046349875.1 of Pirellulales bacterium. Classification (GTDB taxonomy): domain Bacteria; phylum Planctomycetota; class Planctomycetia; order Pirellulales; family Pirellulaceae; genus JAXMBN01. The sequence goes on from JAXMBN010000002.1 coordinate 66,756, forward strand.
AAAACCCACTCGGACGGCCCAGGGCGAAAGGCGGAACGGATCTTTCGACCTTCGTCGGTTCGGACGGGAATGTTTTGAAGATTGGGATCGGTGCTACTCAGGCGTCCTGTCGCAGCAACATCTTGCCGGAAACTCGTATGGACTCGTCCCGTTTTTGCGCACAATAAGTCTGGTAACGCATCGACATAGGTACCTTTCAATTTCGTGAGTTGCCGATACTCGATGATCTTCGCTGGAAGGAGATGCTTTTCTGCTAACTCTTGGAGTACTTCGACGTCGGTGCTTGGCCCCGTCTTGGTTTTCTTGATGACCGGCAAATGAAGCTCTTCAAAGAGAATCGTCGCCAATTGTTTAGGACTATCAGGGTTGAATTCACGTCCCGCTAATTGCATGATCTCCGAAAATAGTTCGTCGATGCGTTTGCTGAACTGATCGCTCAACTCTTTGAGTCGTTCTGTATCGACGCAAATCCCGTTGAACTCCATCTCCGCCAGCACATCGATGAGTGGTAGTTCAAGCGTGTGGAATAAAGATACGAGTCCTTCGCTTTCAAGTCGTGGCAACAAAACTTCTTTCAATCGCAATGGTAGATCAACATCTTCACATGCGTATTCAGCAATTTTTTCCAATGGGACTTGGTCCATTCGGATTTGCGATTTTCCGGTACCGATAAGAGCATCGATGCTGATCGAATCAACATGCAACCAACGCTTGGCGATATCCTCTAGGCCATGATTTCGCTGGCCTGCATCGATGAGATAGTCCGCAACCATCGTATCGAATGCGATTGGACGCAATGAAATTCCTAAAGCTCGCAGTACGATCGCATCAAACTTGAGATTTTGTCCGATCTTGAGGACATCTTTGGATTCCAGAAGTGGACGCAAGCACTCGGTCACATCAGTGAGAGGCAAGACCTTAGTGCCTTCAGGTGCCAACAGGGGAACGTAGATAGCACCTTGTTCGTAAGTTGCTAAGCTAAACCCAACGGGCTCGGCGCCTCGGGCACTGGTCGATGTCGTTTCGGAATCAAACGCAACCCACTTCGCATTCATCGCCAGATCGACAAAGGATTGCAATGCATCGAGCGACTGAATGGTTTGATATCGGCAACGCGAAGAAGTAGGTGCAGAAGGGATCGGTTCATCCGCGATCAAAAACCGTTCGGCAACTTTCTTAAGTCCTAAGTCTGAAAAGAATTGGGAAGCCGTTTGGTGGTCGCAGTGTAATGTTCTCCAGTTTCCCCATTGCCAATCGATGGGGACATCTCGTCGCAGTTCTACCAACTGCTGGCTAAGCAACGCTTGATCGCGGTAGGTTCGAAAATTCTCTTGACGTTTGGCACCTGGTACTTGATCGATGTGTTGAAGGATCTCCTCCAGTGTTCCAAACTTCTGTAGCAACTCGGTAGCGAACTTGGGACCGATGAGTGGAACGCCCGGGACATTGTCCGCGGAATCGCCGACCATCGATTGAAAGTCGACGACTTGGTTCGGTTGAATTCCCCAAACCTCTAGCAACTGTGGCGGACCAAACAACTCTTTTTTACGAATGTTGTATAGCTGAACACGATCGCTTAGCAGTTGGCGGCAATCCTTATCCGCCGTAACAAGAATGCATCGGCAACCTGCTTCTTCCGTTTTCGCCGTGATGGTTGCCAGAATGTCATCCGCTTCAAACCCAACGATCGAAAGAATGGGAAAACCAAGAAGTCGGACCGCTTCGTGGATGAGAGGAATCTGAGCACGGAGATTTTCCGGCATCGGGTCGCGATGTTCTTTGTAGGCAGGATAGATTTCATTGCGAAAGGTTTCGCCCGAGGCATCGAAGGCGCACAAGATGTGCGTGGGTTTCCAACGATCTTGAAGTTCGGCCAGATCACGAAGAAAGCCATGGATCGCACCGACCGGGACACCCTTGGGGCTCGTCATTGGCGGCATCGCATGGAAGACCTGATAAATCAAACTGTGCGAGTCCACCACCACGACCGTGTCGTCCGGCCTCAGTTCATCGCAGAATTCTACGGGAGTTCGGTGGGAAACGACTGCGGCGTTAAGTTGGCTTCGAGAAGATTGGGGGGGGGGGGGGGGGGGGGGCGGGACGCTGCGGCGGCGGCGCAGGGTCCGAAAGTTCGAAAAGAAGCGGTTGTTGAGCAGAGCGTTTCGCCATGGGCGGATTTTACCGAAGCCGAAGGGACCGAAAGAATGAGTCGCCACAATCTACCAAGATTGGGAGTCGCCGACGAGTTGCATCGTGGCGCTTCAGGTAGGGCCTCTTGTAGCTTTTAGGGGGATTATGCGGCTCTCGATCCCCATGGGAGGTTGGGTGGCCTAAAACGATTGGGTTAATTGTTTGACGAGGGGACCCTGGGCATCTAGGATTGAGATTGGACTTGTCTTAGGCCAGTCTCGCTTTTCTCTTCTGCGTTGGAACTTCAGAGGTATACCCATGGCGGTACGTGATCGGAATCTTTTCGCTTGGCAAGCGTACGTTCTGGTAATGTCGATTGTCAGCGTCGCACTTCTTTTGGCCTTAGGGTGGGTGATTTTCAATGGTTCCACATTGAAGAAACTCTCGGTCGATGCAACGACGAAAGCTCGCGACCTAGAGCAAAAATTGGCTTTGGAAAACAGCAAGCAGCAATACTTGATGTATATGCTCGGGGCCAAGCAGGCGACTGAGCAAGAAGTTAGCCAACTAGAGTCTTCGGTTGGAGCAGAACTGGATGCGGTCAAGAAGACCTATGCCAGCGATATGGCATTGTTTGGTGCCGATGTTGCGCCGCAAGATCGAAACTACTCGAGTCTCACCGGTAGTTTGATGAAAAGTTTGAGAACTCGAAACCTTCAAAACGACAAGGCTTCGAAGGACATCGAGCGTCTAACCAACGAAATGAAGAGTGTTCGCGAACAAGAAACCAAGGCTCGTAAAGACGCTGAAACCGAGCGAGATCGTCTCGCAAAAGAACTGGATTCGGCCCGCGATGACTACAAAAAGAAGGAATCCGACCTTCGCAAAGAAATTGATCAGCTCAATGAAGAAAAGAAAATCGCTCAAGCCAATTTCAGCAAGAAAGAGAACGATTTACGGGCTCAATTGACCAAAATGAAGGACGAAAACGACAAGCTCGTCAAGTTCAAGAAGCAGGTCTTTGAAGAGCAAACCAAGAACGTCGAGCGTGAGGACTTTGAATCCGCTCAAGGCAAAGTGGTCTATGTCGATCAGAACGGTGTGATCGTCAACATCAACTTGGGACGTGCACAAGGTTTGAAGACTGGTCTGCATTTCGCCGTGTTGCCTCAGGATACATTGCGAGTTTCCGAGGCAACTCCGAAAGCTCAAATCGAGATCATGAAAGTCTATGAAAACCAAGCCCAGGCTCGAGTCATTTCGGATCGTAAGAATGTTCCCGTGATTTCGAACGACTTAATCTATTCACCAACTTGGCGTCCAGGAAGCAAGGTGAAGATTGCCTTGGTTGGAAAATTGGATGTGAATGGCGACGGGGCAGATGATCGACAGCTGGTGAAGAGCTTGATCGAACAGAATGGTGGCGAAATCGTTGAGGACGTTGGACCCGAAACGAAGCAGATGATGGACAAGATGGATATCTATACTCGTTACTTGGTCGTTGGTGAGATGCCACGCGGCCTCGAAACAAAGGGTGGAGATCCTCGAGCGGTCGAGATCAGTACCCGATACGCTCAAGTTCGATCGAGAGCACGCGAGTTGAATGTGACAGAGATGTCACTTGAAAAGCTGATCGGCTACCTCAAGAAATACGACGAAGATCGAACCGTTGGTTTGGGGGAAGCTATGCGAAGCGATGATTTCAAGGAACGAAAAGGACCAGTTCGTAGCTCCTTGGAAGGGGTCCGCGACACAGGAATCAAGCCTTCTGGCCCCCTCAGCGGCAATTAGGTCAGAATAGTAAAGATTTACCTAAACTATCGAATTTTCCACCTTTATGGTTGAAAATGGAAATGCTAGAGAATAAGCTTATCGGGTGATGGGGTTGGGAAGAGCCACTCATTCTTACGGCAACTAGGAAGAATCAAATGCGACGAGTATTTTTGGGATTGGCAATGTTGTTCGCTTTCACTGCGACTTCAAATGCGCAAGAGCTAGTAGCACCGCGGTCGAGCCTAAACGAACTGTATCTGCGTCAATGGGTGACTGCACCCAACGGTGTGATTACCGGTTCGGTAACGGAAACGCAAAGTGTTAGTCCTGTTTCACTGGGTGGCGTGCGTGTTTCGCTGCTACGAAATGGTGTTGTAGCACACGTCGCAGATTCGAATGCTCAAGGACAGTTTTCTTTCGCAGGAGTAGCACCTGGCGATTATTCGCTGGTAGCCCAAAGCGCAGATGCGATGTCCGCTTTCTCTCTCAAAGTTGTCTCGCCTACTCATGGAAGGCACTTGGGAAATAGCGTAGATGTTCGCTGCATTCGTCCTGTAAGCAATCGCGTAACAGAAATCATTCGTTCACACGTTGTTCCGACCGTCGGCGGGCCGCAGATGGTGATGGACATGGATCCGTTGGCATCAAGCCGTACGTTTGCTGATTCCCATAGCATTTCAGCTGACGAGGCTGGAAACTTGAATGGACGCGTGGGATCGATTTTCGGCGGTGGTGGACGCGACATGCGAGGAACGATGGTTTATATCCTTCGCGATGGAACCGAAGTCGCTCGCACGACTTGCTCGCACGACGGCACCTTCCGAGTAACTGGTCTGAAGTCAGGTGTCTACAACTTTGTCGCTGCAGGACCGGTAGGATTTGCAGCGCTCTCGTTTAACTTCGTGAACCCATATGTTGCCGACTCGGGAACAGCGAAGAAGATTTACGTCTCTGCTCCTGCTGTAAATGCTTCATCCCTCAATGTTGAGCTCAGTGCCAACATCGAGCCTGAAGTGGTTCCTGTGATGGAAGAAGTCGTTGTGGACACTGTTCCACCGCCAGCCTATGGAGTTGGTGGTTGGGGCGGCGGTTCCTTCGGCGGTGGCGGTGGCGGCGGCGGAAGCATGGGCGGAATGAGCAGCGGTCTCATCGGTTTGGCTGGCCTCGCTGGAGTGGCTGCTGTCATTGCATCCGACGATGATAATTTCAACCCGGTACCGATCACTTCGGGCTGATCCTCTTGATGAGTTCAAGGCCATCCAAAAAGGGTGGCCTTTTTTTATTGGTGCATAATGAAGGGATTTCCCGGGTATCTCGTCGAAGTCGTAACGCAAGACAGCTTGCGATTGCATGGCTTCTATCAACGCCCTTTGGAGCCTTCGGGTGAGCTTTGGGTGCTCGTTCATGGCGTTGCAAGTAACTTCTACTCGGCGTCATTGTTGAATCATCTTGCCGAGTCCATTTTGAACAGTGGGCGAAGCGTCCTTCCGGATCAACACGCGTGGACACGATCCGATGAGTTTTCAATCGGGTGGTTTGGTGGCTCACCGCGGTGGAGCTGCGTTTGAAATAGATGAGCGACTCGATTCACGACTTGCGAGCATGGGTGCTTTACGGCCAAAAACTCGGCTACCGATCGATAGGGATTTTGGGGCATAGCTTAGGTGCCATCAAGTCGCTGTATTATGCATTTCATTCTGGTTCGGCGAACGTCGATCGGTTGATAGCGATCTCGCCTCCTCGATTGAATTACGAGGCATTTGATCGAGAATCAGGTGTCGGGTTTCATGAGTCGATCGAGCAGGCTAAGCATTGGATCGACCAGGGGAAGTCCGAGCATGTGATGCATGTGCGATACCCGTTTCCGATGTTGATTTCGGCACAGACCTTTTTTGATAAATATGGCACGAGCAATACATACGATTACATGCCTTGGGTTCGCGAAATATCGGTACCGAGTTTATGGGTCTTTGGTGGGGTAGAGGTCGGAGAAAAGAAGGCAAGCTTCTGGGGTGCCGATCAACGCGTTGCCGACCAGATTGGTGAGATGTCAACCATTGACCTGCGGACCATTCCTGATGGCGATCACAACTACACCCGAGCTCGGGCTGCATTAGCAAAAACGGTTGTGGATTGGATGAGTGGATCGCTGGATTGACGCAATTCTAGAATGCGGTGTTGTGAGGCTGCACAACCAGCGGTATGCTCGATAGTCCTGTCTTCAAGGACCATCCTTCCAACCATCCTCCAAAGCACTTGTTGTGAAAGTAATCGAAGAATGAGTAGTGAATCTTCGTCTCCGGATTTGGCAACTGCGCAAGCAAAAGCGAAGGAAATTCTGGATCAGCACACGTATGAAAATGTTCAATGGCACTTTCATGAGTCGACAGGCTCTCCCTTTTGGCTAGAAAAGAAGAAAGAGCTAAAATTCGATCCGCTCAAAGAAGTGAAGACCTTTGACGACCTCAAGAAGTTTCCCATTTTTGAAGATGATTGGTTGCGAGGTGGACCGGTTCGTCGATGGGTGCCCAAGGGATTGGATGGAAAACCGACCTACGTCTTCGAGACAGGTGGGACAACTGGTGTTCCGAAGAGCCGTGTCGTCATCGATGACTTCCGTATCGATTACGAAAACTTTAGCGACACTCTTCCCGATCAGTACTTTCCTCGTGGTTCCAATTGGTTGATGTTGGGTCCTTCGGGGCCGCGTCGCCTTCGATTGGCAGTTGAGCACCTTTGCCAGTATCGCGGTGGTATTTGTTTCTGCATCGATCTTGATCCTCGTTGGGTGATCAAGTTGATCAAGAAGGGATGGATGGAGCATCTCGAAGAATACAAGAAGCATTGTATCGATCAAGCGATCACGATTCTCACGGCAGGCCACGACATCAAGTGTATGTTCACAACGCCCAAGCTTCTTGAAGCCTTGGCTTATGGATTGGCCGAGAAAGGAACGAGCATTCAAGAAGTCGGAATCACCGGCATCTTCTCGGGAGGAACCGAATTCACGCCTCAATGGACTCGCTTTGCCGTTGAAGAACTTCTTGGTGGTCCAACGGAAGAGAGCGGTGTCTACATGACTCCGACCTATGGAAACACGCTCATGGGACTGGCATGTTCCAAGCCGATTGGTCCTGAAGATGGATACAAGATTTCCTACTATGCACCACAACCTCGCGGCTGTTGTAGAAGTAGTGGACTTCGATGACCACACCAAAGTTGTAGGCTATGGCGAAACGGGCCGCGCGAAACTCTACACGATGACCAAAGAGTTCTTCGTTCCTGGGGTTCTTGGGGCGGGATGAGGGCGAACGTGAGCAACCCTTCATCAAGTATCCTTGGGACGGTATCAGCGGTGTTCGGCCCTATCGAGCTTTAGCATCATCGACAACCGTTGGTGTTTACTAACCGGTATCGAGTCGAATTTCAATACCATCGGGTGCGAGGTGTCGCCCATCGACTTGCACCTCATCGTCGTTCCGTTCATTCACTGCCTTGAGACACCATGCAACGATTCATCCGATTCGATGGGGCAAAAACTATACCTCGCTCGAACATCAGGAAGTTATTCACTTCGATACGGGAGAGCCAATCGCCAAGATTGGACAAGTATCAGGTGGCATGGTGCAGATGGATCTGAGAAAAGCGGATAATGCCCGCAAGGCCTTGCGAGCCATTCCCCCATCGGAACTGATCACTCGCTGCAAGAAAGCCGCCGAACTGTTTGAATCATCGACTCTTCCGATGGGAGATGGGACGCAGTCGGTGGATGATTTCATCCATCAACAGTCGGCTAGCACGGGATTGCCCGAGCACATGTGTCGCTCCAACATGAAGAAGAATTCCTTCGTGTTGCAAAACATGGATCGCATCCTGGAATGCTTGACCCGCGGATTGAATCTCGATATTTTCGCCAAAGGTTACGGTGAAGAAGGGCGAGGAGTCACCGTTAGCTTTCAAGCTCAGACACCAATCCTCGGCGCAGTTCTGCCCAATAATTCACCGGGTGTTCACACCCTGTGGCTCCCAGCGGTTGCACTCCAAGTAGGGCTTGTTTTGAAGCCTGGATCGCAAGAGCCCTGGACTCCCTATCGAATGATCTCTGCATTCATACAGGCTGGGATCCCTGCAGAAGCTTTCTGCTTGTATCCCGGTAGTCACGACGTCGGATCAACGCTGTTGAGCAAGTGCTCGCGGTCGATGATCTTCGGTAGCGCGCACACCGTGCAGCAGCATGCCGGAAACCCTCGCGTTCAAGCGCACGGTCCTGGCTTCTCCAAGATTCTATTGGGCGATGATATCGTCGATCAGTGGCCAGACTATTTGGATCTAATGGTGGAAAGTGTGCTTAGCAACTCCGGAAGAAGTTGCATCAATTGTTCAGGAATCTGGGCATCACGACACACGCAAGAAATTGCAAAGGCGTTGGCCGAACGACTGGGGCCGATCGATGTGAAATCACCAACCGATCCTGATGCAGCGTTGGCCGCATTTACCAATCCCCAGATGGCAACAGGAACTTGGAGCATGGTGCAGCAAGATCTTGCCGACTCGGGGGTTCGCGATATGACTGCCGATTACGGTCCTCGTTTGATTGAGAAGGAACGCTGCGCTTACTTGCGACCTATGATCGTTCATGCCAACTCAGCCGAGTGTGGAGTGGCGAGCAAAGAGTACATGTTCCCGTTCTCTTCCGTCGTGCAATGTTCGCAGGCTGATATGATCAAGAAGATTGGCTCAACGCTCGTTTGCACCGCGATCACCAAGAACGAGGCATGGATCGATGAGTTGGTAAATGCGGTACACATCGATCGACTCAACGTCGGCGCGATCCCAACCAATCGATTGAACTGGTTGCAACCACACGAAGGAAATCTCATCGATTTCTTGTTCCGGAATCGCGCTGTTCAGGTTGCAAGTTAGCCGAGGGAGCGGAAAATAAGTCCTATTGATTTTGATTACTATTGATAGGACGAATGAAATGCACGACCCCATCTCGCGACGCACTTTTTCACTGCTCGGTGGCGGATTGCTCTTGGGAAGCTCCGTCGCGATGGGCCAAGAAGCAGCCAAGCCCCAGGAAAGCCCCAAAACGGGACCGCAAGAAGCATCGTTTGAACGAGACTATGCAGAGCCTAGCTTCAAGCCTTCCTGGAAGAAGCAGCAAATCAATCGGACGTTGGTCCAAGATTTTGTGATCTACGCGCACTCCGATCTTGAGATGGTCAAGAAGCTTCTCGATCGCGAACGAGGTCTACTCAATGCGACGATGGATTGGGGTGGAGGTGATTGGGAGACGGGATTGGGAGGCGCTTCGCATATGGGCCGCCGCGACATCGTTGAATACCTTTTGTCGCAAGGTGCGAGATTGGATCTCTTTTGCGCTGCGATGTTGGGTTTGACCGATGTGATTCGTGCCTATTTGACGCTTCAGCCCGCATTGATCGATGCGAAAGGACCACACTGTTTCAGCTTGCATATGCATGCCCAAGCTGGAGGCGACGAATCCAAGGCGACTCTCGATTACCTTCAAAGCATCAAGCAACTTGAACTTCGGCCCTTGCCGTTCTTGAAGAAAAAAGACGAGCCATCCAAGTCTTAATCGTTGGCATCTTCGATAACGTCGCCCCTCGAACGCGCCCGATCGCTCTAGCCTAAGATGGATCTTGAGGTAATCGATCCAGAATGTAATCGATTACCGTTGCATGTTTCATGTTGGGAGCGTTTGGATAGGCTAATTCGCATTCAACTTTTTGATGTTTGCATCGTTCGAGTAATTGGATGCCATAATTTGCCGAATGGGTCGGGTCGGATTGCTTTTGCCCAAGTGCGGGAGGAGTCTTGTACCAAAGGTAGACCGGAGAATCGTCTTCTGTAACAAGCTCAGGGCGAGTACGCTTTGATCCACGGTTCCACCTTTGATCGATTGGCAAGAAATTCGGCGAAGCGAGTATCTCGCGTCTTCAAATCATTGGGATCCATAAAGCCAAATGCGTGACCGCCATAAACGCTATTGGGTGTCCATTCCACCAATTGCGAAGGATCCAATGAGGTTTGTGCTCCTTCAACGGCCGCAAAAAGGATCCGCGACGAGAACCGCTCGATCGGATCAGCGCTTGTGGGAGTGGCGTGATCGGCATGAAAGGCCAAATACAAACTCGAACAAGCACCCGCTGAACCGCCGGACGCTGCAATACGATTCGTATCAAGCTTCCATTCATCTGCTTTGCTGCGGATGAATTGTATGGCGCGTACCGCATCGCTTATGGGCCAAGAGACTGGTGGATCAACCTTGGCCAATTGTGCTTGCCAAGAGTAACGATAATTGATCGAAACCACTGCAATGCCGCGGTCAAGGAGGCGTTCAAGATGGGGTACAGGGGACTTGTCGCCGCGTACCCAGCCACCACCATGAATCCAAACAAGAACAGGAGCCCTCGAGGTGTTCTTTCGTGCCCGATAAAAATCGAGAACTTGACGCTCGTGTACTCCATAGGACACGTTTGCATGAGTTGGCGCCGGGCTATTCAATGTTTGCTGCGAATCTTGCGCTCGAGCCGACGAAGTCATCAACGCAAGGCAAAGGCTAATGAGCCAAGGGCTAATGAGGCATGGGGCTGTGAGCTTTTGCATGCCAACGGTTTCCACTGAACAGCAACTCATACTCATCGGAGCCCTCGAAGATAAAAGAGAATTGGGATCGCATTCCCGCTATTGTTAGACACCTGCGCGTTCGCTCGCTGCCGTAAGAACGCTACCGATGATTCGGCCAAATGGGCTTCAACGCAACGCAATGATAAAGAAAGATCTAGCCTTGAATCAGTTTCTTTTGAAAACGACCTTCATTGATGGTCGGTCGTTCAATCCGACCTTTATGGTTGTATGTTAGTCGCATGTTATCGAGCCCCATCAGCCAAAGGATCGATGCGTGAATATCATGAACATGCATCTTGTCCTCGACCGCATACAATCCGAGCTCATCGGTCGCGCCGATCGCTTGTCCACCGCGGACGCCACCTCCCGCCATCCAAATGGAAAATCCAGTGGGATTATGATCGCGGCCATCCCCTTTTTCACTCATCGGGGTTCGACCGAATTCGCCACCCCATATGACTAATGTATCCTCAAGGAGCCCACGACGTTTGAGATCTTTGAGCAATCCTGCGACCGGCTTATCCATCGAGCGGCAAAGGCCTGAGTGGTTCTTTTCGATGCCAGAATGCGAATCCCATTTACTACCGGTGCCATGGTAGAGTTGCACGAATCGAACGCCTCGTTCGCACAATCGCCGCGCTAGAAGACAATTTTTGCCAAAGACTTCGGTCTCTTTCTGATCGATTCCATAGAGTGATCGAGTTTCTTCCGTCTCTTGGGAGAAGTCCAGTGCCTCTGGAGCTTCCGCTTGCATTTTGAATGCAAGTTCATAGCTACGTATGCGAGCCTCTAGCTCGGATTGCTGCGGATGAATCGATGCGTACGTTTGATTGTACTGACGGAGCAGGGCCAGTTTAGCATCGAGCTGTGCCGGTGACTGACCTTCAGGAAGGTGCAGGTTGGGAATCGGTTCTGTTTCCGTCCCTTGAATCCGAACTCCTTGATGCGACGCGGGCATGAACCCGCTGCCCCAATTGCGAGGCCCATTAACGGGACGTCCCGAGTTGTCGCAAAGCACAACAAACGAAGGAAGGTTGTCATTGATGGCGCCGAGTCCATATTGAATCCAAGCACCAAGAGATGGACGTCCTGCAAAATTGATGCAAGTGTTCATTTGGCAAACACCACCAGCGTGGTTGATGCCATTGGTCCAACAGGAACGCAGGACAGCGATATCGTCCATACATTCGGCAATATGAGGAATCCAATCGGATGCTGCCCACATTCCAGATTGTCCATACTGCTTCCATCGTCGTGGTGCAGCAAGGAGCGGTGCCCCTTTTTCCCCCATCGCTGTGATGGGTTCACGGAAGCTACTTGGAAGTGGTTTGCCAGCTAGCTTGTTGAGCAATGGCTTGGGATCCACCAGATCAATATGACTTGGGCCACCTTCCATGAAAAGCCAGATGATACGTTTGGCTCGCGGCATGATGCATTTCCGCTTGAGATTATTCGCCAACAACCAAGGTAAGGCAATGGATCCCAGGCCGAGACTCGATCCTTGCAACCACGTGCGGCGTGTAAGCGTTGGCATCATCGCATCATGAAAAGTCGCCATCGTTTACTCCAAGTACAAGAATGGATTCGAGTTGAATAATACGTGGCAAAAATCTGCAAGCTTCACCGCATCGACGATTTTGGCATCCTCGCCCGATGAAATTCCGATGAACTCACGAGCTCGCTCTAGTTCACCCGGTGTAGGTCCACGGCCCCAGGTGGAAAGAAACGCTCCATAAAGAACGTCTTGAGGATCTTGCGAATGAGCAAGTAATCGATCGGAAAGTTTTTTGGCTCGTTGTAACGCATACTTGCCGTTGAGCAATAAAAGGGACTGTGTTGGCGTTGTGGTAGTGTCACGCACTGCAACGCTTTGCAATCCATTGGCTACATCGAAACCATGTAAGAAAGTATCGTTCTGATTACGGAAACTCTTAAGGTACAGGGAGCGTCGAGGCTTATCTTCCGCGACACTGGGGCCTCCAATATCCGATTGCAATTCGCCTGACGCAACCAACATGGCATCTCGAATCTGCTCGGCTTGCAATCGTCGAACGCGTGTACGCCAAAGAAGTCGTTCGCCTGGATCTTTGCTCTGATATTCTCCGGACGAAGGATGGCGAGCCGATTGTTTCCATGTGTTGGAGAGCACGATTCGTCTCGATAGAGATTTGAATTTCCAACCCTCTTCAATAAAGGTCGAAGTTAGCCAATCCAAGAGCTCAGGATGAGTTGGCGCATCACCGAGATGACCGAAGTCGCTAGAGGTCGATACGATCCCTTGTCCGAAATGCTGTTGCCAGATTCGATTCACGATCACGCGATTGGTCAACGGGTTTCTGGGATCCGCAATCCATTTGGCTAACGCCGTACGACGTCCAGATGATCCTTCGCGCACACCATCGCGTTGCACCGATGGAGGATCGACGACCTGTGATAATACTTCGAGGAATCCTGGCTCGACAGGTTGCCGTTTGGAGTCCTCCGGAATGGTCGTTGGCGAGAGGATGCCAGGGAAATCGCGGACTGTCATGATCTCCGGCAATGGCTTGGGTTTAAGAGCATCATGAGCCGCTAGATCTTTGAGTAATGCTTCATGTTTGGCGGTATCCTCTTTCTTCATGCCTTTGTAAGGGCCGCCGCCTTCCTCTAGGTACTGCCGCGAAACAAGATAGGCCATTTGTTCTTGCCACGACGTTCGGTCTTGGGTCGGCAAATGAAAACAGGCTTGAATGTCCAAGGGGAACTTGTCGACAGTGGAGACCCACTTCTTCTTTTCGTAGGGCTCCAACAGCGTCTGAAGTTCTTTCTGAATCGTTTCAGTTGCTTTTTCCAAAGCTTCCATTTTTTGGCGATGCTCTGCCTTTTCGGCTTCGGTTGCAGCAACGATATCATCCCGCCAGCAAACGGGTTCAAAAAAGGCGCGGAACTTGAAATAGTCGCGCTGAGGTATCGGATCAAACTTGTGTTGATGACATCGTGCGCATGAAAGACTCATTCCTAAGAATACATCGCCCGCTACATCGGTCATCTCATTCATGATGTCGTTCCATTGACCACGCGCATCACGTTGATTGTATTCATAGACTCCCAACCGGAGAAAACCAGCAGCTGTCCAAGCCTTGGGGTCTTCAGTAGCGGACTCATCTCCAGCTAATTGGTCCATCACGAACTTGGGATAAGGCATATCCTCATTGAACGCTTGGACAACATAGTCCCGATAGCGCCAAAGATGAGGTCGATAGGCATCTTGATTCCATCCATCCGACTCACTGTAGCGGACAAGATCGAGCCAAAATCGAGCCCAATGTTCTCCATAACGTGGATCCTCCAAGAGTTGATCCACCTTCATTTCGAAAGCTTTTGGATCGGGATCGCGCACGAACGCATCGATCTCTTGCGGCGAGGGCGGAAGTCCTATGAGATCGAAGTAGAGTCTTCGGATGAGTGTTGTTTTGTCTGCTTGGGGCGCGGGTTGCATCGCTTGAGATTGCAAAGCACTCCATACAAATCGGTCTATCTCATTGGCTGACCATTGGTCATTAGAGTCCTTGGGAGCATCTCCTTTTCGGATCGGTTGAAATGCCCACCACGATCGATCTTGCTCGGTAACATTGCCATCCGATTCTCGCAACTCATGAAGGCTTTCTGGCCAGGCCGCTCCGCCTTGTACCCAACGCTCGAAACGCGTGATGGTCTTGTCGGGTAATTTGCGACCCGGAGGCATTTCCAGACCATCGTGGCGAATGGCGGATAGGATCAAGCTTTGATCGAGAGCGTCCACATCGATTGAAGGTCCACTATCGCCGCCTTGAAATAGCGATGCTTTAGTGTCGAGACGAAGGCCCCCTTCCTGTTTTTTGGGACCATGGCACTTGATACATTCTGCGATCAGTACGGGACGAATTTCTCGTTCAAACTGCGCTTCGCGTTCAGCTAAACGGGAGTCATCGGCACGAGCAAAAGCGCCAAACCAAAACAGGAGGGGAAGGACTATGAGGCGGGGGGAAAGCGGCATGAGCATCTCCAGCTATTCCTTACTAGTTTAGCTGTGGAATTCCCCCAAGCCAAGCTGAATGCCCTGTTTCCCACCACGCATTCGGTCCCTTGAGTGTGGTTTTGTGGACAAGCCTGATGAATTCTCCTAATATGACTCGTTCCGAAGCTCTGGGGCGGTAGCTCAGTTGGGAGAGCGCAGCGTTCGCAATGCTGAGGTCGGGGGTTCGACTCCCCTCCGCTCCATTTTCTATCCAATGACTCGACGTTTACAACCATTGCCCGAGATTCAGCACCATGTGCATGCTTCTGCTGTCGGGCCTTGTCTCTGCGGCAACCACGACCGGAATGGTGAATTGCTTGAGCTATGTCGTCTTCGATTCCCGCCAACGTGTTCAATGCTCTCGTCGAAACATTGGGAGGTGTCGATGCTATCGAAATCTGCCAAGGTGGATTGAGCCCATGTAACGTTTGGCGAATCGAATCAGGTGATTCGTTATGGGCCTTGAAACATTTCACTAAGGACCATTATTCGATAGAGCGTCTGAGCGATATCCTCGACTATCAGAACTTTTTAGCGTCGCTTCCGCTTTCGAGCACGTTTGTACCCCATCTCCACCAATGGAAATCGAAATCGCGCAATTCGTTCGCATCCATCTTTTTACAACCAGAAGGATACTGGGTTGCAATGGAATGGAAGACCGGAAAACCCCTTTCCTTTGCGAACATGACTCCGAACCAACTCGATGCGGTTCTCAATTTCTTGGATGAAGGTTACTGTTCGCTGCCTTCGAAATGGAAGTGCGTGGAAGTACCGAGTGGCGTCAAAGAGAGAATCGCTGGTTTGGAGACATGGCGGCATAGAATTCAGGGGCTTGACGTAGGCGTTATGAGAGCCGACCCGATGTTTGCTTACATGCTTGACCATTTTCATCGTCGCGCTGCCTTGCTTTCCAAGCAGATCTCTGCTCAAGCCAGGCCTCGTGAATGTGGATGGGTTATGAGAGACGTTCGACGCGATAACTTGCTTTTCGGAGAGTCCAACGCATCCGATGCAAATCAGCGTTCCTTGACCGGAGTCATCGACTTCGCCTCTGTCCGGATGGATTGGCCTTGGTTCGACTGGGTGCGTGTCTTGACGACGAATCTCCCAACCAACGACGTTGACTCGTGGCATGCAGCCCACGATTCGTTTCGACGTCGAACGAATTTCAGCCTTTCGTGGAGCGATTTTGCTGATTTGGCCGAGGCCTCTTTGTTGCTATCAGGGATGTATTGGTTGGGAAAGCAACTGGCAGGGGATCCCCTTTCCCCCGATGGCATCACTCGATTGCAAGAAATCGTGGGACAGCTCCAAGGTATTTCTTGGAGAAAGGAAGATGGTCCAAGAGAGGGGTTTTGGCTGCCGCGTTGACCTCAACGCGCTGATCCATGTAGGATAAGTTGAAGTGTTTCTTGGCTTCTGCAATGGAAAAGTGTGCAAGAAGCACTCGGCTCGACCTTCGAAGGTGCACGTTCGTGCAACCGTTTAAGGCGAGCGGTGTAGCTACCATGGAAGGCAGACGGCTCTCAAATGGAGCCCTTGCTTGGATGCGTTGCAACTTGCGAAGAGGAATTGCGAAGAATGGTTTTATCTACGATCAACCAACTGAGGAAAAATGCACCTTGGTTTGTGATAGGGTGGATGTTTTTAGGTTGGATTGCATGGAGTGGGGCGAGTCAAGCGCAGGAAAAGTTCGACTTGGCATCTTTAAGCCAGGGCTTTGGGTCGGATCCTTATCGAATAGAAGCAACGGCTGAATCGACCGATGCTAACCACGGCAAGCTGAAAGTCGTTTTTGACCTGGATCCTGAATGGCACGTTTTTTCGGTGACCCAACCCGCTGGTGGTCCCCTCAGAACGAAGTTTGCCACAAAACAAGCCGGGATCGAGCTGGGAACTCCAGAGACGGACCAAGTCCCAGAGTCCAAAACAACCGATGACTTTCCCGGTGTGATTCAGGAAATGCATCATGGGAAGATCGTTTGGACGGTACCCTTCAAATCGCAGAACCCAATCGGTTCTGATGCATCGCTGGAGTTCACGATTCAAGGACAAGTCTGTGCCGATCAGTGCATACCCTTCAAGAAGAACATAAAGGTATCGGTGAGCAGTATCGCATCACCGGCATCCGCTTCGGCGCCCCCCATGCCAGCCGCTTCTGCACCGGCTCCGCAAAGTAAGCCTCCTGTTCCTGCCGTTTCGTCTGAGCCTTTTCGAGATCCTGCAGGACATGTCGATTGGAAAGTAGTTGTCGTACGCGATCCCAAAGTGGCGCGGAGGGCGGTACTTCGAATTGCAGCTCATCCTGAAGATCCATACCACCTTTACAAGATGGAGCCAGGAACGAAGGAAACAAACTTTCGTACGACATTGGTCATCGACCAAAAGGACCAACTTCGTTTTCAGATGCCAAGTGCCAATCCGTTGCACATTGCAAAGGATTTGGGCGGAACAATCTATGAAATCCACGAGGGTGATGTCGTTTGGGAAGTACCTATCGAATGCCCACCCTCAGTCGATGCAACCAAATCGAAAATCGCAGGGTTGATTGGCTATCAAGCATGTACCGACGAAGTCTGCGATCAACCTCTTGCCATACGATTCCAAGGCGAAATCGATTGGAGCGCAAACAGTGAAGTAGCCATGGGATTGGAGGCGATTCCATTCCGAAGCGTGGTCAGTGCTCCAAATCGAATGACATGGGTCGACCAATCGGATTCGGTCGTCAAGTCAGGGCAAGGTGCGGGTGAAGACGCATTGAGCGCTTCGCTAAAAAAACAGGCCGAAGACTCGAAGGCCATTCCACCGTTAACCATGCTTCAATCGCTTCAGGCGTTTGGTTTTGCAATCCTCGGTGGTTTGATTCTTAACTTTATGCCCTGCGTGCTGCCGGTGATTGGGTTGAAAGTATTAGCCTTCGTCGAAGAGAGCGAAGGTAGCAAGAAGCACATTGCATGGTTGAACTTTTGGTATGTGCTTGGAATCATGGCGGTCGTAATGGTCTTGGCAGGTATCACTATCACCGCCAATCATTCATCAAGTCAGTTCATTTGGGGTGGGCAATTCAGCAGCCAAGGTTTCCGCATCGCGATTGTTGTCTTGGTTTTCTCGATGGCATTGAGCTTTCTTGGAGTTTGGGAAATTCCCATCCCAGGCTTCGCAACTAGCAAACAATCCAATGATCTTGCAAGCCGCGAAGGCGCGAGCGGTGCGTTTTTTAAAGGTGTGATTACCACCATCCTGGCAACTCCTTGTACCGGACCGTTCTTGGGATCCGCATTGAGCTTCACGCTCGGCCAATCGGATTGGATTGTGTTGATGGTCTTCTTTGGGATCGGTTTAGGAATCGGACTTCCGTTTATCTTGATCGCGGCGATCCCAGGGACGATGGCATGGCTGCCCAAGCCGGGGCCATGGATGGATACCCTCAAGCAAGCCATGGCGTTTCCGTTGCTATTCGCCGTCGTATTTTTCTTGACGGCATTCTCGCAAGACTATCGCATCGCTGCCGTGACCATGTTGATTGGTGTTTGGTTCGCTTGCTGGCTCATTGGTCGCGTACCGGCTTGGGAAGAGCTTGATAAACGCATTCGCGTTTGGTGTTTAGGTGTTTGCTCTGCAGCCGCCGTGGGAGTTTTCGCCTTTACCTACCTTGGTCCCATCGAGAAGCGAATTTCTTGGGAGCCATTCAATGAAAAGGAGTTGGTTCGTCATACGAGTGAAGGCAGACCCGTGTTGATCGATTTCACTGCGGAATGGTGCGCCAACTGTAAGACGAACCTACGAGTCGCCATCGAAACGGATGAGGTCGCAGAATTGATTCGTCAAAAGACCGTCGTGGCCATGATTGCTGACCTAACTGATTTTTCAGAAGAAGTGCAAGATAAGCTTCGCGAACTCAACTGCAATGGAATTCCTGTCTTGGCGATTTACCCACCTGGGAAAGCATCGGAGCCAATCGTCAAGCAAGGCATTTTGACTCAATCGATGGTGCTAGAAGCCATTCGCCAAGCATCCGATCGCAACGGACGGTTGGTACCCGTATCTGCGAAGAATGAAAAAGATTGATTCGCTGGAGATCAACTGGCCTGTACGTTCATGGAACGGCGATGCTGTTCCATGTATTGCCAAAGCGGTTGCAAGCGTGCGATGTCGATTTGAGTAGGCCGCTTGTTGGCGTATGCGATCAATTCATAGTGCGCATTAAGCCAACTGAGAACTCCCTGCATGGTTCGATGGTGCTCGGCAAGGCGAGTTAGAAATTCCGATGGAGTTTCGTGCGTTAACCTTGTCAGCTGTTGTTCGATGCTCCATGCTTCCAAGGCTTCGAAGGTATATCGCACAACGTCCAATGGTTTCCTCGTTTGCATGTTCCCCGTAAAGGGATTGCGATAGTCGTCAAAGGAACGTATTGGCCGATTCGAAGTTTCAACTTTGGGATCGCTTTGCGATGGAGCCTCCTTCTTATTCCGTCTACGGAGCCAATCCAAGAAGTCCGCACGATATCGGTAAAGACCAATGGCAACGATGATTGCCAACGCCATCAAGGTGAACCATTTGATGAATGGCCCAATGGAAAAGGATGGACTGGGGCTTGTCCATTGCCATGAGGAGTTCTGAGGTGATGAAGTTTGGGAACTTTGCGTGGAACTCGATGTGTTCTGGGGTTTGGGAGTATCCCCTTGGGTCGATTCAGTGCTTCTCGATTCTTGTTCGTCCGATGCGGGTGAGCGTTTAGACGCATTTACTTCATTGTTCTTTCGAGGTGTGTTGGATTGGGCGTTTTGTGAATGCCGAGGCGCTTCATTTGACCCCTTCGTATCTTGCGAAGCGCTTGTCGCGGTTTTTCCATCGTCCGATGGGACTTTGGAAGAACTTGGTTCGTGAGACGTTTGTTGGGCATCGGAAGAATTGGCATCTTTTTTTGATGGGGTTCCAGACGTTTGCTCGGGTTCGGTGCGTTGGGCGCTTTCTTTTCCCCACCCATACCGCGATGCAGTGAGCGAATCTTTGGATGTCCACAAGGTTGGGATTGGATAGAGGCCACCAGATCGACCAGGGAGTGGGAGTATCCATCCCGCGAAGAGAAAAAGGACTACCAAGCCCAATCCCATGCTCAACCATGTGACGACCATCGGCATAGGCATTTCGACGCCACGCTGTCTCCAATAACGCCGCAAGCCGAGCAAATTGGTTGTAGCGAGTAAGGAAAGCGTGAACGCGTAGAAACCCACAACGAAGAGAAATCGTTGGTTTGCGTTCCAATCCGCGGATTCCAAGCCAAACATCGAAGTCATTCCGAAGAGTGGTATGACAACGACGGAAAAGTACAGAACCCAAATGCCGGGATTGTGCTTCTTCGATTTCGATTCTTGAATCGTTGTGGCTACGAGCCCCAATGATTGCAACAAGCCTTTTCCCGATGTGTCAATTTGCTCATCCAAGAACGTGCAGTCGTGGGTAATACGATCGGCAAGATAGCCAACCGTCGCTAGGAAACCCGCCGCAAGTACAACACTGAAAACTGCAGAACCTTGAAACGTTACGAATCGAAGGAGAACAAATAACGTGGCTAGGCCAAGCGCCGTTGTGTAACTCGATGCCAAGGCTCGCGATTGCTCGATCGAGATTCTAGCAATCAGGACAGAGGCGAAAGCGTAAAGCCCCAGGATGTACATCAACCGAATGGAGAACTCGCCTCGGTACAATACCGTTACCAAATAGAAAATGAAGCACTGGATCATTCCAATGATCAGAATGATCGACAGGATGGCGAGCATTTGGTCGACTGCGGACGGTCGATTACGCATGAGATTCTTGGTGAAACGCGAAGCCGAGATTTCAAAAGGAATGCCATCGAGAATCAGGGGATTGCTCGATGGCGTCTCGGAGTTTTAGAAGCGGCTATCTCACGCTTGTTGTTTTCAGAATACGTTCTTGTCTAAGAAAGTAGCAACAAACTCGATTTAGGCGGCAAGATCATCGGCCCGCTCGGAAACCTTTTCGAGGATTTCTTGAAGAACGCGATCGATTTCAATCCCTTCGGCTTGGGCTTCGAAATTGAGGAGTACGCGGTGTCGCATGGCTGGTAGGAAAACACGGCGAACATCTTCAAAGCTGACGTTGTATCGGCCTTCAAGCAGAGCGCGAACTTTGGCTGCCAGCGCAATGGTTTGAGCACCACGGGGGCTCGATCCCCAACGGATGTATTGATTAGTAATCGGCGTAGAATGAGGACCCTCGGGATGTGTGGCTAGAATTAGACGAGCGACATAATCTTGAACGTGCTTTGCCAAGATGACTTGTCGCACCAACTTCTGCCACTTGATAATCTCTTCGCCATCCATCACCTTTTCAGGCGTTATGTGGATGCCGCGCGTCGTACGATCAATGATCGTATTGAGTTCTTCACGCGTCGAATAACCAACCACCAATTTGAATAGGAAGCGGTCCAACTGAGCTTCAGGAAGAGGGTAGGTTCCTTCTTGTTCAATCGGGTTTTGGGTTGCCAGAACGAAGAAGGGTTTCTTCAGTTCGTACCGTGTTCCAGCAGCCGTTACCGTTCCTTCCTGCATCGTTTCAAGCAACGCAGACTGTGTTTTTGGCGTAGCGCGGTTGATTTCGTCTGCCAAACAAATCTGCGTAAAAATCGGTCCCTTTTGAAACTCGAACTGCCTTTTACCCTCTGGTGTCTCAACCACCATGTTGGTTCCGAGGATGTCCGATGGCATCAAGTCGGGGGTGAACTGAATACGATTGAAATCAAGACTCAGCGTTTCCGATAGCGTGCGGACGAGCATGGTCTTTCCGAGACCTGGTACGCCTTCTAGCAAGCAGTGTCCACCTACGAACATCGCCGTCAGCACACCGTGGACGATGTCATCATGACCAACGATGATTGTCCCTATTTGTTCTTTCACCGCTTTGTAGCGATTACGAAACTCTTCGGCTTGTTGTTGCATTGCCTCTGCGACATTGCTCATAGGGAGAACTTTCTAGGATTAGGGATGTTCAATCATCAACGAATTAGACGGACATTGTAACGATACGGAAGAAGCGTGGGATCAAGAGTCCTTGCGTTTCTGCGCATCTCGTTTGGCTTGAAGTAGCCGCGACGTATAGTTTGAGGATTCGTCGTCAGGCGACGAACTTTTGGGAGGAGGAGCAAGATTTTCCGATTTCGAAGGGGTATTTGAGAACTCAGAACTCGCGGAACTCGCCGATTCCGAAGTTTCCTCTACCGGTTCGAATTGGAGCGATGAGCGTTTGCGATCGAGCTCCTCATTGACATTCGACTTCTGTCCACGCAAACGATCCAAACGCGATTTGCGTTCGACATCGGCTTGCGCTGGAGGCGGCGAAATCTTCGAGGCAATCCAACGCAAAGGGGCACCGACATCAAGAGCGACGCGTCGAACAAAAACGTCCGCAAAGAAAAGGACAGACCCCAAGAGTACCGCCCAAGGCCATACGTCTTTCAATGATCGCGATAGTGGTAAGCCTGTTCGATAGGCATTCTGCGCCAGTATTTCTTTGAGACTCTTCGATTCCAAAGGAGGAGTAATCGTCCCTGAATCACCTCCTGGAACTTTTAGTTTGGCTAAATTCTCGAGCATCGAGAGGTTGGCTTGGCGAACTCGATACTCGTCTGAAAACGGAACATTGACACCTGTAGTGAGCGGTGCTTGGCCAGGACCTGGTAGGACGCTTAGGATATAGCTACCCGATTCATTCGTATCGAATTCACCCACATAACGGCCCGGCGCAACCTGACGCATTGCTATTGGAAATGACTTGAGATCAGGGGTAACGCCTCGAGCCGTCATTTCTAGGAAGTTCTTAAACTTATCTTCTTGGTCGAGTGCCGTTACAACGACCTGAACTTTTCCATCTTTCGTTTGAGTCGCAATTTGGTACTTGCCATCTTCCTCGGTGGGACGCATCGTCCAACGCACCAATTGACTAAAGAATTGATCGTACTGAGGCCAATCGAGCCAATTCGAGGTCCATCGCTTACCAGCATCGCTCGTAAAGACGGCTGTTCTTCCTAAACCGTACGTCCACGTGGCAACGATCGATGCATTTTCAGGTTCCTGCGGCATCGGTGAAAGCACTGGAACCTCGACGAGCGGGCTTTCTTTGCGCTGAGTCAGTACAAACCCTTTGACGAGTGGCAAAGGATCGGAGATGCCTTGCAAAACGTCATGACGAAATGTCATCTTTGGAACCACGCCCCCTTCGGGCTCATAGACCAAGGGGCGAGCAACGCGTCGTGCCTCGCGAACGAAAATCTTAGGAAGTGCATTGGCGTTGGTGACAACGTAATAGTTACCACCGGTGGTCGTTGCGATGCGTTGCAATTCCGCGTGACCTGCAGGGCCGTGAGCACCGACGGCCACGGTAGAAACCTTGATTTGGGCGTTTGCGAACCCATTGAGAACGCCCTGCGAAGTTGGAGATGGGTCTCCGTCGCTAATGACGATCATATGTTTGGTGGAGGCAGGGGTTACCAAGAGTGAATTCAGAGCCAAACGCATCGCTGGATCGAAGGCAGGCATATCCCCAGGGGTCATTTGGCTAATCTTCGATCGCATCACAGCGCGGTTCTGCCCAACCTTCAGCATTCCGTTCTTGTCGCCCCACATCCACTTGTCACCGAGCGCGTCGTATTCGATCACACCGCAATAATCCATCGGGCCAAGCACATCCAATGCTGCTTTGGCGATCACCTTTTGCCAGTGATTCCCTTGAGCGATCTCGCTCGCGTGCATGACCATCGCCAATGCGCCAACCGCTTCAATCTTGCTATTCTTGATTTGAAAATCGACCGGCATGGCTTCTTCGATCTTGGTATTGGCCCATCCACCTGCACCAAAAGCTTCCGGCCCACCTAACATCAACAGTCCCATGCCGAATTGTTGAACACTTTGGACAAGCATTTCGATTTGATCTTCAGAGAAGGATTCAATCTGATCAATGCTTTCTCCAGTAGTGCGAGGCACGCCCGCCAAGATCACGCTATCGTACGCTTGTAGCTCGACCAGACTGGTAAACAATTGGCTCGACGTTCTTACATCGACTTCGATTTCGCTGCGTCGAAGAGCTTGGATCAGAGGATCATAATTCCCAAGATTGTTTGCATCTTCAATCAAAAGAACTTTGCCTTTGCCTCGCGCATAACTAAAAGCCGTAGCACGATTGTTTTGACTGATCGCATCATCTGATTTCTGAGTCGGAATAAATTCGGCTTCGTAGGTGTAACCAGCCGACTGTTCAATCTTGTGGGTGATGGGGATGACCGTTACGTCTCGGTCCAGAGTGAGATTATCCTCAACGAGGATTTCGGAGGAATTTCCAACACGACGAGTAACGATAAGTTTGCCATCGACATTGGCACCAGTATTTTCTTCGGTATATCGATGGAGCACTACTTTGGCATCGACTACCTGGCCCTGGCGTACCTGGCCAGGTACGTCGATCTTTTCGACCAGTACCTCGGCGTTGGTGTCGAGTCGAACAGGAACCACATCAATTCCAATTCCGGCTTCTGTCATGCTTTGCGCGACGGCGGCGGCCGAACCGAGAGTCTCATTGCCGTCGGTGATAACAACCACTCGTCGCGACGCATCCTCGGGAAACGTAGCTTGGGCGAGCTTCAAGGCGCTTTCGAGATTGGTTGCATCGGTTTTACCCATGTAGCTTTCAGGCGTATCGATGGGTGGAATGTTTTCGTCGAGCGGCGGGAATTCGATCGAGGCTTCACGACCGAAGATAATGAGACCCGCTCGATCGTCTTTGCGCCGGTGCTGCTTCACATTCTCGATCGCGTAGTCGAGCATCAACTTACGTTTGACCGAAGGGATGCTATCACTTTGGTCTAACAAGTAGATAACCGTGATGCGATCGCTAATCCAAATCCACTGAATGCCTGCCAGAGCTGCGATGATCAGTAGCACGACCAATGATCGAAGGCTGAGTGCAATCCATCGGCGAAAGGGACCAAGCCCTGCCAGAGAACGAAACCCGATCCACCAAATGAATGGAAGAACCAGCAGTAGTAGCAGGAAGTAGGGGTATTCGAATCCTATTTGCCAACGTCCCATGGCCGCTCCATTCTGAAATCAGGAATTCCGCCACCAATTATGGGCTGAACCACCACAATAAATCCATAAGGTGAGGTAGCTCTTCCCCACTTTTACCCCAAAACGTGCCATCCACCTTTTGTTGACGCCCCACACAAGGTGTCAGCCACCTACCGTCTCCCACAAGGTGCCATCCACCTTTTGTTGACACCCACACAAGTGTCAGCCACCTACTGTGTCTTCGGGAGGAGAGGGAGGGGGGGGGGGGGGGGGGGGGAGGGAGGGGGGGGGGGGGGGGGGGGGGGGGGGGGGGGGGGGGGGGGGGGGGGGGGGGGGGGGGGGGGGGGGGGGGGGGGGGGGGGGGGGGGGTGCCGCGTAGGATTCAACGGAGGAGTTGAATCCTTGGCGCGACCTAAGCGGGATTCGGTGTTTGGGCAAGAGGAAGTCGCCATCGCTCATTGCGTCCAGCGATGTATGCGAGGCGCTCTTGCAGGCAAAGATGAGGCGTCGGGAAAGGATTTCGAACACCGGCGTGGCTGGATTCGGCTTAGGATAGAGGTGCTGGCATCCGCCTTCGGTGTCGATGTGCTCAACTTATGCGGTCATGTCGAATCACGTTCATTCCGATTCTGCAGAACCCGGCACCAGACATTGTAAAACTGTGGTCGGATGAAGATGTCGCCACGCGTTAGTTTGGAGCTTTTCCTGGGAAAAGATTAGATGATTGCCTAGGGGGACCAACACCAACAGCAGATCGCGAAAGAGATGGCCGATGCCAAGCGAATGCTGGAACACGAAAGCGATTATCAGTATTTCTTAGTTCATGCGAGCGATCTCAAGAACCTGTGCCCGCAAAATAATGAGAAGGGCAGTACAGCGCTGGGAAGGACGCTTTCAAAGCTCAGAAGATTATCGTGAAGCGGGGCTCTTGGCGTAAAATGTATATCGATCTGAATCCCGTTTGAGCTAACCATAGCGAACTCCGGGGCGTCTGAGTTTACCTCGGCCTATGATCGCATCAAGGCAAAGGTTCACAAAAGAATCGCAGCAGCGATTGCATTACTGGAACCTTCGAGAATCGATGAGAAGACGATTCTTCAGCAGATCAAGTTGGCAAAGCGGTGTCGCGACAAAAGTTGCTCGATTACAAAGTGTCGACGACTTCATTCGGCAAAAATTAAAAGAGAAAAACAACGAAGCAAAAAGCAAAGCCAACGCTTCATGCCTAATTACCTGTGGATGCTTGGCTTGCGCGCTACAGATCAACGAACATGATAATATCGCTGATGCAACCTGTCGCTGGAAGGCTTCAACCAGCAATAAAGCTTGTCGATGACGCACCGTACTCGACGCTACAGCGATTGGACAGGTCGTCAAAAACGCCCAGACAAACGCGGCAGGTGTCCCGATGAGCTTCAACCAATTCTTAGGCGAATCGGCATTAACATTCGATGTAGTGTGACTTGAGCAATAGGATTTCTCCAAGTAGGAAGTATTATGCTGCAGGCAAGCCAGTGAACTTGCAAAAGGAAGCCAAGAACCGCAACATCGGCGGAGTCATGACCAGCATTCTACGCTGCTTTAAATGGTTTTCCTCTTTTCTCCATCTTCAGCGATTCCAAACGACACACTGTCTAGCGGTCACTTGCATTCACTCCCCTCGAAAGGCATTTTTTCGCCTTCTTCTGGCATCCATCTCTGCCAAACGCCGAACCGAATGAGCTCTCTAAGCTCATTTTCAGCCCCAAAACCTGCAAACGAACCCAAATTCCGTCATCAACAATAGGTGGCTGACACCTTGTGCGCGGGTCAACAAAAGGTGGATGGCACGTTGTGGGAGGGTGTGTAAAATCGATGGGAGGAAGATGTGAGGGAAGGATCTTTTGGGAGGTAAACCATGCCAGAGTCGACGACGCATGCTTTTTTTGTTTATGGGACCTTAAAGCGTGGTTATTTGCGGGAGCATGTGTGGCCGCATACACCCAATCATATTGAAACCGCGTGGATCGAAGCGGATCTCTATGATCTGGGGCCTTATCCCGCTATTCATGCTGGGAGCGGTAAGGTGGCAGGCGAGTTATGGACCTTCGATCCTGCTCATATGCAAGCAACGCTTGGTGCCCTTGATGAAGCGGAGGGATTCGGCCAACTCAATGAGCCCAATTACTATGAGCGTCGTACGGTGAGTGCTCATACAGCAGATGGACGCACCGTGGATGCATTTGCTTACTTCATGTGCAATGGAGATCGACTCAGCAAGGCTCGAAGGATTCCCAATAACACCACATGTTTGGGAGTCCATTGTGCATCGTGGCCGGATTCTCTTTCGCGCGTACCCAAGTCCTTTGCCGAAGAGAAGACCCTTGAATAGGGTCTTCGCAATTCAGTGATCTCGGAGCACGTACGTTCCAATCTCCAAACCTATTAGGGCAATGCTGCCGCAACACCAGTGACCGCAGCTGCTTGGTAGATGCCGCCACGAAGGCTCAACGGAACGGGACCAACCGTCCATGGAGCACAATCGCCCGGACGATAATAGCCAAGTGCATATTGGCATTCGTTCGCGGGGTGGATTCCCATCTTGTATGGAAGAACTGCGATGTTGGCAAAGAAGTGTGCGCTCGATACAACGGGTTGCAATACAGGACCGATTTCGTGACCGTATCGTTCCAATTGTACTTCTTCAAAATAGAGTGGCTTGTGGCACAACCCCGATGCTCGCCATTGAACATCTGAATCGGCAAAATTTCGCTGCGTTGCGGGTACATTGGTTAGCGAGCAGGTAACGGGAAGTTGCCATGCTTCCGCAATGTAGATTTTGTCGGATTCGCTGAGATCATCCCAAAGGTACTTGGAAGTCCCTGCTGTTGTTTCAATCACCACTTGTCCGCGCGTTAGATTGACCAAGCGACCATCGATAATGAACTGACCCTTGTGGTCATACCATTGGCGAACAGGGGCCTTTTCAGCGAATGCTTGTCGTTTGCGTTCAGCGTTGTCTTCATCGGCAGAGGAGCCGGCAAAGCGAGGTGAAATGTCCAAGTTGATTTTGGAGATATCATCCGATAAGGCTCGATCACGAATCTTGTCGCAATTGATATCGATACCGCTTGAAGCCGTATTTTCACGACGTGGTTGTTTTTCAAAGCGAGTTGAAGGACGGTCTTGTAATTGCGTTTGAGGTGCCGCGCTTGGAAATGGATTGGGAGGCGCTGGAGCAGCATCCGAATCGTCGGTGTTCTTGGGCTGCTCTTGTCCCAACTGCAGTTTTCGCTCTGGTTCTTGGCCAGCTGGCGTGGCTGGAAGGACTGGTGTAGGTGCTAATTGAATTCGCTCGGGAGCTGGCGCATTCAAACTTGGCAACGTAGAGTTGTTATTTGTCGGAGGATTCAGCAAGGGTGCCGCAGGGTTCGCATCACTTGCATTGGGTTGCGTTGCTGGTTGCTGAGGCAACTGGAATTGAGCAGGGACAACGGACGATGACGTCGGATGATGGAATCCGCCCCGAACTACCATCGATTGTGTTTCTGCAGGATTGGTGTTCGACTTCGATTGAGCAGGTTCCGCAAAGGAGCACTTCTTCCAACGAAGCACGACCGCGGGTTTGAAATCGCCCTGCGTATCGGATGCTTGGGCGGTCGACGTTGAAGAGTTGCCACGCGACGTTGTCGGTTGAACGGGGGCTTGCGAAATTGGTTGTAGATTCCCGCGTGGTACGAATGGTTCAGGCGTCCATTGAGGCTGTTGGGCCTGAACCGAAGTTCCTAATCCCCATGCGATGAGACTTGCAAGTCCGAAACGAGCAAGTCGTTGACGCTTATTTTGAATCGCTTGAGCCAGAATATTCTGGACTGTAGTTGGGCGCTTCCTGCGTGATGGCGATGTCATGGGGATGGTTCTCTCGCACTGTGGCTGCTGAGATTTTAATGAACCGAGCGTTCTTGCGCAGTTCTTCAATCGTCCGGGTACCGCAATACCCCATACCAGCCCGAAGTCCTCCAACAAGCTGGTACACGAAATCGGACAAAGGACCTTTGTATGGAACGCGACCTTCAACTCCTTCCGGAACCAGCTTGGCTAGCGAATCGGAAGTTCCTTGTCGGTATCGTTCACTCGATCCCTTGACCATCGCACCGAGCGAACCCATACCGCGGTACGCCTTAAAAGTTCGACCTTGGTAAAGAATCGTCCGGCCTGGGCTCTCTGCTAACCCAGCGAAAAGACCTCCAATCATGACGCAATTGGCACCAGCTGCGATGGCTTTGGTGATATCACCACTAAAGCGAATACCACCATCTGCGATGACCGGGACTTTCGCTTCTTGGCAAGCGCGAGCCACGTTGTAAATCGCAGTGATTTGAGGAACCCCGACACCTGAGATCACCCGCGTCGTGCAGATCGATCCGGGGCCGATTCCCACCTTCACTGCGTCTGCTCCAGCAGCCACTAGATCTCGTCCACCCTCATACGTTGCTACGTTTCCGGCGACGACATCGATCGACCACTTTCGCTTCAACTGACGAACTGTTTCGATGACGTTGGCAGAGTGACCATGAGCGCTATCGACAATGAGGATGTCGACACCTTTCTGGATCAATTGCTCTGCTCGATCGAAATCGAACACTCCGATCGCCGCACCAACCCGAAGCCTACCCAGCTCGTCTTTGCAAGCATTTGGGTACCGCTTCATCATGTCGATGTCTTTGATCGTGATGAGTCCTGTCAGTTTGTATTCATCGTCAACCAGTAAAAGTTTCTCTACCTTTTTATCCGTTAAAATCCTCTCAGCTTCCTCAAGCGTTACACTCCCTGTAGCCGTTACCAAATTCTCACGCGTCATAACTTGTGAGATTTCCAAGTCAGAAGACTCAAGAAACCGTAGGTCTCGACGGGTTAAAATCCCAACCAATTTTCCCGATCCTTCCACAATGGGAACGCCGGAAACATTTTGCTGATCCATCAGTTCACGAGCTTGACGCACCTTATCGGTGGGACGCAATGTAACGGGATCAATAATGATGCCATTGGCGCTGCGTTTTACCTTGGTCACTTCTTCCGCTTGCGAATCTACTGGCATATTCTTGTGAATCACGCCAATGCCCCCAACCTTGGCCAATGCAATGGCCATCTCGCTCTCCGTTACCGTGTCCATCGGAGACGAAAGCATGGGGATTTTCAAGCGAATGCGGTTGGTAAGCGAGGAGCTGACATCGACCTCGGCCGGCATAATTTCACTAAAACGTGGCTCAAGAAGAACATCATCAAAAGTGATGCCAGAATATGCCAGCTTGTCTTCCATTTGTTTCCCCCAGAGTAGCGTACGAGAAGTACGAGTGGAAACCGAAGTATTATGCGAGAAACGTTGGGTTCTCGCAAGGTGCCCCCCACCCATGCTTCTTCCCATTCGCTTCCTCATTTTGCCAAAATTCACCGATCGTTAACAATTTGGACAACGCTAGCGAAAACGGCCCGGGAATAATGGTTCTTTGCGGTTTCGCCCAAAGCGACGCGTGAAATCGCTAGCGTTCATCTGAGGGAGAGATGGGGTTCTTAATGCAAGCATTCTTCCGGTCGGGAATGTTCGTTTTCATCCTGGCATATTGGATGACACCTTGCTTTGCGCAAGAGCTTGCTTCGTACGCTTTTGATGCACGTGGAATGGCCGGTACTCTGCGGTCCGTTGGATCGGACACGATGAATCAATTGATGCTTGCTTGGAGCGAAGCCTTTAGAACTCATTATCCGGCCGTGAGGTTCGAAATTGACGGTGCAGGATCTTCCAAAGCAATCCCCGCCTTGATTCAGGGGAGTTCCTTTGGCCCTATGAGCCGGCCACTCAAAGCTTCCGAAATCGCCGACTTCGAATCGAAATTCGGATATCCTCCGGTCGTTGTTCCGACATGCCTCGACCTCGTGACCGTTGTCGTGCATCGCGATAACCCCATTGGCCAATTGTCCCTCGAAGAATTGGATGGCGTCTTTGGTGCGACGTTTCGACGTGGTGGTGGTACCATCGAACGTTGGGAACAGCTAGCTATGAAGGATTTTGGATCGGCGGTCATTCAGCCTATCGGAAGGAATGCGGCTTCTGGCACCTACCTGTTTTTCAAAGAGGCGGTCCTTCAAGGAGGAGATTTTCGCGATCGCGTCTCGGAATTGCCAGGTTCGTCAGCGATCGTTCATGCGGTATCGACGGAACGTCATGGGATTGGGTACTGTGGTGCCGGGCAGGTTTCCTCTGCAGTGAGAATCGTCCCTTTGTCGCGTACGAAGGATACTCCGTCTTACTTACCTACGACGGAAAACGCTCTCGAAGGCTCTTATCCTCTGGCACGAGTTTTGTATCTCGTATTTCATCGCGATCCGAAGCTAGATAGCTTTGATCCTCTGCTTGAAGAGTTTTTAAGATTCATCACCAGTCAGGAAGGTCAGAAACTCGTAGTCGATTCTGGACATGTTCCGTTACCACCGAATCATCTGCGATCGGCCTGGTCCAAAGCAGGAATCACCTTAGCCTTTCCAGAGTGATCCTCTGGGTATCCAATGAATTCGACGGACGACAATCGATCGAGAAAACCTTTCGCGGAAGGGCTTGCTGCTGCCAAGCTTCGGACGCATGCGCGAATGGAAAAAGCAATCGCATGGGCCATTCGATCTGCGGCGATTCTGACGATGATGGCATTGATCATGATCATCGTCAGTTTGATTCAAAATGTCGTACCGATATTTCGGAGTCCAAAACTTCAGAATCGAGCAACCATCGAGCTTCCGGACGCTGTGGGCGAATGGGTGCATATCGGTTTCAATGATGCTGCCTCTTACTATTGGCTCATCGATCATCATGGAGTCTTTCATGTTGTCTCGTCCGAATCTGGAGAGTTGATTCACTCGATGACCTGTGACGGGCTTGTAAAAGAAGGTCGAACGATATCGTGCGTTTGTGAAAGCGAGGATGGGCGATCGGTACTGTTGGGCATGGATGATGGCGAACTTTGGTGGATTGGAATCGATCATCGAATCGTGACGCTCAGCGATGCCGAAGCTTCGTTGCTACCGCAACCCGTCGTCGAATCTCAAACGTTGAATGGTTCGCTGTACCAGCGAAGGGAAGAGGGGAAGATCCGTCGGTCTTGGGTGGAGCGATTGCATTGTCTCGGGCGATGGCAATTGCCGGAGAAACCGCATCAAATCGACTTCGTGCTTTGTGAATCCGATGGAGTTGCCTGGGAGGAGACTCAACTTCAAATTCGCTGGGGTGCATCTACCGAATCTGGACTTTGTTGGAACCGATGGACCGCCCCCAAAAAATCAGAACGTGACATTGCATCGGAGGCAATTGATTCTCAATCGGTGAATCGTCATCCATGGGAAGGTCATTTCCCGATTGGGCTTATGTTGGAGCCCAATGGAAATGGAATCCATGTAGCTACTCGGCAGGGAAACCTTTTGCATTGCTCGCTGGACTTGTTTGATCCTTCCCAAACTGAGAACAACATACCCTTCTGGCGTACATCCTATCGTTCGGGGCATGACGCATCCTGGCGATCTCTCGTTCCGATGGCAGGAAGGCGTTCCTTGTTGCTGACGGGATCGGATGGTTTGGTGGAAGGATTGGCGCCGAGCGGAATGGTTCATGAAGGAACGCGAGAATGGGTTCGAACGACATACGTTCCACCCCAATCGACGATTCCGCAGATGGTGCTCAGCAATCAGGCTCATCCCGACTATGCCGTCGTGGATGTGTTGAGCCAAGGAACCCTTTACCATCCACGGCTAAACGCTGCACGCTGGCGATCGTCCTGGGAACTGCAAGGTGGAATCACATTTGGGCGTTTTGTGTCGAAGGGGACGCGGATGCTCATCGGAAACCAACGCGAAATTGGTTGCTTGGAATGGGACCGGGCCTATCCAGAGTCTCAGTGGGAAAGCCTTTTTTCGCAACAGTGGTATGCTGGGTATACGATGCCTAAATGGATTTGGCAAAGCAGTGTTTCCTCATCTTCAGAGGAGCCCAAACTGAGTCTTGTTCCACTCTTGGCGGGAACGGTCAAGGGTGGCCTCGTGGCAATGTTGATCAGTCTTCCGTTAGCTCTTGGAGCCGCTATCTATACCAGCGAATACATGCCGTCCAAGCAACGTCAGTGGGTAAAACCCTTGGTTGAATTGATGGCATCCATTCCAAGTGTGGTGCTTGGATGTATCGCCGTCTTCGTTCTTGGGGCTTGGTTAGGAAGTTCTCTTGGAGCGGTCTTGCTCTTTCTGGGGCTTGCTCCTTTCGGATGGATGCTCTGCGCTTACCTTGCGATCCATTGGCGTTGGAATGACCATCCGCATGCGTCTTGGATGCGAATTGCATGTATGGCATTGTTATGGGTGGTTTTTGCATGGATTGCGTTTCGCTTCCAATCGACTTTTGAAAACATCTTCTTAGGAGCTCCGTTAGTACAATGGATTGCTACCGGCAAAGGGCATGCTTGGGGAGCTTGGTGCTTCGTTAGTTTCTTGGTGCTGATCAGCACCTTTGCGGTCACGCGGTTGGTATCGCCCTTCATCATGCCGAGTCGATGGCGAGAGTTCCTGCAAAGCCAGTCGCACCGTATTCCACACGGTTTGGGTTATTCGCTTGGGTTCACCCTATGCGCTGTAGGTTTGCTCACTTGGATCGCCTACAGCGGGTTGGGAGATATTCGAGACTATCTATCCGATTCCTATCAGGATCGAAATGCACTCATCGTTGGAATCGTGTTGGGATTTGCGACGATTCCGATCATCTATACGCTGGCCGAGGATGCATTGAATCAAGTTCCACTGCATCTGCGAGCCGCTTCGTTAGCGAGCGGTGCCTCTGTGTGGCAAACATTGGTGCGAGTCGTTTGGCCAAGTGCTTCGGGTGGGGTCACCTGCGCCGTGCTGATCGGGTTTGGACGTGCGTTAGGTGAGACCATGATCATGGTCATGGTGACGGGAAACATGGCCGTCGTCGATTGGAGTCCCTTTATTGGATTTCAAACGATTGCAGGCACCTTGTTTACCGAGCTACCGGAAGCGTCGGTAGGTTCGCCTCACTACCACGTTCTTTTCTTAGCCGCGTTTCTACTATTCTTGATGACCCTGCTGGTCAACTCACTTGCCGAGTTCGTTCGCGGTCGTATTCGACGCGAGGTGAGTAGGCTATGAGTGAAACGTCTTCCCGCAAACACGTTCGATTGCGCATGCATCGGTCCCTGTATGAAGGGGAACTTGCTGCTTGGGCGACTGCCGGTGGATTGGCTTTGTGTGCGATGTTTTTGGTTTGGGTATTGGGGATCATCGTTTGGAATGGATCGTTGGCATTTTGGCCGAGAGCGGTCCGCCTTTTGCCAACACGATCGCATGCAGTCGTAGTCGGAGAAGAACTTGGCGAAGAGTGGTACAGCCCCACCGATTCCTTGAATACCATGCTGTCCCCCACAGCCCAAAAGCATCGCGACATGAATAATGATGCTGCCACTGGTGATGTTGCCAATGTAGTTGCTCAGGAGCGTCGCCTTATTCTGCGGTTGGGAAATGCTCAGCCCTCGGATCCAATCCTTAGCTATATTCCAGAATGTGAGTTCCTTCCTTCCAAACCACTTTATCCTCAAGAGGTCTTATGTCTAGATCGGCAGTCGGCAGAGAGGTCGATCGGATTTCCCTTGGAGTTGCGTCGCCAATTTCAATTCGACCCATCGAATCTACCCGACTGGGATCCCGTGCACACGGCAACGCTCACTTTTGAATGGGAGCCAGAAGACGAGACCTACCGATCGATGTTGCAATGGATGGACAATCAGCGGAGTGAGGCCAAACAAGCATGGCAAACTCGAGCTCTTGGCGCATCCTCTCCTCGCAACGAGCTCTCGGTTGAGTGGGAAGAGGATTCTTTGGTGGTTACAGATCCCCATGTCATCGAGCAACTTCTTCCGCATTGGATGGCAGAGAACTATCGATGGCAAGGCGAGCGAACGACAATCCGAAAGGTTTTGAAGGAGTTCGATGAAGAGCTACACCTGATCCGACAGCAAGAAGGGCAACAGTTAGAACAGACAAAGATTGTCTCGTCGAAGTGGAGTCCATTGTTTCATCGGCAACTTCAAAAAGAACTCGAACTAGAGCATCAATTGGACTTGCTCGATCAAGCTCGAATGGCCATGGAATTGTTGGATTGGTCAGCAAACTGGAAATCCGCTTGGGAAGGGAAAGCCAAAGAGAAGCGGAATCAACTCGAGGGCGAGCTAACCGAAATCCGCGAATCATTGGATGCTCTTCTAAAAACTCTGGAGACCGCAGGGTCGCGACAGGGGATTATTCATCAACTCGGTGGGCGATGGAAGAAGTTGGTTCGTCAACGAATGGAATGGGAAACTCGCGCCAAAAGGATCGAGCGAGAACAGAAGGGGATGGTCCTAGTTCTATCGACCGGTCACAAGTTCGTAATCCCTTCTGAAGATGACTCGAAGGATCAGGCCATTCGAGGTTTCGCAACGCCGATTGTTAGCTGGAAGGAATCGTTTCAATTATTGAGAGACGTTCGGGAAGGAAGGGATCGGCACTGGGTGACATGGCGAGATCCAAACCAAGAAGAGGTGAACGCTCCTTTGCCAACGCTCGAAGTTCCCGTTCATGACGTCGTTCGATATTACAAACCGAATCATACATGGATAGGAAACAAACTGGTAATTTATCTCGGACGATGGAAAGAGTTCTTGGTTGGTGGCACGCAATCACAAGAAAGTTCCAGTGGGATTTTTTCAGCGATTTGGGGAACCATCGTGTTAACGATTGCGATGAGCATTCTCGTTATCCCCTTGGGCGTACTGACGGCACTTTATCTGGCAGAGTATTCGAAACGCGGATTGGTATTGCGAGCCGTTCGCGTTTGTATCATCAACTTGGCAGGGGTCCCTAGTATTCTTTACGGCGTGTTTGGGCTTTCCTTCTTCTGTCACGGGATTGGCGCCTATATCGATGGTGGACCGGCTCGCATGAATTGGCAATCACCAGCAACAGGTTGGTGGTTATTGGCAGGACTGTTATTGGCCGTCGTTGGAACGGCTTGTTTCTTGGGGAGTTGGTTATCACGCATCGATTCCCATCGTTCCGCTTGGAACATTGGAAAGCGTTGGGGTTGGAGTCTCTGTTTCGTTGGTGGAGCACTCCTTTTAATTTGGAATCCATTCTTCACTGGTTTCTTTGCGGATCGATTGCCCGCTGCAACGTTTGGTCAACCCGGAATCCTTTGGGCGTCGCTCACCATGGCCTTGTTGACGTTGCCTGTAGTCATAGCGACTTCGGAAGAAGCGATTCTTGCGGTGCCGCAGACGTTGCGCGAAGGTTCCTATGCGTGCGGTGCTAGTCATTGGCAAACGATCCGCAATGTGGTGTTGCCGAATGCGCGTTCAGGGATATTGACGGGTGCTATCTTGGCAATCGCTCGAGGAACAGGCGAAGTGGCTCCACTTATGCTTGTGGGGGCACTACCGATGGCAATGGCGTTACCTTTAGATGGTGAGTTTCCTTACTTTCACGGATCGCGAGGATTCATGCATCTTGGTGTACATGTCTTTACGTTAGGATTTCAGAGTCATCATGTGGACGCTGCGATACCGAGAGTGTTCACCATCATGTTGTTGTTGGTTCTTATCACCACTTGCTTGAATTTGCTTGCGCTCCGATTGCGTTATCGAGCTCGGTTTCAAAAGAGCGACTCACCGTTTTGAAGTTGGAAAGACAGTAGAACTCTATGGATCGACTTCGCGCCATCGCATCAGGTCAAAGTATTGAAGCTCTCGTGCATCCCGATGTGCAGCGGGAACCAGTCGTGTTGCAGGTACATAACTTCAGCCTTTGGTATCAGAAGAAGCAAGCATTGGCCAACGTAACGATGCCTATTCCCAAAGGTAAGGTGACAGCACTCATTGGTCCAAGCGGTTGTGGGAAATCAACACTGCTTCGCTCGGCAAATCGTATGAATGATTTGATTGAAGGGGTTCAGGTTGATGGAGATATGTTGCTGAATGGCGAGTCGATTTTTGCCAAGGACGCCAACATTCTTGCCATACGTCGCCGCATGGGGATGGTCTTCCAGAAGCCGAACCCGTTTCCGGCGAGCATCTTTGAAAACGTCGTATATCCGCTTCGAATTGCAGGCGAACGAAACCGCAAGCGGTTGCGGGAAGCTTGTGAACAGAGTCTTCGCGATGCGGCTCTCTGGGAAGAGGTCAAAGATCGGCTCGATGAGAACGGCTTGCGGCTATCAGGGGGTCAGCAGCAGCGATTGTGTATCGCTCGCGCTATCGTGAATCGGCCCGAAATCTTGCTGCTTGATGAGCCGTGTTCGTCGCTCGATCCCTTAGCCACCAGCAAGATCGAGGATCTCATACAAGATTTGCGTGGAAGCTATTCGATTCTGATTGTTACGCACAATATGCAGCAAGCTTCGCGAATCAGCGACTACACTGCCTTCATGTATTTAGGGAGGTTAATCGAAATGGGACCTACCTCCACGTTGTTTACGAAACCCAAGCTTCGCGAGACGGAAGATTACATCACGGGGCGATTTGGGTAATTCTCATTTTTTATCGGATGTCTTTTGAGAAGCTTCTGCGATCGCTTCTGGTTTGACTAGATT
This sequence comes from Pirellulales bacterium, assembly GCA_046349875.1. Classification (GTDB taxonomy): domain Bacteria; phylum Planctomycetota; class Planctomycetia; order Pirellulales; family Pirellulaceae; genus JAXMBN01. The sequence goes on from JAXMBN010000002.1 coordinate 104,080, forward strand.
GAGATAGTGTCCATGGTCGGCCGTGAGAATGACAAGCGAGTCATTCCAAGCATTTTTGGATTCGATCCAACGAACGACTTTTTGAAAGGCGGCATCGCCTGAGAATACCGCTCCGATCGAGTTGTCGATGTTGTTGGCGTGATTGGCCCAATCGACATCTCCCGCTTCAATCATCAACCAAAATCCATTTGGGTTTTGCGATAGAACTTGAATGGCAGCTTCCGCCATATCTTCGAGCTGTGGGTTTTCTTGGATGTCTTCGGGCGTATACGTTTCCGTTCCCTTCACATCGCGGGTGGGAACAAAGTCTCCATTGGCCGTGCGGAAAGGAAGGTGTCCATTCTTGGTTCCGAAAAATCCCAGGAGCCTATGATGTTCGCTCGAGGCCTTTTGCGCGGCATTGAGAAGGACGTCCTTACCAGACTTACCGGCAGTACGTTCTGCCACCACGTACTTGCCTCCTTTGTTGATGTTGCAACGTTCTTTATCTTCTTCCGCCAAATAACGAAGTTTGGGCATATAGTTCTTGCCTTGCCCTGCATTGTCATCGGTTTCCACTCCCCAACCTGTTCCGATGATGACATCCAATCCTGGCAATGGATCGCGTTTGTGCGAGATAGAAGGCATCCCCAGCAAGTCTCGCGAGATATCTTGAAAATCATCACGGCTAACGTTGTGCGAGTACGCAGCGGCAGGAGTGGCGTGGCTGATAGGAACACTCGTTACGGCGCCGACCGCCATCTGCTTTTCACGCTGGGCCCAATGCGCAATGGTTGGTACTGGGCGGCAATCATAGGTCACGTTCACGGCACCATTGAAGGTTTTGATGCCAGCGGTTAGGCTCGTGGCGGACGATGACGAATCGGTATAGCAATGGGGAGAAACTTTCGAGCGGCCGATAGGGTACTCTGGATCGATGGGCTTGGACCAAGGGAACTCGCCGCCGAGTCGAGCATCATATCCACCCCGCAACTTCCATGGAACCAAGATCTGTTGCGCGTCGGCATCCACTTCGCAATCATCGGAGTAGGCGCTCGAAACAAAATATCCAAAGTCCGTATCCGTTCCGCGATAGTCCTGAAAGGCAAGTCCAGTTCCACGTCCTTCGGTGTAATTTACCTTTCCTTGTTTGTAGATCGAAGCAGCCCAAGTCGTTTGCCAATCCATGCCATCGAAGACGATCAGAAAAACATACTTCTTCTTCCCCGATTCGATGGCACGACGTTGTAGGCGATAGATGTCGGTTTGATCGGCGTAGGTCGCTTTAGGGTTCACAGTGTTCACTGGTAGGCGACCATAGAGTTCTCGAATCCGTTCCTCCGATCGGTAAAGACTGTTGTCATCTTGGTACGCATCGAGCGAGTCACCAAAAACGTAGACCGGAATGAGGCGATTGGAGTGATTGGTCCACGCGTGATATCCTGCGGGTCGATTGCCCCAATGTCCCCATTCCGCTTTCGTTTGAGCATTGGCCAAAAATTGCATCTTGGCGATGGCATCGAGATGATCGGGAGGAACGGCATCTTCCGCATTCTCCTTCTCTTTCTCTTGAGTAGCCTTGGTCGTCTTGTCTTGCGACGACGACTTGGGAGCAGTCTTTGTTGCAGGGGTTTCCTTAGCTTTCTCCTGTGCTGGAAGGCTGGAAGGAGCAAGGCAGGCGGTAGCAACGAGGAAGGGGAGGAATGCTGAGGTAGGGCGTAGCATTGGTGCGAGGGCCTTTGTTTGCCTGAAAGGATGCAGGGGTTAGCCTAAAGGACACAAGAACAAGGGATTGGATGAAATGACGCAGCACCATTCCCGTCAAGGGCACGACATACAGCAGTCATTACGCTGGACTCAATAGGTGCCATTTTGGCTTGAGCCTCACAAATCGACAACCACGCATTGTCTGGGAATTCAAAGCGAGTTAGTTTAAAAAGCGGTTAAATTTAAAGACTTTGTGGGATACCGTTTCCGCAACGCGTTGGTTTTTCGATGCACTCGCTGTTCGAGGTTGACTCATGCTTACCACGCTTCTGTTCTTAGCTCTTTGGGTTGCTCCATGGTCCGAAGACACGCTTGTCGACAAATATCGCGCTGCCGCGGTTGAGAAGTTTGGGAACGAAATCAGCAAACTCGAAGAGAAAGATCAAAAGGTCAAAGATCCCGCGAATGCCATTTTGTTTATTGGTAGTTCGAGTATACGTTTATGGGAGACCATTGCCGACGACTTGAAACCTTGGCCAGCCATTCAAAGAGGATTTGGTGGATCAACCTATAGCGATGTCGCCGTGTTTGCTCCTCGGTTGATTCGACCACACGATTATCGTGCATTGGCCATCTTTGTGGCCAACGACATCACAGGTGGAGGTAAGGATAAATCGCCTGAGGAGATCGTGGCGCTGCTCGATCGTATCGTCAAAGAATCGAAAGCTCACAAACCCAAGGCTAAGGTCTTTGTGATTGCGATCACGCCGACCGAAAAACGTTGGGCCGTTTGGGACAAGATTCGCGTTGCCAATGCAGCGATCGAATCCTATTGCAAGCAGAACGAAGGGCTGGTGTTCGTTGCAACCGAAAAAGACTATTTGAACGAAGAAGGTAAACCACGAACTGAATACTTCCGGGAGGACAAGCTTCACCAAAACAATGCGGGTTATCAAGTTTGGAGTCGCATCATTCGGAGTGCTTTGGATAAAGAACTAGGATCCCCATGAAGCCAGAGTTGCAAGGAATCGTGATGCGGCACGTCGGTATACGATGGCCGTGGCGTGGTATGCATTGGTAGGAGTACTGGCTGCCCTCTTCTTTCAAGGGCCAGCACCCATTCCTCATCTGCCTGAAACGGAACATTTGATTTCAGCAGAACGGGTGCGCGAACCTCGTCTACTTACTTGGACCTGCTCAAGAGACGCACGACGCCGGAAGCGAAGCCAATGCGGGTGTTCGCAAAGGTTGATCACCCGACTGTTGCAGATGGAGCTCGAGGTTGCCGAAGTTCCTTTTGAAGCTGGCGACCGTTCGATGGTGAATGTCATTGCGAGGAGGCGTGGGCATTCCACCTATCGACCAATAGTTGTCGTGAGCCATTATGATTCGTGTCGATTTGGGCCAGGGGCTGGAGACGCCATGGGATGCGTGGCCGCGATGTTGGAGTCGATCCGGTGGGTTCAATCGCAAGGGGCTGGAGCCGATCTGTGGTTTATCTTTACCGACGGCGAGGAACTTGGTTTGTTGGGAGCGGATGCGTTGGTATCGCAGCCACTTCCATGGGGCAATGAGAAGCCCTTCGTCATCAACTTGGACGCGCGTGGTTCGAGCGGTGCGGCTCCGATGTTTGAAACCCACAAAGCGAATTACGGTTACATTCGAGCCTTGAGTCCTTCGCTGGCGTGGCCACGTTTTACCTCGTCCTTGATGGTTAATGTCTATGAAGTGTTACCCAATAAAACGGATTTCACTGTTTTCAAAGAGCTGCAGTGGCCGGGATTCAATTTTGCATTGGTTGCAGGCGCGCATCGCTACCATACTCCCGAAGATATTGCGACGAATCTCTCCGATCGATCGCTTCAGCATTTCGCGTCTCATCTCGGATCCCTTTTGAAAACGATTTCCAAATGGGAAGACCGACAGTGGATCGAGGCGGAAACCGGCCAGTCAGCCATCTTCTTCGATTTATTGGGATCGACCGTCATCAGCTATCCTGCCTATTGGAACAGTTTTCTTTCGGTTATCGCGTGGGGAGCCTTCTTTTTCTTGGGAATGCGCATTCAAGGACTTCATCGGGTCCAGCTAGGAATCGTCGTATCTCTGACGACATTGATCCTAGGACTCGTCATCCTATCGATCGTGCTTGGATATTCGTTTAGCTGGTTGCTTCGCAGAACCTTTATTGATCGACCCTATGTCGAGATGGGTGAGATTGGATCGCTCGGTTATATTTTCTTGGTTTTATTCTTAGGAACCACCTTGGGATCTTGGGCCTTTCATCGTCGCAGCATTCATCATGCGCGATTGGCAATTTTATTTTGCCTATGTTTCTTAGCCACGTTTACGTCGATTCGTTTTCCCGGCGCAGGCTATCTCTTTCATTGGCCTGCGATCCTTTGGGCGATCCTAGCTGCGATCCGTCCCGAACATCGTTGGCCCGATTACGGTGCATTGGGAATGATGGCGGTGCTTCATGCACCACTCTTAGCCTTGCTTCCGATTGCAATGGGGCCGTTGAAGGGAAGCATTCTTGCCGGAGCAGCAGCCATACTGCTGTTTCCTTTGATGGTACTCTACTCGGAGTTTCCTCAATCGAAGAAAGTATGGACCGATCTATCCAATGAAAAAGGTCAGTCGATTTCCGACTGACCTTATGTGCGTTTCATTTCTATTACCGCAATCATCAAGCTTGCGGCAATCATCTCACCTACTAGAACGAGTAGGTTGCTCCGAGGTTCAAGCCATGCAGCAAGAGCGAGCTGGTTTCGAACTTCGAAGATGGTGCAGCGGGTTGAGCAAGAATGTTCGCGACATCGATATTGGAATCGATTTGACGACCACCCAATGCAACGTTGGAGAAGTACATCAGCGAGTACCCGACATCAAATCGCAGATTGCATCGAACTTGATAGCCGAGCTTCAGATCCACTTGTGGAATGAAGGCGAACACGTTTTGCGATTGAACACCGCGGTTCGAGCTTTGTACAAAAAAGCCTCGTGGTTCGGTGACCGTTGGTCCAACGTTATTGGGTGGAACTTCGGTGTAGATGCCACTGACCGAAACGCGTTGGTTCATGTTGCCGAGACCAAACTTCGTGCCAGAGGACAGCGACCATTTGCCTCGATTGAATTCGCTGAGCAATCCCAACTGACCACCATGGAAGGTGTTGGATCCACTGAACTGATCCAAGGTCGAGATTGACGTGCCGTTAGCGATGGCGTTGGTGATTCCATCGACGAGGTTCGTTTGAAGAATCAAAGAATCGTCAAGCTTGGTGAAAAGGTAACCACCGACGAAGTCGAGGCGACCGCAGTTGCTTTGGATCATTCCCTTGCGAACAATCGCTTCAGCGCCGATTAGGTCGAGATCGCTTGCGACGGTAATGGAACCAGTATTCGATCCGAGGTTGCCTGCATTGAAGCCGACGAGGTAAGCATCTTGAACACCGAGAGAAGTGTTGAAGAAGGGAACGCCGAGCGATTGTTGACCATCGAACGTGAACGTTTGATTTTGGCTTCCACCGAAGAGTCCAAAGACTCGTCCACCTACACCGATGCATTGGCAATCGTCCAACCACATACCACCACCGGCATAGAAGCCAGGAAGCATTTGATTGCCAACGTCGCTTGGACCACCAGCGAGGACTTGGGTCAGAGGATCGCTTAGCACTGGCAATCCACCTGCGTTCGGATGGCGAGTGACCAATGGAGGAGCTTTTCGAGCACTGCTCCACCAAAGCAAGGCGCCACCATCGACCCAACCGGTATTGACCGTCGGTGCCGGACAGCACATTTCGACGCAGCTTCCGGTCGAGCAATTGCTTGCGGCGACGGGTGCATCGTCATACGCGGCAGGCATTGGGAACGCTGCTGGAGCGAACGACATGGGTGCTGACGGAACTGGATAAGTTGCAGGAAGGGCAGGGGTCGGCGCCGTGTCGGCGTCGCCAATCGTGCTCGCCGTCGTGCCATCTCCAACTCGTGATGGTCCGTCGCCAATCCGAGCGGCACTTGAGCCTTGCTGGTAATCGGAATGCTGCGCGAACAAGCTTCCCGTTTGGAAACAGGCTCCCGCCAGGGCCATCGACAATATGAGATGTTTTCTGTTCATGAATGGGTCTCGCTAATCGGAAGCTTGCGTACAAGTCGTATTTAGGAATCGACTATTGCATTCGGCATCTACAAAAAAGAAGGAACGCAAGGCATATATCACGCAGACTGCCTAGACTTCCAGTTGCCCATTTTTGGTGGAAAATTGGGGTGCGCCGGGGTTTTGGGTGGCGAGTTTTTAGGTGTTTTGGGCAGTGTGGGGTGGGAAAAATGAGGGATCCGGGCAACGGTCCTCGCAAGGAACGGCTGGGTTGAATAGGATTGATGGAAATTGTGAGATGGATTTGGCTCGCAACAGGTCTCTGGTTTCATTCCCATTGGAGCAATCTTTATGATGCGTGGATTGTTGAAAGCAAGTTGCTTAGGGTTGTTATGCGGCGTGACGATGCATGCGTCGCTTCAAGGAGAAGACGCTCCAACGTTTCGCGGCGCGAACCGCACCTCGGTTTACGATGGCAAGAAGTTGGTCGATTCCTGGCCCGAACAAGGTCCCAAACTATTGTGGGAAACCGCCGGCGCCGGACGTGGATATGCCAGCGTGGCGATCAGTGGCGGAAAGTTCTATACGCTAGGCGACGGACTCTCCACGGCTGAAGACAAAGATGAGTATCTCACCTGTTTCGATCTGAACACAGGCAAACAACTTTGGAAGACCAAGACCGGTGAGGCTTGGAACAGTGGTCAGGCCAGTTGGCAAAGTTCGCGCGGAACGCCAACGGTTGATGGTAATTCTGTTTATGTGATTACTCCGTTTGGAAAGCTCTTCTGCTGTTCGACTGCGAACGGTTCGGTTGAGTGGTCGAAGGACTTCAAGGCAGAGTTCGGCGGAAACAAGGCAGACGGTTGGGGCTTTAGCGAATCTCCACTGATCGATGGCGACATGCTTCTTTGCACACCAGGTGGCAAAGATGCTTGCATGGTGGCCATGAACAAGAAGACGGGCAATGTTCTTTGGAAGTGCCCTCATGCCGATGATCGTGGCGCAGGCCATGCATCGATCGTTATTTCGAATGTCGGCGGAACGAAGGTCTATGTGACCACCACGGGTAGCGGTGGTATCGGTGTTTCCAAAGATGGCAAGTTGCTTTGGGATTACCCAATCGACAAGACGACCGCTGTGATTCCAACTCCTATCGTGAAGGATGATTTGGTTTATCTGCCCTTCGGCTATGGTCGTGGTTCTGCTTTGGTACGACAGGTGCCAGGACCGAATGGTGCTGTTAAATCGGAAGTGGTTTACGATCTAAACACCAAATTGGCCAACAAGCACGGTGGCGTGGTTCGGGTTGGTGATTACGTCTTCTGCGACGGTGATGATCGTGGTATTCCCATGTGCGCCGAAATGAAGACGGGCGAAATCAAGTGGCAGCAACGCGGTCCTGGCAAGGGTTCCGCTGTTGTTATCGCTGGAGATGGCAAGCTGTTCATCCAGTTCCAAGATGGTACTTTGGTTTTAGCGCGTGCCACAGCTGACAAATATGAAGAGCTTGGCAAGTTCACATTGCCCGGTAGCGGTGAACGTCCTAGTTGGGCACACCCTGTAATTGTTGATGGAAAGTTGTACGTTCGTCAGCAAGACAAGATTTTGTGCTATGACATTTCTGCATAGTATCCATGCATAAGACGCATGATGGGCGACAGAACCCTGTCGCCCATCATGGCTTTTGCTTTTTCCCGCCTAGAGATCTTCGCATTGCCGTCTTGGCATCCCCTCCTTGCGTAAGATCCGACTCCTGCCAGATCAATTCGATATGTTCGATTCTCAACGCTTTTGGGCCAGTACTTCGACTCCGCCATTGTTAGCACGTTCATCGTCTTGTAGTTCGATGATGGTCGTGTTGTGGCTTGCGGTTGAGTTGATGCACGGGTTGAGCTCCTTACAGCTTTGAAGCAGAACTAACCCCGACCCGTTTCATCGCTTTGATGCGTTGATTCGCGAATACTGCGTCGACTGCCATCGACCCGATAAATTGGAAGGGGATTTGGATTTGAGTTCGCTTTCTGCTCCCGAGCAAATTGCCAAACATCGATCGCAATGGGACAAGGTTCAAGCTCGGGTGTTTGCAGGGGAGATGCCACCCAAAGATGCGAAAGGGATGAAGGTCGAAGATCGTCAATGGTTTGCCGATTACATCACGCGAGTTTTTCGGTCGGTAGCGTGCAAAGATGGACCTGTGCCTGGGCCTTATCGTATGCGCCGTTTGAATCGGTTGCAGTTTGGCAATTCGATTCGCGATCTCTTGCAAGCTCATTTCGATGCTGGGGCAGCATTGCCAGTTGATGGAGCTGGAGGGGAAGGATTTGACAATGCTGCCGAGACTCTCTTTTTATCTCCGGTTCATGGTGAAAAATATCTCGATGCGGCCAATGATGCCTTTGATTATCTGGCGAAGAATGAAGCTTCGCGCAAGCTGCTGCTGATTGCGAAGCCGAGTGAAAACAAATCGGAAGAAGAGGCCGCCAAAGAGTGTTTGGCAGAGTATGCATCCCGGGCCTATCGTCGCCCGGTTCGCGATACCGAATTGCAAGCGTTATTGGGTCTTTATCGTGATGCGCGGACTCAACGTCAATTGCCTTGGGATGAGGCCATCTTTGATGCCATGCGGCTGTGTTTGATTTCTCCTCATTTTCTTTTTATGGTCGAGCAATCGTCACGTCCTCAAGAAAAGGTGGCTCTCAATGATCATGAGTTAGCTGTTCGGCTCTCGTTCTTTCTTTGGGACACGATGCCGGATCGAGAACTGAAGAAGCTAGCCGACCAAGGAAAGTTGCATGAGGCCTCGGTCTTGGAGGATCAAGTCAAACGATTGATTCGCGATCCCAAGCATATGAATATGCTCGAGAGTTTCGTTGGGCAATGGTTAGGTACTCGCGATTTAGGGCGCAATCATAAACTGGATCCCAACCTCTTTCCGGAAATGAACGACGAGTTTGCCGAAGTGCTTCGAATGGAACCCGTTCGTTTGTTGCATCATCTGATACGGGAGAATGGAAGCCTTGAAGAGTTGATCGACGCCAACTACACCTTTGTGAATGATCGCATGGTGGGATTTTATGATATTCCACGCAAAGGACTGGATCTCAACCAGAACCTGAAGAAAGTCGATTTGGCTGCCGAACATCCGCGTGGCGGCGTGCTCACCATGGCATCGGTGTTGGCGGTTTCCTCGTATCCCAATCGCACAAGTCCCGTTCTTCGCGGCAAATGGATTCTCGAGAAGTTGCTTAATACACACGCCTCCAGCACCACCCAATGTGCCGCCGCTGAGTGAAAGCGATGAGGATCGAACGAGCAAAACGCTTCGCGAGCGACTCGAATTGCATCGTACCAATGCCATCTGCGCATCGTGTCACGACTCGCTCGATCCATTGGGGTTTGGGCTTGAAAATTATGATGCGATCGGCCGGTATCGCGAGAAAGAAAATGGAAAGGTGATCGACTGCAAAGGTCAGCTTCCATCGGGCGAGGCATTCGAAGGTGCCGAAGGGCTTAAAAAGCTTTTACTGACTAGGAAAGATCAAGTTATTCGAACGGTTGTAACGCGGATGTATGCCTATGCGATGGGGCGTTCGCTGGTGGATAGTGATTATTGTGAGATCGACCGAATTTTTGACCGAGTCAAAGAGGATGGTTACCATGGACAGACGATGATTTTGGAAATCGTCCGTGGCGACGTATTTCGACATCGAGGTTGGAAGGAAGAGTAAATGTTGCATCAAACTCGAATCGCACGCCGTCCCTTTCTTCAAGGTATTGGAGCCACTTTGGCCCTCCCTTGGCTCGAGGGAATGCGGGTAGCGCAGGCCGCTACCAATGAAGCCAATCCGGTACGATTGGCGGTGTTGTTCATGCCCAATGGCGTGCATCCTAAACGATGGACTCCGGAAGGGCAGGGGAAAGAGTTTGTCTTTTCAGATACCCTTCGGCCCCTTGAACCGTTTCGAGATCATGTGACGGTTCTCACCAATCTTTGGAACAAGGCTAGTGCAACCGGTGATGGTCACTATGTGAAGACTGCAGGGTTGTTGACCGGCACGACCATCAACAAGACGACCGGTTTGAACTTGAATTGCAATGGGATTTCGATGGATCAGGTAGCCGCATCGAAGATGGGGCATCTGACGCCGATTCCATCGATGGAGCTTGGGATTGAACCGGTTCCGACCGGCGTCGATGGCAACGTCGGCTATACCCGCGTCTATGCGGCGCATATCAGTTGGAAAGGACCGACCAAGCCTCTAGCCAAAGAGATTCATCCTCGATTGGTATACGAGCGATTGCTTCGAGCGAGTCAACCCAATCAAGCCGATCGTCTCGCCGATCGCAAGCTCTTAGATTTGGTGCTCGAAGATGCGCACGATTTACAGCGTCAACTTGGTAGCAACGATCGTCGGCGGATGGATGAGTATCTCGAAAGTGTTCGATCGGTAGAAAAAGGAATCGAACGACTCGAGAAAACCGATGGGGCCCCATGGCAACCGCGAGCTTCCATTGATTCCGTTCCTGCACCAGGTGAGGTGATTCCCGAAAAGCATGCTGACCATGTTCGATTGATGCTAGACTTGATGGTCTTAGCCTTCCAATCCGACATGACCCGGATCAGCACGTTTATGTTTGGAAACTCGGTGAGCAACATCAACTTTTCGTTCTTGGATGGAGTGAGCGAAGGTTTCCATTCGCTCAGCCATCATGAGAATCAAGAGGCCAAGTTGGATCAGTATCAGAAGATTGGACAGTGGCACATCGAGCAGATGGCCTACTTTGTGAAGCGGTTGAGCGAAATTCAGGAGGGTGAGTCGACTTTATTGAATCAATCGATGGTGTTGTTTGGATCCGACCTTCGGGATGGCAATCGCCACGATCCGCATAACTTGCCGTTGGTATTGGCAGGTCACGGGGGTGGTCGGTTGAAGACTGGTCAGCATCTCGAGTTTGAGGCCAATACGCCGCTCAGCAATCTTTATGTTTCGATGTTGCAAGCGATGGGCGTACCCACAGAACAATTCGCCGACAGCACCGGCCCCTTGCCCGGCGTTCTGAGTTAGCCATTATTTATCATCGATATTCGACCCATCGAATTCCTGGAACAAAGTCCTTCCGGGATCGAAGCGTCGAGATCGAAAATTACTCAAGCGGGATATCGTGGATCATCGGTAATGCGGCTCCCGCCACGATTGTCCAAGGCCGAATGCTCCATCGTACGACGAGTCCCTCGCGAACATAGGGATCGTTATCTACAAATTGTTGAGCGACCTCTCGTTCTCCTTTGAAGAGCAAATAGGCCTGATCAGGAGGATCGGCCAGAGCACCGCCCAGGATCAACTGTCCTTTTTGCGTGGCCGCTTGGGCTAGTGCGAGATGTTCTGCGCGAAAAGGTGTGCGGCGTTCCACGTATTGGTCGACCACGTCGTAGATCAAAAGCCAGTAGGGCATCGGAGTGTTTCCAAGTGGTAAGCGAAGGATATCTCGTGTTTCAGTCGAATCCAAAATGAAGTTTGTGTCTAGACCGGCCAAGCATCCTTGGGTTGACGTTGGAAGCATTGAAATCGCGTTTTTTTCGTTGCATCCAAAACGGTGACCGAATCAAAATATTCTGAGAATTAGGTTCGTTCCTCATCTTCTTGAAAAGGCTGCTGTGATGTCCTCTTCTCCTGATGTCCTCGATATTGCAAAGTTTCAATTGGATGCGTACAAGGTGTCGCTCGAATTACAGATCAAGGCTATGGATGTGTATGGCGAGTTCAATCTGCGGATGATGGAAGCGGCAGAGAAGCAGATCAGGGCCGCCACAGATCAGTTCAAATTGCAGATGTTGCAGCAGTCTTACTTGACGTACCGCATGGCGCAGCAAGAGGTAATACGACGAAGCTTTACTCTACAACAGAAACTCGAACGTTATGCTTCGGCGTTGACGAGGGTTGGCTACTTGGCCATGGGAGAAGCGATTCCGCCGATGTTCGTCGGCTTGGCTTGGCGAGGTTTCTGGTTTTTATGTTCGCAAGCACCGGTCAATGCCGTGGTGGAAATGAGTAGCATCAAGTGCCCCGCTTCGGCTCGCAAAGGGAATCAATTCATCGATCCGCAGAATCCAGCCCGCAAGATTGAGAATCCACCGGCCTCGGTCAAGGTGGCCCTGCATTTGATGGATTGGGCTCGCGATCATCAGCTTGCCGTTCGCGGAGATACGGAAGCTCGCCAGCTTCTTGTCGACCTTCTCAAAATCTTAGGAAAAGCGGCCGTGGAACAGCAGAAGCAAGCCGAAGAACAATGGAAGGCGGCTCGCGATGAGCTCACCAAGCTTCGCGAATTGAGTTGGAAATCGATCGATTTATCGGCCACACCCGCCAAGAAGCCGTAGCCCTATCTGATCGAAATAGCAGGATCGAGCTAGAATGGAATGAGAGACTCGAGCTGATTCATCGATTGAGGGAAGGAAACCGATGCCAGAAGGTGCACAATACGTTGGTTTGATAGCGCTGTTGCTGTTGTTTGCCAAAGCCATGGGGACCGCCACCAAAGCGATGGGTCAACCGGCTGTTTTGGGTGAGCTCGTCGCAGGGGTAGTGGTAGGCGCATCGGTCCTTGGATGGGTTGATGCCCATGATCATGTGTTGCATGTGATCGCCGAGCTTGGGGTAATTGTCCTACTCTTCGAAATTGGTTTAGAGACCGATCTGGATAAACTGCTCAAGGTGGGGTGGGAAGCCTTGCTTGTTGCGGTGGTCGGCGTGATCGCCCCCTTCGCGCTAGGCTATGCCGTGTGCCTTGGATTAGGTTATAGCAATATGGTTGGCATCGTGGCGGGGGCTACTCTGACAGCTACGAGTGTCGGAATCACGGCTCGCGTACTTGCAGACTTGGGGCGGTTACAAGACCCAGAGAGTCAGATCGTACTGGGTGCCGCCGTCATCGATGACGTGATTGGTTTGATCATCTTGGCGGTTATTTCTGGTCTAACTGAAGGGAAAGAAGTGACGCTGCTAAGCGTGGGGACTACCACGGGGATCGCCTGTGGTTTCTTGGTGGCAACGTTGGTCATTGGCAGTTGGATTCTCCCTCCGATTGTGCAATCGTTTGTACGTTGGCAATTGGCAGGAACGCCAACGATGTTAGCGTTGATCGTAGCCATGGCATTGGCCTGGTTGGCTGCCTATTGCGGATTGGCACCTTTGGTAGGAGCCTTTGCGGCGGGGCTGTTGATCCGAAAAGTTCCACAAGAACGCGAGATTGAAATGGGGGTTGCGCATATTGGAGCTTTCTTCGTTCCCATTTTCTTCCTTATGGTTGGTGCTGCAGTCAATGTCAGTACGCTCAATCCATTCAACATGGACAACTCCAAAATCTTGATGATGGCTGCTTGTTTGCTAGGAGTCGCCATCGTTGGCAAATTCATCGCCGGCTATGCTCCTCTTTGGTTTCGCGGTAAAAAGCACGTTATCGGGATCGGCATGATTCCACGTGGCGAAGTGGGTTTGATCTTTGCCAATATGGGATTGGCTACCAAAGTGTTCGATGATGGGCTGTTCAGCGCGGCCACCGTTACGGTGATGGCTACCACCTTCATCGCCCCCTTTTTCTTGAAGTGGACGTTTCCTGCAAAACCCCACAGCCAAGAAGAATCGCAAGGTATCGAAGTGCTACTCAACGAACCTTGATAGGAAGTTCATGGTTCGCAATATAATCCTTCTAATCGGTGAAAGCAGATTCCATGTCTGGGCAGGGAAACGAAGAACAACTTCGAAAGCAGATCAGCGATATCGACAAGCAATTGGTTCGATTGTTGCGTGAACGCGCACAGTATCAACAGGCTTGGGCGAAGACTGCGGGTGATTCATTGCCTCCTGTGTGGGTCCAGCAACAGCAGGCTGCCATGGCCGTGGAGAATGAGGACACGGTGGCTCCGCTTCAACGAGACCTCGCCATGGATGTGATGAAACACATGGCCAGTGCATCCTATCATTCGGTCCTTACTCCCCATCGTGTGGCTTATTTGGGTCCCATGTATAGCTACAGTTATCTGGCGGCTATCAAGCACTTCGGCGAAACATCGGAGCTTGCGCCGGTAGCGAGTATCGGCGCTGTCTTCGAAGAAGTGGGCCGTGGCCAAGCGGTGTATGGAATGGTGCCGATCGAGAATTCAACCGATGGACGCATCGTCGATACGCTCACAATGTTTGCGCGTCAGCCTTTAAAGATCTGCGCTGAAATATTGCTTCCCATCCACCATTACCTTTTGGGCCGATGTTCTCGATCGGAAGTTCGCGAAGTTTATAGCAAGCCGCAGGCAATCTCGCAGTGCCGCGAATGGTTGAGGCAACATCTGCCAGATGCCAAGCTGATCGAAGTTGGCAGCACCGCAGGCGCGGCCCGCATGGCTTCGGAAAAATCGAATGTTGCAGCCATCGCCAGCAAAGAAGCAGGCGTGCATCATGGCCTCCAAGTGATCGATTCCGAGATCGAAGACAACCGCATGAATGTCACTCGCTTTGCGGTTATCGCCAAGGAACCGGCAACTCCCACAGGAAATGACAAAACATCGATCATGTTTCGTGTGCCCCACAAACCAGGTGCGTTGGCCGACGCGATGCTCGTCTTCCGTCAAAATCGACTGAATCTCACATGGATCGAGTCTTTTCCGATACCTGAATCTCCCAGTGAGTACCTGTTTTTTATCGAGCTCGAGGGACACCAATCGCAGCCAAACGTCGCCGAAGCGATTCAGGCTCTACGGCTTCAAGCTGTCCGCTTGGAAATTCTCGGCAGCTATCCCAAGGCGGCAGAATAGAACCGGATGGGGTGGTTTTCGCTTAGGTAGGGGGTTTTTGAAGGGCTCGCAGCCCGAGTTCCCTCGATTTTCCTTGCGAATTGGAAACGAACAGCTAGTCTAAAGGTAGCGTTTTCCTGATGGCACAGCGGAGAATTAGGGCATTATGAACATGGTTTGGGATGCGTTTTGGGTTCTCGTTCTCCTATGCCCACTCATAACCTTCATCGTCGTTGCTCTATGAAGGAAAAGTCGGCTCGAAAGAAAGCCGCCGCGGCGATGATGCCCGCTGTCTCGATGGAACCGGAAGGTGCGGGAGCCGTGGCAGATGCGGGCTCCGATTTCCCTAATGATGGAATGGGATTCGACGACTTCAAATAAAACGTCGTTATCCACTAGAGGCGGAAGAAGAATCGACTCTAACGCGCGTTGGCCCGCGGAGTCCAAACGGACTGCATCGAATCGCGGTGATGCAACATGACCTTTCGTTCGGAAACGAGCGTTTTTCCATCGGCCAGTACGACCCGGACGAAGATCTGCACATGATCACCTTGAGGTACATCTGCCTGCCATCGCAAGGGAAGATGATAACCTTGGGACGCTCCTGAAGCATGAAGCGTCTTCGCAAAATCATCCGCCGTGTAAGTCCATCGAGCAATCCGTTCGCGTTCTTTGGGCTTGGTGGGATCAACGGCGATCACCGTCACATCGCCAGCAGCTTCTGCGAACTGTCCCATGGCATTGCGAGGTTGCAGGACCACGTACACACCGTCATCCTGCGGGTTGTCGTCGAGATTGATGCCACGACAGAGCGAAGGATGAAAGGCAATCTCAACGATCCGCTGGTCTGTAGTGTTTGATGGTTGGGACACTAAAGCGGAAGCGGGTCTTACAAATTGATCGTATTCGGGAATGACGATACGGCTCGATGCATCCGCTCGATCGCGATCGCGGTCATTGACGTTTCCTGGAACGGGATTGGATGGGGCCGGTTGCAGGAGCGGTGGGGTCAGACCTGGTGCTGGATTGATACCCGGTGCTTGGAAGGAAGGATTGCTGGGCAACGAGTTGTTGAGAGTCGGATTGTTTGAAGGCTTGTCAGTCGACGGATTGGGAGGTGCCGCAGGTGGAGTCAAACCTGCTCCAGGAACCATCCGCTCTGGAGTCGCATCCTTGTTCGTCGCATCTTTTTTCGGTGCCGGTAGGTCGCCTACAGTCTTGTTGGGTGGATCGATGATCTTGAGAGCATCCTCAGAACTCCCTTTGGGAACGGTAGGTTCAACCGGAGCATTGGCTTTGGGATCAGGCGTTGGAACGACCACATCTGGCAATTCCCACTTTTCATCGACGTCGTCGAACTTCGGCTTGGTCGAACCTTGGGGTTTCGAAAGAGATGGTTTGCTGGAGGACTTTGCATTGGCCATCGACTGTGCGAGCCGTTGCCTGAGTACCTCGTTTTCGTGCTCTTTGGCGAGATAGCGATTTTCTAGGTCGCGGTATTCGGCATCAAACTCAAAGATGCGATCTTCCAAAGCACGAATCTCGCGGGCATTCTGCTCCGCATAGAGTTGATGGTAGACGTTCTGTCGGCATCCGACACCCAGGCTGGCCACGCCCATGGCGAGCAAGGCTGCAAGTTTGGTGTGGGATGGAGTCCGAGCGGTCACGTTCGATTCCTGAAAGGTTGTTTCGCTTTTTTCTCAAAACTTTCCAAAACGGGTTCAGTTTTGGTCGAGAAATGCCGGTGTGCGGTTTCTAAAGGGGAGATATTGCAAGATGATGGTCCACGTCAAGTCGGCTTGAGGCAGAATTGGGAGCAAACTATGCTTCTTTTCGATATTGCCAATGCTTGCATTAGATGAAACGGACGGAGCGAGTAGATATCGGTTGATTCGTCCGCCAGAAGGGACTGCGTGAGGCACCATGAGCGAGACGATTCGATCGCATTACGAAGGCCGATTGCGCGAGCTCTCCGATGAGCTTGAGGTGCAGATGGTGTGGAATCGCCGAATCGTATGGGCGAGGCCTATTCTGTTTTTTCCAGCTCTTTTTCTGTTGCTTGCCGCCTACACACGCCAGGATACACCATCCTACGTGATGGTATTGGGATGGATCATTGCCCTCGCTTTTGTGGCTGTGTTGATATGGCACGAGTCGGTTCGATATGCCCTAGACTGCGCAAAAACGCGTAAGGATCTTTACTCGCGATTGATGGCGAGATTTGAACGACGATGGGCGGACATTTCTTTTCGCGTGCATCCCGATGCCAAGTTAGAACAATGCACGAACGCTTCCACAGCGGACTTGGATGTATTCGGCAAACGAAGTTTGTATCACTGGATGAATCTTGCTTCGACATCGATCGGCCAGCGACGAATGGCTGAATGGATCACGCAATGGCAGTCGGCCGATCGCATTCGCGAACGCCAAGCCGCCGTGGCAGAATTGCGAGATCAACGCGAACTTAGGGAACAGGTTCTTTTTCTAGCCAATCAGCTCAGCAATTCCCATTCATCGCCGGAAAGTTTCACGAAGTGGGCTTCAGGAGGAAGCTGGTTGCAACGCCATCGGTTGTTTCATCGTTGGAGTCAGATCGGTCCGTTGCTGGTCATCGCTGGTATCGCATGGGTTGTACTTGCAAAAAGCCTGGAATCCGAATCGCAACAGTGGATTGGATTGGGGCTTGCTTTGGCAGGTTTGCTCGGAAATGTCGTGGTGATGTTGGGGAAAGTGGGAGCCATCCATGACATCTTTCAAAGCATCAATAGTGGTCATCGCGAGGTTGATGGATATTGCGACCTCTACCAAGTGTTAGGTCAGACTCGCGGAGACTCCAAGCTGATCGTACAGATCCGAAACGCAAGTCGCGAAGGAGAGTCGAACGCGATTCAGGGATTTGCAAAACTCCGACGTTTCGTATTGATGGCCAATCTTCAACGAAACGCTCTCTTCTACATCCCCTACCTTTTGTTGCAACTCTTTTTCCAATGGGACTTCCGCGTGATGGAACTGTTGGAACGATGGCAAACGAAATTCGGGCCCGAAAGTCAAAAATGGCTCGATGCGTTAGCCGATGCAGAGGCACTCATTTCGTCGGCGACTGTCGCGGATGAGCACCGAGATTGGAGTGTGCCGAACATGATCGAGCAAGGAAATCCTATCGAGGCCACTCAACTAGGCCATCCCTTGCTTCGCCATGATCAACGTGTTGGAAATGATTTGACCGTGGATGCAAGTCATCCTCTGCTCTTGGTTACTGGCTCGAACATGGCAGGTAAGAGTACCTTGTTGCGTTCACTCGGGCTGAATCTTCTTTTGGCTCGCACCGGAGCTCCGGTTTGCGCTGCTTCCTTTTCGAGTAATGTATTCGAGCTAGCGACGAGCATGCGGATTCAAGATAGTCTGCAGGATGGTGTTTCCTTTTTTATGGCCGAGCTGCACCGATTGCGAGATATCGTTGAGCTCGCGCGTCATGAAGCGACTCGCGGTGTTCAACGTCGCCCGCTGTTGGCGCTACTCGATGAAATTCTTCAAGGAACCAATAGTCGTGAACGGCAGATCGCAGTCTGCCACGTGGTTCAGCAACTGATCGATGTGGGCGTCATCACGGCTATGAGTACTCACGATCTCGAATTAGCCGATCATCCTGAGATCATTGAACATGCCCAAATCGTTCACTTTCGAGAGTATTTTGAGATGGAAGATGGTCAGGAACGGATGCGGTTCGACTATAAGATGCGACCAGGTCCCACACCGACCACCAACGCCCTTCGGCTATTGGAAATGGTCGGGCTGAAAAAGTCTGCGAAGTCCTAAAGCAATCGCGAGATTATTTTGAAGGAAAGGCCTTCACTGCGGCATTTTGAAAATCGCGCCGCAAATCGGATGCGTCGGAATTAGGGAAGTTCGAACGCTGAACCATCAAGAGATAGATCCGATTCTTGACCGGATCGATCCAGGCCTGCGTGCCATAGGCACCGCCATGTCCAAAGGATCCCGATGACAACGCCTCGGTGACCCCTTGAGGATTTTTTACGACGCAACATCCAATACCCCAACCATTGCCTGGCGTGAAACCCGTTTCGAGATCTCCCGAATGAATGGATCGCAAGGTTTTGACAGCTTCGACCGATAGGATGCGGTTACCGTCGAGTTCTCCATTGCGAAGGAGCATGCGACAGAATTGAGCGAAATCGTTTGCGGTCGAGAAGAGGCCTCCATTGGCGGCTGGCATGCGATCGCGAAAAGTCGGTTCCTTTCCTGCGAGCAATCCGATCTTGGCCTCTTCAAAGCCATCGTTGGTCTTCTTGTAGGACTTGGCCAGCCGTGATGCCTGCTGTTCGCTCAAGTAAAAAGTGGTGTCCTTCATTTGGAGCGGTTGGAAGATTTTTTCTGCGACAAAGGTATCGAATGATTTTCCTGAGACCACTTCGATGATGCGAGCTGCCGTATTGATGCTCGTTTGGCTATAGCGCCACTTGGTTCCTGGCTCAAAGGCTACCTGCACCTTGGCGTATCTCGAAGCGGCTTCCGTTAAATTCTTGGAAGTGTAGGCTTCGTCGGGTTTTAGTTCGTCCATACCTGAAGTATGAGTCAGGAGATGTCGAATGGTGATGTTGACTGTTTTTCCATCCTTCGTCTTTAGGTCTTTCATTTCAGGAAGATACTTGGTGATGGGATCGTCCAGCGAGACCTTTCCTTGGTCCACCAAGATCATCATGCAGGCACCGGTGACAGGTTTGGACATCGAAGCGATCCAAAAGATCGAATCGGTTTGCATCGGCGCCGAGCGAGAAAGATCAGCGCTCCCTGCAGCATGAAGGTGAAGGATGCCTTGATCGCTTGCGACCAAGGTAACCACTCCCGCAACCTCTTTCTTGTCGAGATAGTTCTGTTCCACCTGCTGAATCTCGGGGGAATGTTGCTGCCCCACCGCAGGAGTCATGCCAAGGCTCGATAAAAGCATGGTGGATGAGAGGAGTAGTGAGCCAAAAAGGAATGGTCGGAGCTTCATGGAGGATTTCATAGGTTGCCTCTGGGAGAGTGTGAAGTTGGCTAAGAATGGAGTGGGATGATTCGTGTGCAAATGGTGATGCGTCGGGTTGTGATGTATGTGGTCCCTCGCTGACGCGTCGGATTGGGGAAATCAAGGTTTTCCAGACGTCGAAAGCTAATTAGCGCAATTTCAAAAAGCGTAAGCAAGGGACGGGAAGATCTAGGTTCGTACTTCAACAGACCTTCCGAGGGACTGGAAGTCAACCGCTGGAAGTCAACCGCTAGAAGTCAACCGCTAGAAGTCAACTAGGGTTGCTTGCCGCGGAACAGATCGCGGAGGGCATCGCGGACAGGACGTTTCGATTCCTCTTTATTGGCATTTGCGTTGGAGTCGTTCGTTTCTTGTTTCTTGCGGTCCCGTAAAGCTTTGAACAGATCGACAGCAACGGAAATCGCATCATCGGCTTGACCGTCCGCTACTTTTTCCAGCGACTGCAAGATGGCGGCTGTACCGGGTGAATTGTCTTGTACTTTTTCGCTCAGCAACGCCAGTAGATCCCCTGAATCTTGACGGAGAGTATCCCAACGCACTTGAGGTGCATCCAGAGTTCCACCGACAGGTATTCGAACCATGGGGACTCCAATGTCTCGGACTTCTTGACGGCGAGCCAATAGGGCGAGCGGCACGGGACATTGGAGAGTGAGGTTCAGCGATTTGTCGACCAAGCCAACATCACCAGAGGAGGCAATCTGCAATCGCTCATCGACCTTTGGCAAGCCTGCTTCCAATCCTTCATGATGCACGATGCCATCATGGATTTGAATCTTGATCTGAGATCCATCGACGAACACGATTTCATGATGAGGAGGCTTATCGCGAAGATGTGCTAGGAGATCCAGTAGTTGAAGAATGGTGGGCTGCGATGGGCCACTCTTGACTTGATGCAGTGTGAGCGTACCTTCGCCGATCGATTGTACGGGATCATCGAGCGTAACATCGATTGCTCCGGTCGCAAGAGAGATGCGGCCTTCAAACCATGCGGACTCGGCCAATAAAGGAATGGCATGTCCCAATCCGAGTTTGACCAATTCAGGAGTGATTTCGACCTGTTGCAGATGGCCCAGGATCCGGTTCGACGTGAAGTCGAAAATTGCCTTGAAGCGATCGGTACTGCAAATGAGCATCCCAAGGTGGAATGATCACCAAGGGTTGCTGGTCACCGGGACGCTGTACTTTGGCCGAAAAGTCCTCGATTTGGATATCGAGATCGATATTGGGCAACGGCCCTTTGGGCTTGGACGGGGACGGGCCGTTCTTTCCTTCGAGTGCATGGATGAGCCGTTCGAGATTGCTTGAATCGGAAAGAAGTTCCACATCGATCGTGGGCTTGACGATTCGAACGGTTCCCAACTGTCGGCCGTTGAGCAAGAAGCCGAGTAGACCGCGAGAGGATTGGACACGATCGATCGTTAGGAGGGCAGGTCCATTGGATTGTTGGATTGAAATCCCCTGGAGCTGAATGGGAGAAAACCATCCCAATTGAAGCGATGCGAGGCGAAGCTCAAAATCGCCGGTGCGAAGTCGTTGTACGATCGGTTGTACAACCCAGCTCGACCCAAGAATGCTTGGAAGAGCTAACAGCAATAGAAACATGCCTAGTGGTATGAGAAGAAACCACCAGACTCTGCGTTTGAGCAATGCAACCATATGTGCCTCGCAATCTAATCGAAATCGATTCGACTAGTTTATAGCGATGGCGAGGCCCATCGAAAGCCCATCCGATCGTCCCATGCCAGGAAAGAAACAAGTTCTATCCCGGCACAGGCTTCCGTGCCCGGGCCTCAATAGAAGGCGGAGGGCCTAAGAACCCGAGAGTTCAAAGGACTCTAGCCTTTTCGTGGTCGAAACGCTTGTGAGAATTTAGGGTGCAGCAACGGGGTTGACCGATTCGCCACGATGAATCGTGCTGTACGATCCTGGGTACGATTCATATCCAACCGTGGTACCGCAATCGTTGCATCCATCGGCAACACCAACCGTGCCGATTTCAGGATGGCAGGTGCCGTTGTAGCATGGAGCTCCGCGATGGAGGCATGGCAACCATCCGCGACCACAGCCTGTGAAGGCCAAGAGAACACATCCAACAAACAGTGCATACTTTTTCATCGTTTCGCCCTTTCCAGTATCTTAGACATCTTCTTCCTAGATGTAGCCGCACAACTATACGACGCGGTCTATGTTGTGCAAACGAAACATGTTGTTTTTTTACAACGTCTTTCCATGAAATGCCGATAACCAAGTGGTACTCGAGGTACTCGCGAGGATGAAAATGATCGTATCGATTATGCTATGGATTGTAGGAATGATCTTCCTACGTCGGCGATCATGAAGGAATGGCAGTCGTTAGGATGGCGCGGCGTTTCTTTATCCACCGGCTTGATATGATTGACTAAGAGGTCCATCAAGAGCGATAAGGAACCGTGCCATGCGCAGCATTCAACGTGATCGAAATCAGGGACTAAGTCCCCCGGGGCTCGGCATGCATCGCCGAAGTGCTCTAGCAACCTTAGGCGCCTTATCGCTCTTACCATTCTCGCGGTCGTACGCGGAAGAAACGGCAGAGATCGATCTTTGGGAAGTGAGCACGCGACACCTGCCATGCGGACCTTGTTGCACGACCGCATGTAACAACTATGAGTTCTATAGGGGTGGGATGTGCGGTGTACCATGGGAAGTTTCTTCATGGGATGCACTCTTAGAAGCGACCCAGGCAGATGCGAACAAGCTGACGTTGTTTTATGCCCACGGGAATTGGATGACTCGCGACAATACTCGCGAGCGAGCTCGCTTTATCGCCGAGCAGATTCAGCGTCGCTGCTATAACCATTTTCGAATCATTTTTCTTTCATGGCCTAGCCAGCGCGAACGAGGTCCGGTTCGCGACATTCGCGAAAACGCCGAATGCGCGGATTCGCAAGCCTTCTATCTAGCTCGTCTCCTTCGATCGTTACCACATCTTTCACAGGTGAGCTTGCTTGGTTTCTCTTTAGGAGCGCGTGTGGTCACGGGGGCTCTGCATTTGGATTCGGGAGGAACCGTCGATGGCCAAGCGATCGATACTTCCGAAACCATTGCACGCCAACCCTATCGCGTCAGTCTGGCGGCGCCCGCTGTGGATCGTTCATGGTTGCAGCCGTGCGGTCGTTTTGGATTAGCGATGCAGCATGTCGAGCGACTCGTGAATCTCTACAATTCGAAGGATCCCGTCCTTCGAAGATTTCGCTTTATCGATAATGCGATAACTCGTCCCATCGCGGCGGGTTTTGCTGGGTTTGTGGGGGTATCGTCGATCGCCGATCCAGGACTCAATGAACCCTTAGCCAATCAAGATCGCGTTCAGCAATTCGATTGCAGCTCGGCGCTCGGATCGACACACGATGAACGGAGTTACTACACTCGATGTAGCTGCTTTACCAATGCCGTGCACAATGTCATGCGGCAGCAAGCAGGGTAATGCATCACGGGGCGGGATGGAGCTTCGGCAAGCGAACTATTCGCTGCAATCCTCATGATCGAAATTGAGAGCCGCGCCCCAATGCGTTGGGGATCGTTGCGTGAGAATGCCTCGCAATCGTTGCATTCGATCGAGTCCCAGGATGGAGTCGTCACCTTGGCCAATGGAAGCGTGGGGTCTCTTGGCGGCATTGCGCTCGATCCGTCCTTCCGCTAGTTCCAGATAGAGACCATTCCGCATGCGTCGATATTCGTCGTCGGTAAGGATGACGCGATCGCGCAAAAGGCATTCGGCAGGATTGGCCAAAGCCCGGGCAATGGCCTCCCGTGATTCCAACGATTCCAAGCTCCATGCGTGCTCGCTGGTAAATGGACCGACGCTCGATCGAAGGAGATGCGTCATCACCGCATCGGATTGGCAGGCACGCGCGAGATCGCGACCCAAACTGCGGATGTAGGTCCCTGATTCGCACGTCACGTCTAAGCAGATCTCGGAAGGAGACCAGGAAAGTAGTTCGATGCGATGGATGGTAACGGATCGCTCGGGCATTGCGACGTTCTCGCCTTTGCGAGCTAGATCGTAAGCGCGTTTTCCATCGATCTTGATGGCGCTATAAGCGGGTGGCTTCTGTTGAATCGTCCCCACGAACTTGGGAATATGGCTCAGCAGTGTTTCTTGAGAGACCACCGATGCGTCGGCAAGTTGAGTCACCTCGGTCTCCGTATCCGCCGACTCGCTGCGGCATCCCATGCGAAAGGTTCCGCGATAGACTTTCGGCAACTCATGAAGCAGTTCGATGAGACGGGTTGCTTGTCCAACCGCAACGATCAAGACACCTTCCGCGATGGGATCGAGCGTACCTGCATGTCCGACTTTGAAGGGACGCACCCAACGCTGGATGCGATTGACGCAATCGCGACTGGTTACTCCGATCGGTTTGAACACGCTGATAATGCCGAACATAAACGCTCTAACAATCCTATCGACTAGTGAAGGTATGGGATCGCGACCGATTCAACTCACTTGGAAACGCGCATCGATCCGATAACCGATCGATGGCTGATTGTATCTTTCGATCGAAAATCGGATAGGCATCGGCTTGGCCAAGGATTCGGCTCAACAAAAGAAATGCTCCGTCGGATGCGGAGCCCACACGGACGTGGAGGAGACACGGATCCTGCATCAAGCTTGGAGAAGCCGGATGGCCGAGCCTCGCAATGTGCGATGGGACATAGCCGCAATTGCCACCTTCACCGTGGCGATCTTCGTGCTCGTTTCTTTGTGGAGCCACGACTCGGCCGACGCAGTGGGACCGTTGCTGCCACCCTTTGGGTATCTCTACCAACCCGATCAGATCACTTATCCCGAAAACAAAGAAATCCAAAACTGGTGTGGCTATTGGGGGGCTTTGGTAAGCCATTTGCTCATCCAAAGCATGGGGGTGGCGGCCTATTTGGTGAGTGGTTTGATGTTTCTATCCGTGGTTGCGATGCTGCGGCAAAATCCGATTACCTCGCCGCTCGGTCGCAGCTTTGGATGGACGCTCGTGATCGTTGCAATAGCCACGCTTCCAGCGCTATTGCATTGGCATCTGCCCGTTCCGTCTCCGATCGGAGCCGGTGGCTATTTGGGAGCTTTAACGAGCACCTGGATCAACCGACATTTCGCTTTCACGGGTGGTGTAATTCTCACGATGAGTTGCTTGATGGCGGGATTGTTATTGAGCACCGAGTATGCCGTCTTGAAAATCGTTTCGATGATGACGATGGGATCGGTCAACCTGATGGGGCGTATGCGTCCCATCACGAGCGGCATCGCTCAGGCATCGCTCAAGTCCACCGAAACCAATGCTCCCGCTGTTGCGGCTTCTGTAGATGCGGCTGCGAAGACCAACGAACGGCCCCATCGAATTCGTCTTACAAGCGATGTCGAGTCACCCAAGGCGGAAGCAAAAGCAAATGAAGAAGGTGGACCCAATCTTCGCTTCAAGGGTAAAGAACCAATCTCTGGTAACGTCACGATCGAACCGTTGGCTCCAGTAGGGAAAACGCTTTCCGATGTAGCCACAAGTTTGGCCAAGTCGTTGCTCGGTGGAAAGCCTACGAAGCCTGCACCAGAAATCACTCCTCCAAGCGATGATGTAGAAGAGGTCGATGAAGTCGAAGCCGAAGAAGAAGCGGTCGAAGAGGAAGCGGAAGAGGCAATGATTCGCGAAGTGGAGATCGAAGGGGAAACGATTGAAGCGCGACAAGACGAATCGCACGGCGTCCCGGGGCCTCGTGTCAGGAACAAACGCACCGATCGCAAGTCGAAGAACGAGGCCGATACATCTCTTGAAAATCTCGACGATACCAAGCTGCCAGAAGGTACCGAAGAGTACGTCTTGCCGGGAATCGATTTGTTGACGGAAGGCGATGACGTTTCCTATGAAGAGCAGGCGATCGAAGTTCGCCGCAAAGCGAAAATCTTGGAGCAAACATTCGCCGACTTCGGTTTCGATGTGAAAGTGGTCGAAATCGAAACGGGGCCCGTGATTGCGCAATACGAAATCGAGTTGGCTGCGGGGCTTCGATTGAGCAAGATTTCGGGCTTGGCAGATGACTTGGCCATCGCTCTTCGCGTACCCAGCGTTCGTATCGTGGCTCCGATCCCGGGTAAGTGCACCGTCGGTATCGAAGTGCCCAACGAGAAGCGTCAGATGGTTCGGATGCGCGAGGTCATCGAAGAAGGGAATGCTGCCACCAAGAAGATGAAGATTCCTCTTTTCTTGGGTAAGGACGTATCCGGGAATCCACTCGTCGTCGACTTGGCCTCGTTGCCTCACCTGTTGATTGCAGGTCGAACCGGTACCGGTAAGAGCGTTTGCTTGAACTCGATCATCACATCCATCTTGATGACGAGACGTCCAGATGAGATTCGCATGTTGATGATCGACCCAAAGATGGTGGAATTGAGTGGCTATGGGCGTTTGCCACACCTCATGCACCCCGTGGTGACCGACATGCGCAAAGCCGAAGCCATTTTGGCATGGGCGGTCGATAAAATGGAAGAACGCTATGCGTTGCTTGCTCGAGCCGGTGTGCGGCATTTGGTGAACTATAACCAATTGGGGCGCGAAGAACTGCTCGAACGTATGAAG
This sequence comes from Pirellulales bacterium, assembly GCA_046349875.1. Taxonomy (GTDB): domain Bacteria; phylum Planctomycetota; class Planctomycetia; order Pirellulales; family Pirellulaceae; genus JAXMBN01. The sequence goes on from JAXMBN010000002.1 coordinate 130,293, forward strand.
GTGGAAACGGAAGAAGAGGCTGAATTCATTCCCGACCATCTGCCCTTCATCGTGATTGTAGCCGACGAAATGGCTGACTTGATGATGACCTCCGGCAAAGAGGTTGAGCAACACATCATTCGGTTGGCCCAAAAGAGTCGAGCGGTGGGAATTCACTTGATTCTCGCAACGCAAAAACCAACGGTCGACGTTATCACCGGTTTGATCAAGAGCAACCTCCCTGCGCGAATCAGCTTCCAAGTCGCCAGCCGTACCGACTCGCGAGTGGTTCTTGACGAGATGGGCGCCGACAAACTCTTGGGCAACGGGGACATGCTCTTCCTATGGCCAGGCACAAGCACCCTGTTGCGAGGTCAAGGTACCTACTTGGGCGACGACGAAATCAATCGCGTTGTCGATCATTGCAGTACAGGTGAACAGAATTTTGTGAACGAATTGGTCAACTTGAAACTGCAAGAAGAGGAAGAAGAAGGAAGTGCCAAGCCCACTGCGCTAAAGAAGCGAGATGAACTTTATGAAGCGGCTATCGATATCGTTGTCCGTGAAGGTCGAGGAAGTTGTTCCTTGCTTCAACGAGCCTTGGGGATTGGATATGGACGAGCGGCTCGCTTGATCGACTTCATGGCGGAAGACGGAATCGTTGGACAATACAACGGTTCACAGGCTCGCGAAGTCGTCATTTCTCTTGGTGATTGGGAAGCCATGCGAGGAGGTGGAGAAAGTAATCTCGCTGCTCCTGGAGCGGCTGCACCTAAAAAGAATCGTATTCGCATGGAGGATTCTCGTAAGAAACCGACCAAGGCTCCTGTTGAAGAACCTGAAGAAGACCTAAATTGGGAACAAGGTTCGGGAACCGAATCGGAAGGTTACGAGATCGAAGAATACGAAGGCGACTATGAAGATGATGAAGCCGAGTACGAAGAGGAAGAGGCATGAGACACCATCGATGATGCGAATGGTGTTTGCGGTGGTGATGGTATCTTGGTCCATCGGATGTGTGCCGCGGTCTGAAAAAGATGTCGTACTCTATACTTCCGCTGATCGTGAATTCGCGGCACCGATACTCGATGCATTTGAACGAGCGAATGATCCGACGACCATCGTTCGACAATACGATGTGGAGTCGACCAAGACGGTTGGGTTAGTGACGCGGATTCTGGAAGAGAAGAAGCAGCCGAGGTGTGATGTCTTTTGGAATAACGAGATCATGCATACGATCCGTTTGCAACAGGCAGGAGTGCTTCGATCGAGGCGATGGCCGATTCCAACGCAGTGGCCGAGCGAAATGAAAGCCAGCGATGGAACTTGGGTTGCGATGGCAGGGCGAGCGCGGATCCTGTTGATCAACGTAGAAAAGTTATCCGATCGCAACCAGTGGCCCAACAGTGTCGAAGAGCTTAGTGATCCCAAATGGAAGGGCAAATGCGGGCTGGCGTTGCCTTTGTTTGGTACCACTACTACGCATTGCATGGTACTGGCCCAGCGAATGGGGCAGGAGAAATCGGAAGCTTGGTTTCGCGAAGTGCAATCCAATGCAGTGGTCTTATCGGGGAACAAGCAAGTGGCCCAAGCCGTATCGTCGGGGCAATTGGAATGGGGGCTCACCGATACGGATGATGCATTGGTGGAGAAAGAGAACGGGATGAAAGTGGATTGGGTCTTTCCGGACCAGCTTTCGAATCAAATGGGCACATTGATGATTCCCAATACGGTCGCAGTGATCGACCGAGGACCGCATCCGATTGCCGCTGGAAAGTTGGCCGATTATTTGGTGAGTAAGACGACGGAAGAAAGGCTTACCACCGGCAATGCGTCGCAGTTTTCCGTCTGGCCTGGAGCGTCTAAAGAGTCGGCGCAGCGAATGCAGGGTGAAAAATCGGTTCGATGGATGCAAGTCGATTTTGAAGAGGTCGCGCGCGGTTGGGACGAGCAGGTCAAGCGATTGCGAGCCATCTTTGCACCTGCATCGTAATTGCATCATTGATGGCATTCCATCGAAGTCCAAAATCGGTTGGAGCGTGAACGCGCTTTCGTTATCCCTATGCGAGCGTGCATCGTGAAGCCAGCAATGAAGGATCAACACTTGAGCTTTGCAATCGCGCAGGAGGGAGCATTCCATTGACTGTCATTGATGGATGATCCATTGAGAGTCTGGACCAATTCCCGGCTCAGTTAGCGATCAATTCCCAAAAAGGTTTGACCGCGAGCTAGCGTTTTGGTAACAAGAAGGAGGGGTGAGGTTAGTAGATTTCCTTAAACCGGGTTAACAGTTATCCCTAAAGGCCTAAACCCGGACAGAATCAGGGATAATGGCGGCGAGTTTCAGGGATAACAGTCGATCCCTTTCGGGGACATTAACCCCAAGTCCCATTAACCAATCTCCCATACCGGGATAATTCAAAGTTCTATCGAGAGTGAAATGAAGTTCCCAGTTCTCGTTTTGTGTCTTGTGTCACTTCTTACGGTGCCGGTAGTTGGGCAGGATCAAGAGGACTTGGTTCCAGACTCACTGCTTAACTGGCATCGCATTATCGAAGCAAAGGGTTTTAAGTTAGTTTACGCAACCGATGACGATGGACGACTCACAGCAATATCAGTTGATAGTGACGGTGATCTCTTGATCGCTCATCACACAGTGAAGACGAACGACAAACCAGTCGACGGTGCGAAAATCGGCGAGGAATGGTCAATGCATGTTGTTGACGTGAAGTCTGGACAGGACCTTTGGGATGACCAAGTTAAGAAACAAATTCCAGAATCTGCACGTGTCACCTATACCCGTACCAACGGTATTTTTACGTCGTCAATTACGAACGCCTACCCGCGAGGATTTCTTTATCCGCTAAAGCCCTACGAAGGAAGACAGGTGCGCTACGAGGTGTACCGCCACGTCAAAGGAGTGAAAGAGACAAAACTGAGTTACGTACTGACTCTTCCTGATCGCAAACTGAAACGATAGAACATTTAAAGGATTGGATTCTGCGGTGAGCGGAGGGAATGAGGCTCAGGCAGAGTGAGGTTTTCTAACGGGGATAGGCTAGGAACCAAATGGTATAGCCAGACATCCAATCCGAGGTTTTCTAAGGCAAGCCACTATCGCTTCTTGTGGCCTATAGGATGGTAATCAGGGATCGATTCGTTGCGTGGTCGACCTCAATCGCAAGGGAAAAATGGAATCTACCACGAAGAACACCGAGATCACGAAGAGGTATTCGCGAGATTACAGAGCGGAGCCGATTCGCAAATGGAACCACGAAAGTCACAAAAAGCACGAACGGACGTCAACCCCTGTGGATCTATGACTAATGCCTGCCAGCACGACATCTTATGGCCGCGGGGCAATATGCCGAAAGGCGACGTGTTCGCGACGCTGAAGCACGCAAGTCAACAGCCATAAAACGCAGTACCATGGGCTGCAAAGGAACGTAGGAAGGGCGGTTTTGAGTGAGTTGACGTTTTCTCCCGTCGCTCGCGGATCGTCAACATTCGTTGCTGCGGTGTTTCGAAGGGAGAGGCTATGAATCACAAACCTGAACAGCACATTGCTTGGGACATCTGCACGCGCGGGCTGCTTACGCTCGAAGCCATCCAAAGTATCCATGTTCCCAACGGAAACTTTCGCATATCGAAGCACACCTACCCTGCCGCAACAAGGTTTAGCGGCGCAGCTCGAGCGGCAATCGTCTATTTGCTCAATGGCTGTTGCCGTTTCGAGTTTGCTGCGGGAATCTGGCAACTGACTGCACCCTGTTTTGCTGAGATGCCAGAGGGACGATACAATTTCGAGGTGGGCCATGAGGCCGGTGTCGATCTCGTAGAGGTTTGGGAGTTACCCGTCGGCTTTCGACGCTGCGATACAAGCTTCGAGCAAATCGATCCATCCAAGTCGCGGGTCGGCCGCGATTTTGAATCATAGTTTTTTGCGGTGACGGAGTGATCGCCGTCTTTATTCCGATTGCCCAAAGCGATGGTTGTTGTGATGCCCAAAGAAGATGTATTCCTTGACGCTCAACATCCGGTATCACGGCGTTTCTGCGTTTTCGAGGATGATGGCACATCCGCATGGCTTTATCTGACCGAGCCCGATACGCGAACGCCTGTTGCAGATGCGTGGGTCTACAATCGAATTCCTGCTCCTCCAACGAAAAATATTCAACCGTATCGCGGTGGCCCACCACCGGCCGCAATCGGCTTTGCGAGCGATAATGCATTGTGCCCAACTCCCTCAGAGCACGAATGGTCGTTCATTTGGTCAACGGATGGTGAGTCGGTGGCGCTTGCCAAGGATTGTGTGCCGGTCGCGTTTATCGCCGCCGCTCGAAAACCTGGGTACAGTCGCGAACTGATTAAGAACGGTCCATGGGGGAACACTTGGTCGGAGGAACTATTCGTAGTTACGTTTTGAGGCGCGGAAGAACCATGCGGTCCAACCGGAACGGCGGTTGGTGCGTCTTCTGTGTTCCTAGGTTTCTAGCCACCGCCTGGTTACCTTTGTCGTTCTCGCTATTCTTTGCATCGCGTATCTCCTTGGGGTGAAACGTTGGTATGATCGCACTTCCGGATGACCTAAGGGAATTCCTCTCCGCAAAACGCCAGCTCAGATACTCCGCCGCTGATTGCGAATGTGGCCAAATCAAGTTGTTGCCACTTGGCAAACATGTATTAGGCGAAGTGTGGATCGATGGGCAAACCTTGCGCGACATTGCGTCTGACCCGAACAAAAACATAGAAGGCTACTACGCTGTCCCTGCTGTCAACTTGGTGGAAAGTTGTGACGGCTATGATCCAGAGCATATTCTTTCATGGATTCCTGAATCGGATCTATATATTTCATGGGACTGCGATCATTGGGCAATCACCATGTTTCCATCTGTCACTTGGCGCCAGATCGCCGAGTCTCCACTACAATATGTCAACGCCCAATGGGATTCGCCATCCATTGGGCAGCCGCTAGTTCCTTGGCCGCAATATCCGTTCAAGAAGGGGCGTCCGTTTTAAGCAAGGTCAGCTGAAAGAGTCAGCAGACTGCGTCGCAGACAAGATCACGGGTTAGTGTCACTATAGTTATTCGAAGGACGATTCTATCGGCCGCTGGTTTGATGAGCCTAAGGAATGGGGATGGAACCACGAAGAACACCGAGAGCACGAAGTAAGAGAGATGTTTCGTGTCGAAGGTGTAGAAGAAATGGGGATTGGTATTGCTTCGTGGACTTCGTGTGTTTCGTGGTAGTATGAATCGGCTGTTGGGTTATGTGAGCCGGAGGAATGGCCGATGGAACCACGAAGAACACCGAGAGCACGAAGTAAGATAATCGTTTTTTATCGAAGGCATTGAAGAAATGGCATTGGTATTCCTTCGTGCACTTCGTGAGCTTCGTGGTGGTATAAATCTGCTGTTGGGTTATATGAGCCTGAGGAAAGGGGATGGAACCACGAAGAACACCGAGATCACGAAGTAAGAGAGATTTTATATTGCCGAAGGTTTCTGTGAGTGGACTGCTCAAGAAAAGGAGAGATGATGATTCGCGTTACTTCTCTTATGGCGATCGTATTGGCGTTTCAATGGTTGGGTAGTGCTTTGGCTCAAAGTACGCTCTCCAATCCGGCGATGCCCATAGATAGTTTGGTAGATCGATTGAAAGTTGCTAAGCACGTTGGTCTAACCATCGACGAGAGAATTGGCGCCTACACTTTGTACCTTTACACATCGGAGCAACATCAACGCAAATTAGAGGAATTGGTTCAGTACCGACAGCAGAATGAGGAGTATCAAGCGAAACGTGAATCCCTGGAGAAGCAAATGCGAGACGCTGAGCAGCGAAAGGATTCGTCCGGTGAACTGGGGGAGATTAGGGTTAAGATCCAATCATTGATTCAGCCTAGGTCACCTCTCTCTGGACAAACCCTGCATGAGGTTGTGGCTGTTGGGCAAGATTACATCGAAATTCAGAAATCAAATGATTCAGAATCCAGTACCTTGATTCCTTTTTCCAAGATCAGTCGTGTAATTGTCTTAAGAAAGAATCCTGGCCGTGGTGACCAGGCGAACTCTGGGGATATTCGATCCAAGCCATGAATTGCCGTTCTTTAACTGAAGTTGTTTTCGAGTGAGATCGGATCAAGGTATTTCGAAGCAATTACGAATACGGATGATGCAAGGGGTCGCATGCATCTTCGGATTGAGTTCGCTTGGACTGTTCTTGTTTCGTCCAGACGTCGAGCAGATTCTCGACGAGTACGCGCCGACGCGTCACATGCCGGACGCATTTCGAGGTCTTAATGGAATCTTGGCTATCTTTTTTCTCTTTGTCGCTTTGACTCAACTCTTCCTAGTGAGGATCGAAAAACAGGGGCAATTTGTTTGGCTATTCCCTTTGTTGTTTGGGCCTGGCGTTTGTTTCGTTGGTTGGTGTTGTACCGAGAATTTCGACGACCCATCTTGGTTCCATTTATTCGCCTTGATCACTTTGGGTATGCTCGTCTCTTGCGCAGTGACAGCTCTCCTTTGGAGATTTACAAAGTCGATGGGAAAGCAAACAGTACCTAGTTCCAACGTAGGACCACTCGTTGATGAACGAACTTCAAGCAGAAGGAAAAATTAGAAACTACCACGAAGAACGCAGAGAACACGAAGAAAGATAATCGATTATTATCGAAGGCATGGAAGAAATGGCATTGGTATTGCTTCGTGGACTTCGTGAGCTTCGTGGTTGAATGAATCGGCCGTTGGGTTAAACGAGCCAGAGGAATGGGGATGGAACCACGAAGAACACCGAGAGCACGAAGAAAGATAATCGTTTTTATCGAAGGCATGGAAGAAATGGGATTGGTATTCCTTCGTGAGCTTCGTGGTTGAATGAATCTGCTGTCGGGTTATATGAGCCTGAGGAGTCGGGATGAGACCACGAAGAACACTGAGAGCACGAAGGAGGTGAGATGTTTATGGTCGATGGAGGAGTGGAATTGCTTTTAACTCAATGGGCCATTGAAATCATTTCGAGGAAACGATCTTGAATGAGAATCCATTCGGAACGCGTGATATAGATACGAGTTCAAGAGAATTTCGCGTGAGCTATATGGTGTTTACGCGAACCGAAATGGTTCGGAAGCTCATGATTGTTGGACTTTATGGCGGTGCATTTCTCGGAAGCATTGGCTATTTGTTGCTCGTCTCGTTCATCGAGTTTCTCCTTGTTCCACCTTTCAAATCGCCTGCAAATTACGGCCAGTTTGATTTCTTGATCGCGGGAGTCCTCGTTGTGATGTTGATCTTGGGGGCGGCCTTGTCGTTGATTCCTTACATCAAGTGGCTTGGATTTATGTCTTTCGAAATTTTGCTCCTCGGGTTGATTTGGCTTGTCGAACGAGAGTCATTTTCAAAGGATGTACTGATCGAGGCTCCCGTCGCGGCCATAGTATTTCTGGTCGCAATTCCTATCATCGCAGCGCCCATGATCGATGCTTGGTGTCGAAGTCGACGAATTCCAAGGGATCAATCATTCATCAAATGTTGAGCTATTCAGATTGAACGAAGAACACCGAGATCACGAAGAAAGATAATCGATTTGTCGAAGGCATGGAAGAAATGGCATTGGTATTCCTTCGTGGACTTCGTGAGCTTCGTGGTTGAATGAATCGGCCGTTGGGTTAAACGAGCCAGAGGAATGGGGATGGAACCACGAAGAACACCGAGAGCACGAAGTAAGAGAGATGTTTCGTGTCGAAGGTGTAGAAGAAATCGGATTGGTATTGCTTCGTGGTTGATTGATTCTTTGTTTGGTTCTTGATTGCCTCGCGGTTGTGGAGTTGAAAAAAGCTCCCAAGGGACTGGAAGTCAACGGATCTGTTACGGGCGAGGGACGTTAAAGAATTCGCGGTCGCTCATCATGCGATCGCGAGGTTCATACCAATTGCCATTGATCCAAGGTGCATTGGGATTGGGATAGGCCGAACCGTAAGGGTATCCATAGGGATAACCATAGCCACCAGGTCCATAGGGATAGCCATAGCCAGGGACAGGCATGGGAAGGCCAGAACCAACCGGGGGCATTCCACCGGGTCCACTAGGTATCGGCCCACTGGGACCGGGGCCACTTGAACCGGGGCCACTAGGTGTGAAGGGAGATCCAGGAGGAAGAACCGAATAGGGGTTGGGTAGATAACCGCCTCCCATGGGATAGATGCCTACGGGAGGAGGTTGTTGTCCCCAAGCATCGTAGGGAACGGAATAGGGGCGGAATGGAAATCTCCATTCCTCATAGGGGCGTACTGGGCGTCCCCAAGATTCAACCACGTGCATGTTGTCGGCCGAATTTCCAACCTGCAATGTGCTTCGATAGTGATGGTAACCACTTCGCTCAAAATCTGGACGCTCCATCACTTCGGGTTCGATCCCCTTCGCATACTGATCGACTCGGTTGCCCTGAGCGTCATGGGTGTAACGCCCTACCATGGCTGTCCAATCTTTTTTGGGAGCACAGGTCGTACATTGGCTCCACGCTGGCAGAGCGGTCCAGGCCGCTAGCATCAGAGTCCAGGTGACGATCGCAAAGAGACGAGATCGAACGCATTGGAAGATGAGCGAGTTCATAGCATCTAGACTAATTGCCGATGCTTTTTTTCTTCCTTAGAACCCGTGGAAAAGGGATCGATTTCCACCTCCTGGGATAGCTATGACGATTGTAGGGGCATTCCCCAATACAAAATCTCACCCACTAAGGCTCATAGCAATATAGAAAGAGAGCCTACCATTCGAGCCAGGCCAATCTTCGAAGCCATTGGAGTTGGTCGAGGTCTTGAGGCGAGGCTGCTTCGCAAAGATCGACGAAATGATAGGGATCCCAGGTCGATCCAATCCAAGGTGGAACTGGATCGGGTAGTTCCGAAAGAGCGGTCGCAATGGAATCCATCACCGGGTGATTTCCCACTTTGCGAAACCAGTATTTTGCATTCCAGAAATCGCGTTCACGGCGATGCATGATGCCATGCCAGAACGATCCTTCGCGATTGTGGAGGTTTTGGCTGATTGCATGGGAGCCGTGAAGATCACCGGCAAAAAGGAGTAATCCCGCTTGGCACTCGGCGGAAAATGCCGTGAGTTTCCCGAGATTCCGAGGAAATGGATGCGTACTGCGGGGGGGAGAATCCCCAAACAATTCCGGTTCTTCGGATTGCCGTAGATAGTCAAGGAGTTCGGGTGGTAGGGTGGACTCTTCCAATGCTTTGAGGAGGGAGGGCATGCGTCTCTAGCCAGGGTAAGGGATGCTGGTAAACTGAGTTGCTAGGGTTGCGCCGGTTCTTGCAAAAATCGAACTGGCCAACTTGGAAAGACAATATCGCATTTCGAGGCAAAGGCAATGAGCGAAGGCACGGATCAATCTCAAGAACCCAAGGCAACCACACCCGTTCCTGCGACTGCGGTGTCCGGGGGGCCGATTAACCTCGAACAAATTCGCAAGATGCGGGAATCGAATACTGCTTCCAAGCCAACAGGCACTTCGGCAGAATCACCTGCGGTTTCTCCGATGGCAGCGGCCATGGAAGGTGTGCAGCCTTTGGGTAGATGCAAGGCATCGAAGCCTCCAGCGCGGAAGCCTCGCGATAACGAAGAAGATGATGGACCTCGCAAGGCTTTTTCAAAGCAGCGCGAGTTTGTAGCGCCCAAGGTTGAAGTGCCCAACATTCGTCAGGGCTTGGCCGACGATCTTAAGAACGAGTGGGATGCGGCGGTAGCCGATCTCGATTTCGATCGCTTGTTGGTCGGTGATGCTTCGTTGCAGGTCGGAAGGCAACTCGAAGATGGCCAGCGTTATCCCGGTAAGATCCTCAAGATCCATCAAGAAAACGTATTCGTATCGTTGGGTGGTCCCGATGAAGGGATCATTCCTCTACTTCAATTCAATGAGACACCCAAGGTCGGCGATGCCGTCGATTGCTTGGTGCGAAGTTTCAATCGCGAAGATGGTCTTTATGAGTTAGCGTTGCCAGGTGAAACGACGTCCGTTTCGGATTGGTCGGATTTGGAAGAAGGTGTCGTCGTGGAAGCTCGCATCGAAAGTGCGAACACCGGCGGACTCGAATGCAAAGTAGGCAATGTTCGCGGTTTTATTCCGATGAGTCAGATTGCCGAATACCGCGTGGAAACCCCTGCCGACTTCGTGGGCCAACGATTGTTATGCGTGGTCACCGAAGCCAACATGCGTCGAGGAAACTTGGTGCTAAGCCATCGCGCGGTCTTGGAACGCGAGAAAGCTGAAAAGAAGAAGGAACGTTTTGCCAAGTTGGAAGTGGGGCAGGTCACCGACGGAACCGTTCGCAAGGTGATGGATTTCGGAGCCTTCGTCGATATCGGTGGACTCGATGGGTTGATTCACGTTAGCCAACTCAGCTGGGATCGCATTCAGCATCCGAGCGAAGTGGTCAAGGAAGGGGACAAGGTTCAGGTCAAGATTGAGAAGATCGATCCTGAAACGGGAAAGATCGGCCTATCCTATCGCGCTTTGCAAGATCATCCATGGCACGATATCGATGTTCGCTTTCCCATTGGTAGCGTAGTCCGTGGGACGGTTTCACGATTGGCAAACTTTGGTGCCTTCGTCAAATTGGCAACGGGCATTGAAGGCTTGGTGCACCTTTCAGAACTTGCACATCGCCGTGTCGCGACCGCTGCCAGTGTGGTCAAGGAAGGGGATGAAGTCGAGGTCAAAGTCCTATCGGCAGATAAGGATTCGCAACGCATTTCCTTATCATTGAAGCAAGCATCGGCTCCAGCGGCCGCAGCCGAGCCTGAAGTGGAAGAAGAAGTGGTACCTGTTGCGCCTACCAAGATTAAGAACAAACACACCGGTCCCTTGAAGGGTGGTACAACGCGACCTTCGGGTGGCGAGCAGTTTGGATTGAAGTGGTAGTGCTGATGGGAGCCATCCCTCCTGCACAGCCCTTCGATGCGGCATTGAACCAATAACATTTTGGCCAGAAGTTGCTCCGGGCACTTCTGGCCTTTGTATTGAGGTAGACAACATGGAAGTTGTTTCAGATCGCAAAGGGATCGTTCGGCAGCTCACGCAAGAGCCTCATGGCCACATCCTCACCAATACACAGGTTTGGTCGAAGGATTCTCGGCACTTGGTGTTCGATGTTCGGTCGGACGCAGCAGGATCGTCCTTCGATGGAGATCGCATCGAAGCGATCGACGTTGAAAGTGGAACGCGAACTTCTTTATCGAGCGAATCATGGTGCACATTGCGGGGTAGCAACCTGTTCGCCAAAGATGATCGCGTGGTTTTTATCCTTGGGCCAGAGAATCCCACGCCTGACTGGCAATATGCAGCGTACCATCGTCGCGGTGTTCTTGTCTCGCGAGATCGCCCCGGAATCGCGACGGACTTGGATGCGGTCGATATTGTCGATCCTTTCACTCCCGGTGCGCTTCGAGGCGGTTCGCACGTGCACGTATTTGATGCCACATCGGAATACGTGAGTTTTACATACGAAGATCATGTGCTGGCAACTTCCAATCGCGACGATGCGGATCCTAACCAGCGAAACGTGGGAGTTTGTCGCTGCCACCATCCCGTGCATGTTCCGAAGACGCATCCTCGCAATCAAGATGGTTCAGCCTACTCTGTATTGGTAACCAAGACTGTTCGCGATCCAAGGCCTGGTTCGGATGAAATATCCAAAGCCTATGAAGATGCATGGCTTGCGGTCGATGAGGGGCTCGGATTGGCCTTCTTAGGTGATGGAGTGGATTCGAAGGGTCGGCATATTACCGAGCTTTTCAAAGTGACTTTTCCTAAAACATGGGAGACTCAAGATGGGCCGCTGGAAGGGACGCTTCTTCGCAGACCGTTTCCACCGCGGGGATGCGTACAGCAACGCTTGACCTATACCGAACATCGCAAGTTTCCAGGTATTCGCGGGCCTCGGCATTGGCCTCGGAGTCATCCATCCGGCCGATGGATTGCAACGCTGATGCTCGATGATGTGGGGAATGCTCAGATCTTTTTGGTCGATCCCAAGCAAGGGGAATTTCATCAAGCGACACAACTTCCGTATGCGATCGAAAGTTGTTTTTCGTGGAGTCCGGATGGTGAGTGGATCAGTTTCATTGCCGATGGGAGCGTGATGATGTTGCATGTGGCAACTACACGAGTGCATCGATTGACCACGAAACGAATGCCGGGTCCTCGGCCTGAAGCCTGTGTCTTTTCGCCTGATGGCACCAAGATCGCCTATGTCTGCGTTTGCTCGGATGCGAACGGACGTGCCTTTAATCAGCTATTCATGGTCGAGATTGCCTAGGCCTTTTTGGCTATCTTACGGCAGAGGGAGCTTATTCTACAGACTTCCATTCCAGGGTAATGGTTGTCGTTTGTTTGAATTGGTTTGCAGGGCGGGTCAAGACTTGGTGCAATCGGAAGGGAACTTGAGTGTTCTGAAAGACGCTCCATTCGACCCGCGATTCGATGGTTTCTCCCGAGGGTTCGAACTGGTTTGTTTGTGGGTTGAATCGACCATATTCGATCTTGCGACCGATGGGAATGAGACCTCGTTTGCGATCCAGTTCTAATCGCCAACGACGATCGTCCGTCAAGCCTGTGATAACCAATGATTCCTCCGAGGGCATCTCTACTTTGGCATTCTTGAAGTCGATCCATTTTCGAATTTCTTTGTGGACCGATTCCATTTTGGGATTGGAGGAGAAGAGTTGGATCTCTGCGAGTCCAAAGGTTCGTACATCAAAAAAACTCCCCGGCAAAAAATCGCCCATCTCGAAGGAGTTATCTTGGTTTTGAAAGGAAACCGACTTTTTGGTGAAGTCAAAGGCTACCTGCTGACGGATTTCTGCTTGGCGACTCGCAGCCCGTTGCTCGCTGACAACAAGATGGTGCACTTCGAATTCTGCTTTGCGCATACGACTGCGAAGCAAAAGCATTCGCTCAAGGATCGATTCCGCATCGTTCGAAGCCGAAGCTGTTTTGGTCGCAATCGATTGGGCATGCCCCCACGATCCCATTGAAAATCCTATTGCGACTGCAATCCATAAGCAGGTGCACAAGGATTTCATAGTGCCCTTCCCGGCGGGATGAAGGAAGATAGAGGGTTCGTCAGTCAAAGCTTGTGAGGATTGATAAGCTTTTCCAAGGAACCCGAAACGGATCATCATAATCCGAAAGAGAAGTACGGGACAACCTGCATGCCTAGGGAGCATGAGCGATTCACAAGACACTCATGCTCTGTGCGTGTTGGGGCTCCATGGAATGCCCCAGGCATCACTTACCGATGGCTCGCGGTTTATCCTGCCGTGCCGTTGGGGACCTCGCCATTGTGAAGCGATGTTGGTGGATCGGGAGGTACGTCGCGTCGCGACGCCACCGTGCCCGGAACGACGCGCGGACCTTCGAGAGTCGATTCAATGATCGATTTAAGGTCGTTAGAATCGATAACTTCGACCTCGATGAGACGCTGCGTAACCGCTTCAAGGGCAGCGCGGCGTTCGCTGAGGATCAAGCGAGTCTTGTGTACCGATTCGTCGATGATTCGTTTGACTTCTTGGTCGATTTCGCGAGCCGTATGTTCGCTATAGTCGCGAGTATAAGGATCGCCACCGCCGCCCATGAGGAACGGCGAGCGATTGCTTTCGCGATAGTTGACGCGACCAAGGCGGCTCATCCCGTACTCCATGACCATGGATCGCGCGATCGCCGTAACGCGTTCGAGATCGTTTTGGGCCCCGGTGCTGATATCGCGGAAAACGAGTTCTTCGGTGAGTGTACCGGCAAGCAGGACTTGCATTCGTGCTTCTAGTTCCGCTTGGGTCATCAGGTATCGATCACCTTCTGGCCGCTGCATGGTGTAACCCAAGGCCGCAATACCGCGAGGAATGATCGAGACTTTATGGACGGGATCGGTGTCTGGGAGGCTGAAGGCAACGAGTGCATGGCCCGCTTCGTGATAGGCGACGCGCCGTTTTTCCTCTTCATTCATGACACGTTTCTTCTTTTCCAAACCAGCGGTGACGCGTTCGACACCATCGTTGAACTCCTCTTGTCCCACGACGGACTTCCCCTTTCGTGCGGCCAAGAGAGCTGCTTCATTCACCAGGTTGGAAAGGTCGGCACCGACGAATCCCGGGGTGATCGATGCGATCTGCTTGAGGTCGACATCGGGTCCGAGTTTTACATTCTTGACGTGTACTTTCAGAATGTCTTCGCGACCTTGTTTGTCGGGACGATCCACCAGAACATTGCGGTCGAATCGGCCTGGGCGAAGCAAAGCAGGATCGAGCGTTTCGGGACGGTTGGTCGCGGCCATAACGATCACGCCCGCGTTGGCATCGAAGCCATCCATTTCGACGAGCAACGCATTCAATGTTTGTTCGCGTTCATCATGGGAGCCCGGGATGTTGCCGGCGCGGCTCTTGCCGAGTGCATCCAATTCATCGATGAAGATGATGCAAGGAGCCTTGGCGGTTGCTTGTTGGAACATATCGCGAACGCGAGCGGCACCGACACCGACGAACATTTCGACGAAGTCGCTGCCCGAAAGAGAGAAGAACGGCACACCTGCTTCACCGGCGATGGCTTTGGCCAAAAGGGTTTTACCGGTACCAGGAGGTCCGACAAGCAATACACCCTTGGGAATGCGGCCACCCAGGCGCTGGTATTTATCAGGATGCTTTAAGAAGTCTACGACTTCACGCACTTCCTCGACCGCCTCATCAATACCGGCCACGTCATTGAACGTGACGCCAATATCTTCCTGAGCGTAGAGGCGTCCACGACTCCGTCCAAAGGACATAGGAGAACCCACACCGCCCAAGCGACGCATCATGTAGAGAATGACACCCACCACCAACAGCACAGGAAGCATGAGGGGCAGATACTGCGATAGGACCCCTGGTGGTTCGGTGTAGCTGTAGTCGACGTTTGCCTCATCGAGAAGCTGCCTAAGTTTTCGGGAGGTTTCGTCGGTATCATCCTTGGCCGTTCGGAACTCGAGCGTTTGCGAGGGGCGAATTTCTCGGTCTTCAGCATCGAGCAACCGATAGTTGATCTTGCCGTAGATTTGTTTGTCTTCGATGCGTACGTCGCGAATCTTGCTGACTTCTTCTTTGCGATCCTTGCGAGCATCGGAGGTGATGATGATCTTTCCTGGGAAAGATTCGGCATCGGCAGAGGAAGCACTACGGCGTTCGAGGTATCTGGTTTTCTCGAGGAGCTGCACCAAATCCGGGTAGCTGATTCGTTTGATGTTGTTGTTCGCGATGAGGGCGCTGACCAGAGCTACCATCATAGCGCCGATGAGCAAATACCAGATCCAGTTGCCCTTTGGTTTCTCTTCGGAAGTTCGCTTCTCGCCTTCTCCGCGATTCGACATAAAATTTCCTTGCCAACTCTATAAAATTTGGAGTTCTCGAAAATTCGAACGACGATGCGCCGTATTTTGACTATTTCGCGTGGGTTCCCTCGAATACCACCGGAAAGCCACTTGTTTGGTTCATTATGGACGAGTCCGAGGGGCTGGAGGGCGTCCTGATGTTGAGGTTTTCCGGTCCGCCACCTAAAATCCTGAATTCGCGTGGAAGTGGTAGCGATAAAATCGTTTAGTCTACGTGCGGTATTGTTGCGGTAGGATGGCCCTCCGGCAAGACTTCAAAATCTCCTTGGACGTTTTCACAAGCCTATGACGAACCGAACAACGCAGAATATTGCCGTTTTCGGATCGACGGGGAGCATTGGTCGCGCAGCATTGGAGGTCATTGCCGGATTGGGTGGGGGGTATCGACTTCACTCCATCGCAGCGCATCGAAGCCTGGATCTCCTTGAAAATCAGATTCAGCAGCACCGGCCTGCCATCGCCATTGCGACGGATCATGCGTGGGCTGACGAACGGGGCTGGTTGAAAGGAACGGGATCGACTGCGCGTCTGCGGGGTTACGAGCCTTTAGAAGAGGTTGCTCGATCCAGCGAAGTGGACATTTTGGTTGCTGCCATCGTTGGTAGCGCAGGCTTGTTGAGTTGTTTAGCGGCAGCCGAATCGGGCAAGCGTTTGGCTTTGGCCAACAAGGAAGCTCTGGTTGTGGCGGGACCGCTTCTCACCGAAGCTGTGCAGCGAGGCAACGCGCAGCTTTTACCTATCGATAGCGAACACAGTGCGATCTTTCAGGCGATGCATGCGGGAGATCAGCCTCGCGAAATTAAGCGAGTCATCTTGACGGCTAGCGGTGGATCTCTTCGCGATTGGCCCAAAGAAAAGCTCGGGCAAGCAACCGCAACCGATGCGTTGGCCCATCCTACGTGGCAGATGGGGAAGAAGATCACCATCGACTCAGCCACCATGATGAATAAAGCTCTCGAGATCATCGAAGCGCGATGGCTATTCTCGCTCCAGGCCGATCAAATTCATGTCGTCATTCATCCGCAATCGATTATCCATTCCATGGTGGAGTTTGTGGATGGATCGGTGGTGGCACAGTTAAGTCCTCCCGACATGAAGTTGCCCATCCAATACGCATTGACCTATCCGTCTCGTTTTCCCAGCCCATCGGCCATGATGGATTGGACGAAGGCGATGAAGCTCGATTGGTTCCCCGCAGACATGGAACGCTATCCTGCTCTACAATTGGGCTTTGAAGTGGCGGATCGTGGTGGAACATGCGGAGTGGTACTCAATGCAGCCAACGAAGCAGCGGTCCAGTTGTTTCTCGATGGGCACATCCTCTTTACCGACATCGCTGAAGTGTGTCGGCAGATACTTAATCACCATACCTACGATCCTCGTCCCACCTTATCCGAGTTGATGAAGCTCGACGCGTGGGCTCGAAAAGAAACTTATTCTTGGGCACATATCAAATGTTGAATTTCGAAGATGTCATCTCCAACACAACCTTTTTGTTCGCTGCTGCCGACGGAAATTGGCTCACCGGGTTCTCCAAGAGTGCGTTGAGCATTATTCAAGTGATCCTGGGGTTGGGATTTGTCATTTTCGTACACGAGCTAGGGCATTTTTTGGCTGCAAAATTTTTCGGCGTTAAATGCGAAAAGTTTTATGTAGGCTTCGATGTTCCCATCAAGATTGGCCCCATTCGCTTGCCCGCTTCGCTCGGTAAGTTCCAATGGGGCGAGACCGAATATGGTATCGGCATCATCCCGTTAGGCGGCTACGTCAAGATGTTAGGGCAGGATGATGATCCACGACGAGCCGAAGAAGAAGCCGCTCGCATTCGCTTGGAAGGGCAAGAAGGCCAAAGTGGAAAACCCATGTTGGATCCACGATCCTTTCCTGCGAAGCCCGTCTATGCGCGGATGGTCATCATCAGCGCGGGCGTCATCATGAATTTGATCTTCGCGGTATTGATGGGAGCCTATGCGTTTCGTTGGGGTGTTCCCTACCAGCCTACGATCGTTAGCAGTACCACTGCAGGAGATCCCGCTTGGATGCAAGGCTTGCAGCCTGGCGATCAGCTCACTCAAGTGGGCGCGATGGATGAACCGGACCGAAAGCTTTGGTTTGAAGACATGGCCGAGAACGTTGCGATTGCAGGCCTTCGCGATGTGGATGCACCCTATCCCATCAAGTTCTTGCGAGGTGATGAAGAGAAAGAGGTCAAGACGGCCGGAACTCGAAGGCACGATCCCAAAGGGATACGAACCATGCTTGGGTTGCCATGGCAGCGTTCGACGCACGGCAAGGACGGGGATTTCTGCAGTATCAATTCGGGCGAAAGAACTTTGATACCTTTAACTTGAAGGGTGGAGATCGTATCGTCGCCGTCGATGGAAATCCGCTACCCGTCGATCCGCGGCTCAATCAACCCTTGGACTATGAGCTCAGCCGTAGAATCGATGCCAAATTAGATCAGCCGGTAACATTGCAAGTCGAACGAGCCCTTGAAGGTAAAAAGGACGAGTCAGAAAAAGTCGAGGTGACTCTACCTCCTCTCAAGATGCGAACAATTGGCGTACGCTTTGGCGGTGGAAAGGTATCTGCGCTTCAAGTCGATAGTTTGGCTGAAAAAGCAGGGGTCAAGGTCGGTGATCAAATCGTTCAGCTCAATGGCAAGGCTATCGACGACGCTTACACATTGATGTTGGCCTGCGGGCGTCTTGTGGGCAAAGAGGCAAGCCTAACCCTGCAGCGACCAGATCAGACGACGTACGATTTTCGATGGACCGTTCCCGAACTGCCGCTTTATGGATTAGGGCATGGCCATGTTGGGATGTTGGGGAATGAGCTGATCGGATCGGGAATTGTTTACGATGTGAGCAACACCATTTCGGGAACGGTCCCTGGTTCGGCTGCCGAAGAGGTTGGACTAAAGCCAGGCGATGAGTTGACTCAAGTGACTTTTACGCCGACGGCCGAAATGAAAAAAGAGTTTCCGAAAATCTTCACCAAAGAGTTTTCGGAAGCGATCACCTTGGGGGCTGACAACAATGCTATTTGGTTGATGGAATCGATTCAGCTTGTCCCTGTGGGGACCTCGCTCAAAGTTCACGTCTTGCGCGACAAGAAAGTTCATGATGCCAATCTGACGATCACCGAAAGCGATGAATGGAATTGGCCCGGTCGCGGACTGATCACCGAGCCTGCCATGCTGATCCATCAGTCGGATTCGGCCACCGAGGCGTTGAGTCTCGGTGTACGCGAAACCAAGAAACGCATGCGAGGCGTTCTCACCTTTTTGAATCTATTGGTAACCGCTCGCGTTCCAGCCAAAGCCGTTGGTGGCCCCGGAATGATCTTCTACCAAGCCTCGTCGGCGGCTGATCAAGGAATCACCAAGTTGCTCATGTTCTTGGTGATGCTCAGCGCGAACCTTGCGATCTTAAACTTCTTGCCGATCCCAGCTTTGGATGGAGGACATATGATGTTCTTGATCATCGAAGCGGCACGAGGCAAGCCGGTCGATGAAGAGCTACAAGCCAAACTCACTATGTTTGGAGTCCTTGCGTTATTGGCTTTGATGGGATTTGTCATCGTGAATGATGCGATGACGCTTGGACGCATCTTCGGGCGATAGGATGTAGCTTTAGTACGATCTCTACGTAGTACGATCGTCTCGATCGTGAACAAGAATCAATACGCGATTGGGACAATCGCACGACGTACACTGAAGCGAGTTCGGCTAGCCTTAGTACGAGAGGAATGCCATGAAGCGACGAGCTTGGATGAAGCAATCGATGGCAGGAGTCGCTATCGCTTCCAGTTGGAATGGTCTTGCAGCGTTTGGGCAGGCGCAAGGCGGACGCAAGATCAAGGTCGCTCAAATGGGAGTCGGTCATGCCCACGCAACCAAGTTGCAAGTCTACCGACAGTCTCCCGACTACGAGGTCGTAGGAATTGCTGAACCAAATGATGATCTTCGCAATCGCGCGAAAAAGCTTCCGGCCTACGAGGGACTGAAGTGGTTCTCCATGGAGGACATTCTGTCGATGTCCGAAGTGGAAGTGGTCCTAGTGGAAACGCGAGTCCGCGACCTATTGTCGACAGCACAGCGTTGCATCGAAGCCAACAAGCATATCCATGTCGATAAGCCTGCTGGAAACTCGATGCCACAATGGCTTCACATTCTCAAAGCGGCCGAAGAGCGAAAACGATTGGTACAAATGGGGTACATGTACCGTTACAACCCCGGCATCTTGTTGATGCGAGAGCTCGTCGCCAAAGGTTGGCTTGGAGAGATCTTTGAAGTCCACACCGTAATGAGCAAGGTGGTCGATGATGCGGCGCGACAAGAGCTTGCCGAGTTTCGAGGAGGGATTTTCTTTGAACTGGCCTGCCATGTGCTCGACCTGGTGATCCATTTGCTGGGTGAACCACAACGCATCATGTCCAGCATGAAGCACTCATCCTCCAAGAAGGATGAGCTGATCGATAATGGGCTCTTGATGTTGGAATACCCTCGCGCTACGGCAACGGTACGATCGAGTGCCATCGAAATCGATGGTGGTGATCGTCGGCATTTCGTTGTGTGCGGAACCGAAGGAACACTCCATATCCAGCCGCTCGATAATCCGACTGCAAAACTAACCTTATCACAACCGCGCGGGGCCTATAAGAAAGGGACGCAGGTCATCGAGTTTCCGAAGTATACTCGTTACGTTGCGGACGCCGCGGACATGGCCAAAATTCTGAAAGGCGAGAAGCAGAGCGACTATACCTATCAGCACGACGCGCTGGTGCAAAAGGTCCTTCTGGAAGCCTGTAGGATGTTGTCGCAGCGATAGGTTGCTTTAAGCTGCGATGATGGATGCAAAGGAGACCACAATCGCATCGATTTTGGTCTCGGGTTGATTCAGAGTTCCTTTCCTTGATCTTTCGTATGAAGTTGAACAATTCGAATGAAACTTGCACGATACGCACTGACGAGTGGTGAAATCTGTTGGGGATCTTTGCAGAGCGATGGACGCATGCGGCGATGTGAGGGATCGATTTTTGATGGGCCGCGCGAGACAGATCGTATGGACGAGCCCGCAAAGTTGCTGGCGCCTTTAGTCCCAGTGGACATTCTTTGCATTGGATTGAATTATCGAAAGCACGCCGAAGAAGGGAAGCAAGCCATTCCAGAGCATCCCGTGCTTTTCATGAAGAACATCGGGACTTTGCAGAATCCATTGGATCCCATCTGCTTGCCGAGGAAGCTACACAGTGACAAAGTGGATTTCGAGTGCGAACTTGCAGTGGTGATTGGTCGCGAGTGTTACAACGTTACCCGCGAACATGCGCTGGAATACGTATTCGGGTACACCTGTGCCAACGATGTGAGTGCCCGCGATTGGCAACGCAATGGTGGAGGCGGCCAATGGTGTCGTGGAAAGACCTTTGCTACTTTTTGTCCGTTGGGACCTTATCTTGTAACGCGTGACGAGATTTCCAATCCAAACAATCTCTCGATTCGGACTCGGCTCAATGGCGAAATCATGCAGGATTGGAATACCAACGACATGATTTTTGACGTGCCCTATCTGATTGAGTTCTTGAGTAGTAGCACGCGTCTCCTGCCAGGGACAGTGATACTGACCGGAACACCCCATGGTGTTGGGTTTGCGAGAAATCCACCCGTTTTCATGAAGGCGGGTGATGTCGTCGAAGTCGAGATCGAGAGTATTGGTCGACTGACAAACCCTGTCATGGATGAACCACTGTAGATGCGGGATGCCCGAAGCTGCTTCGATGGCTCTCGTAGCTCGACGAGAGCCATCGGCATGCTGAAGTGCGTTAGGCCACGAACTCTTCTTCCTGGTCGCCTGTGGGCCGCGCAAGTTGACCTGCTTCTTCCAAATTGCGGACGATGTCGACCACCTTTTGTTGAACGGCTTCCACATCGGCCACGCGAACGCGCCCAAGGAAGTCCATTTCTTCCTTGAGCCCTTCGGCAGCTCGTTGCGACATGTTCTTCATGATCTTTTCTTGCAACGCCTGGCTGGCACCCTTGAGAGCCATCGCCCATTGATTGGTTTCGACGTTCTTGAGTATCGTTTGGATATCCTTGTCGGCCAGCTTGACGATGTCTTCGAAAACAAACATGAGCCTTCGGATTTCCTCGACCAGATCGGTGGAATCTTTGGCGAGGTTTTCCAGGATGGTTCGTTCGGTGGTACGATCCGAAACGTTGAGGATCTCCGCCACAGCGGGAACACCTCCAGCCTTCTGAAGCGATTGGCTCATGATCATCGCCATTCGCGTGCTGAGTGCGTTCTCGATATCCTCGATCGCTTCGGGACTGGTTTGGCCCATCTGCGCGATTCGTTTGATCACGGAGATCTGTTTGGGTGGTGGCAAACCAGCCAAGACGGTCGCACCGGCCTGGGCGGGAATATGCGATATGACGAGCGAAATGGTTTGAGGATGCTCGTCGATGATGAACGAAAGAATGTTTTGTGGGTCGGCCTTTTGGAGGAAGCCAAAGGGGAGAGATTCCACCGTCTGCTGCAGCATCGTCAGCATTTCGGCGGCATCTTTGCCGAGAGCTTTCTTGACGAGAGACTTCGCGCGATCCAGACCGCCATTGCTATGGCTAATGGAACTGGGTTGTCCGCTGAAGAACTCCGAGATGACCGATTCTTGCTCTTCCCCCGAAACGGAGTCCATCTGAGCGATGGCAAGGGAAACAAGTTCCACTTGGCGAATGGGAAGTTGAGCGAGTAGCGCTGCCGCTTCATCTTCTTCTAGACTCATCAGGAGTACGGCGGCTTTTCGAACTCCCTCCAAGATGTTCACTTTGCGAGATTCCTTCATATGCCTCAAAATGGATCCATGTAACCAACAGAAGTTGCTGCCTACGTATGAACCTTCTTCGGTTATCGACCTATCGCTATGGGAAGATTTGGGTTTGTCTTTCGAGGTAGGCTGTGAGGAGAATACGACAGATTCGTCAATTTCGGTGTAACACTCGAAATCGCATCCGAAGGACATTACAATTCGATTAAACCTTACAGCCCTCCCTTGGCCCACCTACCTGGATTCGTTGGAGTAATCGTTCATGATTCGCCGCCTCGCACTGACGTTGTTGATGGGAAATGCAATCGCCACATGCGGGTTGACGGAAGATTGGCCTCAGTGGCGTGGACCTCGAGGCGATAGTATTTCGACCGAGAAAGGGATCGCTACCAAGTGGAGCCCGACGGAAAACATCTTGTGGCGTTGCGAGTTGCCAGGGCCAGGCGGAGCGACCCCGATCGCTTGGAAGGATCGTCTTTACGTGACGTCATCGAAGGGGGACGACTTGGTGTTGATGTGCATCGACGCCAAGACGGGCAAGCCCGTTTGGGAACAGCAGGTCGGGACGGGAAATCAGAATGCGCGGGCCGGTGAGGGGAATTCGGCTTCCCCATCGCCCTCAACCGATGGACAGCATGTGTACGCATTTTTTTCCACGGGTGTGATGGCTTGTTACACCATGGATGGCAAGAAAGTGTGGTCGTTCGATGCCAATGAACGATTCGGAAAGATCGATATTCAATTCGGTATGTCCTCTACTCCTTACTTGCATGGCGATTCGCTTTACATGCAATTGATCCATGGCGCGATGAAGCGAGGCGATCAAACGCGAACGGGGAAAGTGATCCGCTTGAATAAGCTCACCGGTGAAACGCTTTGGGAGGTGGATCGTCCAACGGAGGCTCAGTTTGAGTGCAAACATTCCTATGCTTCGCCCTTTGTCTACGACGATGGCAAGGCTCAGTTCTTAGTGGTTCACGGTGCCGATTGTACGACGGGACACGATCTGAGAGATGGCAAAGAGATTTGGCGATTGGGTGAACTCAATGGTCCGTCGTTGTACAACAAAGGGCAAGCGGAATTGACTTTTCGTTTCGTCGCGTCGCCGTCGGTTGTTCCGGGCGCGATCATCATTCCAACCTGCAAGGCAGGACCAACTGTGGCTCTGCGCGTGAACGAGAACCTCAAAGGTCAGATCGCAGGGAATGATAAAGTGGTTCGATGGTCTTTCCCCAAGACACCTGATGTGGCCATACCATTGGTGAAGGATGGGCTGGTCTACAATCTTCACAACGATGGCAAGTTTCAATGCTTGGACTTGGAATCAGGTCATGAATATTACATCCAAAGAACCCATTCCGCTCAGCATCGTTCGAGTCCCTTCTTTGCCGACGGCCATATCTACCTTTGCAATCGCGATGGCATCTGCACCGTCATGAAAGAAGGTAAAGAGTTCTCGGTCGTTGCGACCAATGATCTTGGGGAATCGATTACTGCGTCCCCGATCGCATCCAACGGCGTCCTCTACCTACGTACCTATCAAGCTCTGTACGCAATCAAGCAAAAGTAGTGTAAAGAGTCTCTCTTACGGATTCGCCTTGAAATGAAGCGCCGGGTTGTGAATGCCGAGCCCAATCGATGCATTCTTGAATCTGGTTGCTTCATAGTTCGACATGCAATCATAGAGCTCGACCTTTTTGAGGGCAAAAAAATGTTGGGCAAAAATATGCAAGTGCTTTGTGGGATTGTTGAGTCCTGAGATACGTGTTCTCTGAATCGAAATAGAAAATCGAAATTAGATGAAGAATTGGGACGTAGATTTGTTTTGATTGCGAGATCTTTCTGCCCCAAAATTTTTTGCCCTCATCGAAGGATTTTGCATGGTAGATCGATCTGTCGCCGCAATGTCATCGATCTACCGCGGCCAGTGATACCTGTATGCGAAACACTCGAGCCTCAAAACTGACGAGTCGGGTTGTGAATATGTGGTCCCTTGCAGATGCGTTTTGAAGTTGCGCTAATGAGCGTTCGGCGTCTGGAAAGACTTGATTTTCCCAACCCGAAGCGTCAGCAAGGGACTGCATACCTCATGTCACAAAGTGTTAGCAAGGCATGTTTCGAACAAGCCAAAAATACTGCAAAAGTCAGTCCCTCGCTGAGGCGTCGGGTTGTGGTAACTATCAAATGCGCAACCTCAAAACGGACGCGTGGGATGTGAAATATGCGGTCCCTTGCTGACGTTTCGGGTTTGAAATGCCTTGACCCTCACTAACGCCAGTTGGAATTAGCAGGTTGATTGACGGAAGGATTCGCTACAAGGAAAACTTGCGGGGCGATTGGGGTCGCGAAGCTTGGGGCAATGATGCTTCCACCAAGCCTCCGCCTTGGAAGAATTCCAATCGCGTTTGTTGATGCAAGAAGCAAGAGCCGCATCCAATTCCTCCACATTCGGAAATCGGTCCGTCGGTTTCTTGGCTAAGCATCGCATGACGATTGCCTCGAGATCTTCGGGGATGGCCCAGGTTGCTCGCGAATCCATCGAATTTACCATCGGTGGTGGAGGTTCATGCACATGCTGCAAAATGACGCGCAAGCCTTGCCCTTTGGGGAAAGGCGGATTGCCGGTCAACATGAAGTAGGCTACCGCACCCAACGAATAGATATCAGACCGCTGATCGATCACCTCTTCTCCAAGCGCCTGTTCAGGTGACATGTATAAAGGCGAACCTGTCAATCCTCCCTGCTGCGTCAGATCAAGATCGGTGACGACTTGAATCGGCTTGACGAGTCCGAAGTCGAGCAACTTGATAACGTCGAATCGACCTCCCCGTTCGGATACGAATAGATTGGCTGGCTTGACATCGCGATGGAGCAATTGCAGTGCATGCGCTTCGCGCAGCGCTGAACAGATTTGGCGTAATAAAAAGATCGTGCGTCCCGGCGGGAGGGGGCCGACTTTCGAAACCAACTCTTGTAAGGTAAGACCGGGAAGATATTCCATGACATAGTACAGGGTGCCATCGGAAGTATTTCCATAGTCGTAGATGTAGACGCTATTCCAATGGCTGAGCTTGGCGGTAGCTTGTACTTCACGTTCAAAGCGAGCCATCGTTTTGGGATCGCCGGCGCGTTCGGGGCGAATGATCTTGATGGCGCAAGGACGCTTCAGCATCTGATGTTCGGCGAGATACACTTCACCCATTCCACCGGCACCAATTTTCTCGCGAAGCTTGTAACGTCCCATCTGTTTGGCTTCTAGCACTTCGGCTCGCATCGACAAAATCGTTCGAACGCCGATGATCGCGACAGTACAGGTCGCCGCGAGACCAAGAATCATATCGATGAACCATGACGGATGATGCAAAAGCTCATCTTGTACCTTGAGATGCACTAACGATGTGACGACCGCAGTTAAGATGGGGAGGGATGCGATGGTTAGCGATACCGTCGCGGCTCGCCGCCATGGGTTGGGGATGAAGATAGCGTGGGCAAAGATGAGGATCATCCAGCCGTGCAGCGATACCGGCGATACATGGCCCAGAGTTGCACTCTCGATAAATTGTTTGGCCGTCAGGGCGGAGAAATAGATGGCAGGAACGGCGAATATCAGTATCTCGATGCTGCGACCGCATGGAGCGGAAAGATCGGGTGTTCGATGCAGCCAAAACCATGCCCCAAACAATACGACCGTCACCAAAAACTGAGCCACCAGCCAAGGGGCCGTCATGGGGACCACCGAAAAAATCGAGCCCAATGTCAACCAGATCGAAAAGATAAAGAAGCCAATGGCCAAAGCCAGAGTTACCGCAGTCAATCGCGTCCGCAATAACCGCAACGTTTCCGAGGTATCACTCCCAGCGTCGTCGATGATTTCAACGTGTCGTTTGGGAGTGGCTTCTCCGCCTTTGGCGGGAAGTTCGCGAAAATCCACCAATAACCCTTCTGCATCCAGGGTTATCTCCGTGGCATCAATACTTGAAGGAACTCGATTCTGCAGTTCCGATGACGCAGAGGTCGCCAAGAACATTCTCCTTCCAACTGCGGGGTAAGTTTCCTTATCATTGCCAACACTTGTCGCAGAGGGAAGACCCCCAGGCCATGTCTCTCTTCTACCTATCGTGAGACACCACGGTTCGTCAAAAGTTCGATTTGCTGAGATTCTTGGGGCACTCTATTTTCGCAACGCTGTTTCGCGATTGTGAAAAGAATCCAAGATTGTGTAAAAAACACCGAACAGAGGAAATGCCAAGGGCAAAATGGTTGCCTTGGTCTTCTCAAATGCTCGTCGTTGCCCATCCTTCTCAGGAAGGTCTGCTTTCAAAATTCTAGAGGCCCTGATGGAACTCGTCATTCAAGATCTGTCCAAATGTTATGCCAACGGTGTTCAAGCGTTGGATCGCATCTCTATGACCATCCCTAAGGGGATGTTTGGTTTGCTGGGCCCCAATGGCGCTGGCAAATCAACGCTCATGCGGACGATCGCAACCTTGCAGGATGCTGATTCAGGGTCCATTCGGCTCGGCGATTTAGACGTTCTTGCCAACAAGCATGAACTTCGCAAGAAACTTGGCTACTTGCCACAGGAGTTTGGCGTTTTTCCGCGGACCAGCGCCTTGGAGTTACTCAATCATTTGGCGATTCTCAAGGGTATTCTCCATAGCGGGGAACGCAAGGTTATCGTCGAAGGATTGTTGGCTCGAGTCAACCTTTGGGATCATCGACGCAAAGCGGTGGCAAGTTACTCAGGGGGGATGCGTCAGCGATTTGGTATCGCGCAGGCTTTGTTGGGAGATCCTCAATTGCTCATCGTTGATGAACCTACGGCAGGTCCCGATCCAGGAGAACGCAATCGCTTCTATAACCTGCTTGCCGAGGTTGGCGAAACGTCATCGTCATTCTGTCGACCCATATCGTGCAAGATGTCAAAGAGCTTTGCACCAACATGGCCATCATCCATCAAGGGCGGCTTCGTTACTTTGGCGAGCCCGAGAAAGCCGAAGTGGGGCTTCAAGGAAAGGTTTGGCAGAAGTCGGTGTCGAAGGGAGAGCTTGAAGAACTAAAAGGCAAGTTCCAACTCATCTCTACAAAGCTTGTTGCGGGAAGGCCTTTGATACACGTGCTCAGCGAAACGGATCCAGGGAACGGTTTCCAAGCAGTGGCACCTGATCTCGAAGATGTCTTCTTCGCCAATTTGGCAGAGGTGGCAGCATGATTTGGGAATTCATACGCTTCGAGCTTCGATATTGGTTTCGAGGATGGATGGTCTACATCTTCTTCGCGATCCTGACGGCCATGTTTGCCGCCGCGGCGATTTCGGATCAGGTTACGGTTGGGCAAGCTATTGGAAATACCTATCGGAATGCGCCTTATGTGATCCAAATGTATTACGGTGTGGGTGGCATATTGGCTGGATTGATGGTCACAGCCTTTGTCGACTCCGCTGCCTCGCGCGATTTCGTTTGTAAGTTCCACGAAATACTCTTTACCAATCCTCTTCCCAAGACATCGTTCCTCTTAGGGCGTTTCATCGGAAGCAGTTTGGCAGCCCTCTTTCCTTTGTTGGGCATCTCGTTGGGCATTCTGATTGCTGGGGTCAATCCATACAACGATCCCGTTCGTTGGGGATCCACAAACCTCTACGCTCATGCGATGAGCATTTTAGTCATCGCACTACCCAACGTGTTGCTCTATGGCTCCGTCGTCTTTTCCATCTCGGTATGGACGCGAAGCACGCTGTATGCCTTTATCGGATCGCTGTTATTTCTAGTCGCTTACGCCATAGGCTCCATCTATTTGGAGCAATTGGAAAATGAATCGATTGGAGCGATTCTAGAACCGTTTGGAATGGGTGCATTCTCGGTCATGACGAAGTATTGGACCGTTGAAGAGAAGAATACGCTTACCGTTGGCTTCACTGGATTGATGCTTCAGAATCGATTGATCTGGCTTTGCGTTTCGGCCACCTTGGTCGCCTTGGCCACTTGGCGGTTTTCCTTTAGTGAACGCGTTAGCAGGCGAAAAGCGAAGGTTGTGGATGAGCGTGATGCAAAGGCCATGCCTGCTTGGAAGCCTATCGTTCCAACGGTCTATCCAGAATGGCGATATGGTTTGAGCGAATGGTTTGCGCATCTTCGCAACGATTTTCGCGGAGTGATTCGCAGCACGGTTTTTGTCGTACTGTTAGTATTCAGTTTGATCAACATGATTCCAAGCGTATGGTTCAATGCGAATCAAATGTATGGGCTTTCCACGTTTCCAGTGACCTATCATCAGGTGGAAGCGATTCGTGGAAGCTTGCTTGCGTTTTTGGTTGCCATCATCACCTTCTTTGGAGGTGTCTTGGTGTGGCGAGATCGCGATGCGCGATTCCATGAGATTCTCGGCGCCTTGCCTCAACGGAATTGGCCACAATACCTGAGCCGATTGGTTTCGCTACTCTTGATCATCGGTTCGATCTTGGCCATGGGAATTGCGATCGGCGTTACGTCTCAGTTGGCTTCGCATTACGACCGTCTTCAATGGAGCGTCTATTTCAAAGAACTATTGGGGGTCGATCTGTTGCGGATGGCTTTTCTAGCTGTCGTGGCGATTCTGATTCACTCGCTAGCGCCAAATAAATACATCGGCTACTTTGGCTTCGTCGCTTTCTTGATCGTGAATGCCTTCGTCTGGAACGTGTTCCGTGTGGAGACCCTATTGGTGAAGTTTGGGCGGTTGCCATCCTACACATACTCCGACTTCTATGGCTTTCAGCCGTATGCGGCAGGACTCTTGGGCTTCGCCACGTATTGGATCATCGTCTGTGTGATCTTGGGATGGATCACGGTGCATGTGATGCATCGCGGAGTGGCCGCACCACTCTGGATGCGCATCCAAGATCGGTTGTTACGACCATCCCCATCCGCCAAGTTGATTCTAGGTGTGGCGGTTATGGCTTGGATTGGTCTTGGTGCCTATTTAGCCTACAACACGCATGGGCTCAACAGAATTCTGGGAACACGCGTGATCGAACGAAGGCAAGTTGATTATGAGAACCAGTTTCGCGAGAGTGATGGCGCGACACTGCCTACCATCACCAAAGTATTGTATGAAATCGACATATTCCCAGAGACTCGCAATCTAGAGATGCGAGGGACGCAAACATTAGTGAATCAATCCGATGTCCCCATAGCGTCTCTCTTCATCAATGTGGATGAGGACTATGAGAACGAGATAGAGCTCGAAGGAGCTCACGAAGAGTCCCGCGACAATCGACTCGGATATCGTGTGTATCGTTGGGATCGTCCCCTGGAGCCGAAAGCTTCGGTGCAGATGAAGTTCCGCGTTGCTTCGAAAACGCGTGGCATCGAAAACAATCTTTCGAATCCGAGCATCATGCCGAATGGGACATTCTTCAATAACGGAATCGCCCCATCCCTTGGTTATGATTCCAACCGCGAAGTTCAAAACCAGGATCGGCGAAGGAATTTGGGACTTCCCATTCGAGAGTATCCGGAATTGACCGAAGAAAAGGGTGTTCCTTGTCAGCGCCACTATATCGCGAACGCATCGAATTGGGTGGAGATCGAAACGATCGTTAGTACCTCGGCCGATCAGATTGCCGTGGCACCTGGATCGCTGGTCAACAACTGGACGAAGAATGGACGCAATTACTACCAATATCGCGTCGATCATCCGTCTCTTAACTTCTATTCCTTCATTTCGGCTCGTTATGAAGTTGCCAGGGAAAAGTGGAACGACGTTGATTTGGAGGTTTACTATCTCAAAGAGCATGCATGGAATGTTCCCAATATGATGCGTTCGATGCGTCAATCGTTGGAGTATTGTTCCACACATTTTGGGCCCTACCGACATAAGCAGGCTCGCATCATCGAGTTTCCTCGCGTTGCCTCTTTCGCACAAGCGTTTCCTGGAACGATGCCTTACTCGGAGAGTATCGGATTCATTGCCAATTTGACCGACCCAGAAGATATCGACATGGTTTTCTATGTGGTCGCTCACGAGATGGCACACCAGTGGTGGGCTCACCAAATCATTGGAGCCAAAATGCAAGGGGCAACTCTGTTGTCGGAAACGATGGCTCAGTATTCCGCTTTGATGGTCATGGAGAAAGAATATGGTAGAGACATGATGCGGAAGTTCCTCAAGTACGAGATGGATCGTTACCTCAAAGCGCGAGGCAAGTCATCGCGAGAAGAGAAGCCGTTGTTGCACGTTGAACCAGATCAAGGGTACGTCCATTACAACAAAGGAAGTGTGGTGCTTTACTATCTTAAAGAAATGGTCGGCGAGGAGCGGCTCAATGCGGCGTTCAAATCGTTGATCGATGATTTTGGTTATCGCGAGCCACCGTATCCAAACGCCTATGACTATGTGAAGGCGTTGAAGAAGCACATGCCTGAAGAACTGCATCCGATGCTCAAGGATCTTTTCGAGGACATTACGATCTATGGCAATCGGGTTATCGAGGCCAGCTACAAAAAGAAGGGTGACAAATATATCGTTTCTCTCGACATTGAGTGCCACAAATACAAGGCTGGCGAGAAAGGTGTGGAGAGTGACGCTCCTCTTCAGGATTGGATTGAGATCGGTGCTTTTGCAAAGCCCGAACCGAAGAAGAAGTATGGTGCGACACTGTATCGCAAGCGAGTCTTCATTGATCAAGAAAGATCGCACCACGAGTTTGAAGTGGATGCTCTTCCTGATAAGGTCGGGGTGGATCCCTTCTTACTGCTCGTGGATCGAATGCCTGACGATAACGTCAAGCGTCCCGCCGAAGCTACGAAAGAGTGAAGCGACTCAAGATAAGAGCTTTGAATGGTGGAAAAATGCACGCGGGAGTCGAATCGCTGAGGATTCGGCTCCCGGTATGTTTTATAGCGATATGAATTTCGCGAATGAAAATTCACGAAGTGTTTATCGCGAATCGGATTTCATCTATGGTGAAAACCCTCTCAAGAGATTTAGCGGCTCTTGGGGATATCCAGCAGCAAGAATTTCTTGGTCGCTTTTTTGAGCGACGCCATGGTGGAATCATGAGAATGCGAAGCGGATTCCTCAGATGTAGGAGGCTCATCGTCCGCTTCTTCCACGAGATCTGCCGTGGTGATGGCGGAGGGAAGCGTTGTGGATTCGTCGGAAAGGCTTCGGCGAATCGAATTAGAAACGCGTTGCGTCGCATCGAAGGTTGCGACCGTGATAATCGACGAGGCTTGGGAGACGTTCGAGTCGGGTGATCCAATGTGCAACTTGACCGAGTTTTCATTCTCGGTAGAGGTATGCGCTTGGTCTCGCAGGCTACGCGTTTGTGGTTGTGCGGGAGTTGTCTGCGCGATCGAGAGATCCGCTTCCCGTTCCTTTTGCTTGCGAATGAAGGCTTGAGGATCGAACGCGTGCGTGAACTTCTTCAGGTCATGCGTAGGGATGCCTTCCATTTTGTAGCGATTGATGGGGCGATTGGAACGCGTGTCATCTTGGAAGGGGTCGTGTTGCCAATCTTCAGGTGTCTCGGGAGCTGGAGGCACAGGAATGGAAGGCGGAGTGGTGGATCGAGGTGCGCTGGTTGGAATCGATTTCTTTTCGATCGGTGGCAGAGGTGATGGTTTGCTGTTGGATGGTTGAGTCGACGGTGTCTTCATCGTTTTGGCCATCGGGGATGGCTTAGCTGGAGACTTCGTGACCATCGCCGGAGGAGGTTGTGGAATCGATGATGGGGCGGTGCGAGCTGTTGCAGAAGGTGTTGAAGATGCAGCAGGTGCGGGCTTGGTTTTAGGTTCGCTGCGCATGACAGGGGCCGCGCAAGTTGGCTCTGCAGCGCAGGTAGGT
Source organism: Pirellulales bacterium (assembly GCA_046349875.1). Taxonomy (GTDB): domain Bacteria; phylum Planctomycetota; class Planctomycetia; order Pirellulales; family Pirellulaceae; genus JAXMBN01. The sequence goes on from JAXMBN010000002.1 coordinate 162,345, forward strand.
TCTGCTCCACAAGCAGGTTCATAACGGATCGAAATTTCCACGCCACAGGTCGGGCTGGTGCGAGGTTTGGATTCCACACCACAGGATGGTTCGACGCCGCAGGTTGGTTCGCAACCGCAAGTCGGTTGGTCGCAGTGTGCGGAAGGTTGCTTGCATTTTTGACACGGAATCTTGGGGATCAACGAGTCGACGCTTTTTTCGAAGGCATTCCCAGCGCGATCCAAGCGGGTGAGCATTCGATCTAGTAGCGTTGGGGCGCGATGGCCACAGCTGCTGCAACTCGAACAGTGGGGATTTTTCGTGGATGTAGCCCACCCATCGCAGGAGTCACAGTGGGCGGACTGAGCCCATCCTTGGGAGGCCATCGCCATGGCAATCGTAAATGCAAGGCCTTGAACCTTGGCGTAGCCCAATCGAGTCATCTTCCTCATTTACCGGCTCCTGGCGTGGAAATGCACAATTCCCTTTTGACCAGAAGGTTGATCGAACCGTTAGACACGGAATCCTAAGAAGATTCGGAAAAACCGGCAAAACCCTCCCAGATTGCCCGTTTTCCATTTCAATCGGGAGGGAGACAGAGTGGCTTTCGGTGGTTACAATGCGGGGCTACATCAGTTTTTCTATCCTCATTTGAACATTGACATTATGGCTGCAGGCACGCGATTGACGGATCCGTTTGGGGCACGCGACGTTCTCTCTCTTCCTTCAGGCAAACTTGGCATCTACCGCCTCAGTCGACTCGAGGATCAGGGGATTGCCAAAATCTCTAAGCTTCCTTTTTCGATACGCGTCCTGTTGGAAGCGGTGCTTCGAAATTGTGATGGGTACCAGGTGACCGTCGACGACGTGAAGAACCTCGCCAGCTGGAACGCTCCTAATCCTGCTCCGCTAGAAGTTCCGTTCAAGCCTGCTCGCGTGATTCTTCAAGACTTCACGGGCGTACCAGCAGTAGTTGATTTGGCCGCAATGCGTGACGGCATGAAGTCATTGGGTGGTGATCCCAACAAGATCAATCCTTTGATTCCCGTGGACTTGGTCGTGGACCACTCGGTACAAGTTGACTTCTTCGGAACGAAAGACTCGTTGACGCAAAACGTGCAAGTGGAGTTCGAACGCAACAAGGAACGCTATGAATTCTTGCGTTGGGGGCAACAGGCCTTCGATAACTTCCGCGTAGTGCCTCCCAATACCGGTATCGTGCACCAAGTGAACCTGGAATATCTCGCCAAGGTCGTGTTCACAGGAAAAGATCACCTCGGTGATGTTGCGTTTCCTGATACGTTGGTGGGAACCGATTCGCATACCACGATGATCAATGGTCTTGGCGTTTTGGGATGGGGTGTAGGTGGTATTGAGGCGGAAGCCAATATGCTGGGCCAGCCTTTGTATATGCTGATGCCTGAAGTGGTTGGAATGGAATTAACGGGCGAGCTCGCTCCAGGTGCAACCGCGACCGACTTGGTCTTGCGGGTAACAGAAGTGTTGCGCAAAGAAGGCGTTGTCAACAAGTTCGTTGAGTTCTTCGGAGATGGTGTTTCGCGAATGTCGTTGGCTGACCGCGCGACGATCGCCAATATGGCACCGGAGTATGGTGCGACGATGGGCTTCTTCCCGGTCGACGATGAGACCCTTGTGTTTCTCCGACGAACCGGACGCGATGCCTCCTTGGTGCAATTGGTAGAAACCTATTGCAAAGAGCAAGGGCTGTTCCGCGTCGATGGGCAAACGCCTCTGCAATACACCAAACATTTGAAGCTTGATTTGGCCTCGGTCGAACCTGCTTTGGCAGGTCCTAAGCGTCCTCAGGATCGCGTTCCGTTGAAGAAGGTCAAGAGTTCATTTTCGACAGCGCTCAAAGCCCCGATTGCAGAACGCGGATTTGGGATCGCTGATGCGCAGCTTCAAGCAACAGGTACCGTTCAGCAGGATGGTAAGAAGACCGACATTCATCACGGCGCCGTGGTGATTGCAGCCATCACGAGTTGCACCAACACCAGCAACCCATCGGTTATGTTGGGCGCAGGCTTGTTGGCCAAGAAAGCGGTAGCTCGCGGCCTCAAGGTTCAGTCGTATGTCAAAACGAGTTTGGCTCCTGGATCGCGTGTTGTCACCGACTATTTGACCAAAGCCGGTACGCTCGAACCTTTGGCTCAGCTTGGTTTCCATGTGGTCGGTTATGGATGCACGACCTGTATTGGAAACAGTGGTCCATTGCCAGAGGCCGTGGCTGCAGCCATTACCAGCGGCAACTTGGTGGCAACGGCGGTGCTCAGTGGAAACCGCAATTTCGAAGGACGCGTCAATCCACTAACGCGAGCCAACTACTTGGCAAGTCCTCCCTTGGTCGTGGCTTATGCCATTGCAGGGACGGTGGATATCGATTTTGAAACCGAACCAATCGGACAAGACGGCGACGGCAAAGACGTGTTCTTGCGGGACATTTGGCCAACGCATGAAGAGATCAATCAAACGGTAGAATCGAACGTCTTGCCAGAGATGTTCAGCCATCAGTACAGCAGTGCCTTCACATCGAACGAGGCGTGGAATGCCATTCCAATTACGCCGGGCGAACTCTATCAATGGGATGGAGCGAGCACATACATTCAGCGTCCACCATTCCTCGAGCAGATTCAGACGGCATGTGGAACGATTCAGCCTCTGACTGGTGCTCGCGTTTTGGCTTTTCTAGGCGATTCGGTAACAACGGACCACATTTCGCCAGCGGGATCCATCGCTAAAGACTCGCCAGCGGGTCGATACTTGCTCGAGAATGGCGTGACCGCAAGAGACTTCAACAGCTATGGTGCACGTCGTGGCAACGACCGAATCATGGTTCGGGGTACGTTTGCCAACATTCGAATTCGCAACCAACTTACTCCTGGAATCGAAGGTGGCGTGACGAAGTATCTGCCCTCTGGGGAAGTGATGAGCATCTATGATGCTTCGATGAAGTACAAGTCCGATAAGACACCATTGATCGTCTTGGCTGGAGCTGAGTATGGAACCGGAAGCAGTCGTGACTGGGCTGCCAAAGGAACGTTGTTGTTGGGTATTCGGGCCGTTATTGCTGTGAGTTACGAACGGATTCACCGCAGTAACTTGGTTGGCATGGGAGTTCTTCCATTGCAATTCCAGCAAGGGGAATCGGCACAAGCGTTGGGGCTCACCGGTGAAGAGACATTCGACCTCATTGGGCTGGATGATCAGTTGCAACCGCGAAGCACGATTCAAGTGAAGGCGACCCATCCAAGCGGCAAAGTCACCGAGTTTTCGGCGTTGGTTCGGATCGATACACCGGTTGAAATCGACTACTATCGCAACGGTGGAATTCTGCCGACGGTTCTTCGCAAGTTGGCTACGGGAGACTAGCCATTCATGCAGTGGAAGTTGCTTTGGGTTCGAATGTCCGTTGCTACCCTCGTGGCAGTTTGTTTGGCGGGGGGAGGAACGTTCGTCACTCTTGTAGGCAATATTCTTTACAACGCTTTTCAAGGGCCCACGGCAGAGTTCGGATTGGGCCTTCAAAAGGCAGGCATGGTTACCATGCTCATGGGCGGAATCCTCTTGCTGATTGCGCTCTTTCAAAAGAGAGGTCAGGTTATTGTTCCGCTGACCGTACTTGAGAGTCAGGGGAGAACATGGTTTGCCCCTGTGCAAAAGATTGAAATTCTCGCTTACGATCGACAGAAACCATTGCTTCGTTTTTTGAAAGAGCTCGGACGCGCACGGCGATTGGCGACTCGAATCCTGTTGATTCCTGGCGAGACCCTTTCGGAAGAAGTCCTAGAGATTTTGCAGTGGTATCCTTCGCTTGAATTGATCGATGTGTCCAACGGTTCGATTGACGATTCTTGCTTCGAGATGTTCACCGATTTGAATGGTTTGCGGTTTCTGTATATTGCAGGAACATTACCTGAGGAACGAGTAACTGCGTTGCAAGCGACATTGCCCGAAGTAAAAATCGTTGCGCAGCCAGCGACCCTTGGATTTGCAGCCAGCCGTTTGGATCCGGAAAAAATCGCTTCACTGGTGGCCAGCCCCATTTCCATGGGATCGCCTCGTTCTTGAGGAATCCCGTTCATGGGTCTAGGGACCCTTGAGTCTGCTTGCGGTAATGGCTAGTAGGAGACCTTGAGTCATGTGCATGCAACGATACGTCATGTCTTGGAGTATCATGTCGCGGTATCCATTCATGATGTATGGTTGTTGTCTATTGGGATGCATTGCATTAGCACTTTGCACCGCGCAGGTTGCCAGTGCTCAGGAGCAATCGCCAGAGCTAAGAAAGGTAGCTTACAACCATCCAGGCTTGGTTGTGGATCTCGGGGTGGGACTGTGGGCATGGCCATGTCCTTGCGATGCGGACGGCGATGGAGATTTTGATCTCATTGTTTCATGTCCCGATAAACCATCGAATGGAATATGGTTGTTCGAGAATACGACTGGGACCACAAAACGAAACAAGTTTCCAGTGTTCAAACCCGGCCGAAAGCTCAGCCGTACTGTGCACTATGTGATGCCAAGTTATCACTTTTGCGACCGAGTTCCTATCGCCTGGATTGGCCTATCCTGAGTTTTGACCAAGGGAACCGACGTCAAGAAGCCGCCGCGACTGTCCGCTGGTTTTTACAAGGCAGAAGGCCCCCAGACCAAAGGCCCGAAGGTTCGCCACAACCAATGGCGATTGATTGATTTTGATGGCGATACCGACCTTGATCTGATCACGGGAATCGAAGATTGGAGCTATTACGGATGGGATGATGCCCGCGATGAAAACGGTAAGTGGCTGAATGGACCGCTCCATGGTTTTGTTCTAGTACATATCAATCGCGGTACCAATGAAGAGCCCGTTTACGATCCTCCACAAAAGCTCGTCGCCGGTAAGAAAGTAGTCGATGTGTATGGGTGTCCTTCCCCAAACTTCGCGGACTTCGATGGTGATGGAGATCTCGATTTACTCTGTGGCGAGTTTCTGGATGGATTCACCTATTTTGAAAACACGGGGACTCGTGAGGTTCCAAAATATGCGCCTGGCAAGCAGGTGCGTGCGAACGACCAATCGCGACTTGCGATGGATCTTCAAATGATCGTACCCATCGCCTTCGATTGGGACCAAGATGGTGACATGGATCTGGTGGTTGGCGATGAAGACGGTCGCGTGGCTCTCGTTGAAAACGTCACTCCCGATCGTTCGAAGAAGCAAGGTGTTATGCCTGTTTCTTGCAGCCTCACTACTTCCAACAAGAAGCGAGACCCTCAAGTGTGGAGCCTTAGCAACACCTTATGCAGTCGATTGGGACAGCGATCAAGACTTCGACATTGTCTCAGGGAATACCGTACGGATACATCGAGTGGTTTGAAGTCCTGGCGGCCCCAAAGTCGCAGAACCGAAATGGGCTCACCCCAAGAAGATCGAAGTCGATGGAAAACCGTTCCGCATCATGGCAACCGAAACAGGAAGTGTTCAAGGGCCAGCAGAGGCAAAATGGGGTTATACGACGTTGCAAGTCTCTGATTGGGACAGGGGATAGCTTATTGGATATCGTTTTCAATTCCATTTGGGGCTTGGTAATGGAATGGCTACGCCAATGTTGGAACAGCGAGCCAACCTATGTTTGAAGCACCGAAGAAAGTACAGGTCGATTGGAAAGGCCAAGAGCCACCCAAGCCACGATGGGCATGGTGGAAACCGGGGCCGACCGATTGGGTGACGCAATGGCGGACAACTCCGGTTGTTTTTGATTTTCAAAAAGATGGCTTGATGGATCTCATCATGCTCGATCAAGAAGAACTACCTCGTATTGCTCGAGCGGGTACGGCAAGGCGACCTGCAACTTCAACCGCCGCAACGTCGATTTATCGATGGTGATGGCAACCACTACGACCAACCCCAAAGAAGCTGGCGGGAGTGGTCGTCGCAAGCTCTGCATTACCGGTGGGATGGTGACGGACATTGGGATCTCTTGTTGAATTCGACCAATGCCGATTTCTTTCGTGGAACACCCATGGAAGATGGAAGGTATCGTTTGGAACGCGTCGGATCGCTTGCCAAGCAAAATATTGAGAGCCACGACGTGAGTCCCTCTGTGGTGGATTGGGATGGCGATGGAGTACTCGATTTCCTCGGTGGAGCCGAGGATGGTCGGTCTACTTCATGAAGAATCCTCGTTCCGCTACAACGCCTTAGTACATTGGTTCCACTGATCACCATCCAAAAGAGCTTGGTAAGTCGCGTCGTTGGCCGAGGATTGGTCAAAATCAGGCGGATGCTTACCATTCCTCGATGATGGGCAAGCAGTAACCATGGCCCTCGCACGATTGGAGAAGACAGCATGAACGATATCACGGGAAACTGGTGGGATGATCTACCATCATTGGCCGGAATGTGTTCGATGGATCGTGCGATGCAAGCCGAATGGAGTGTCGAAGAAAGTGTTGAACGGTTAAAGGAATTGCACTTTCTATTGAAGCGAAGTGCGGAGTCTTTAACGTCACACATTCCCGGCGAGCCCATCTATGAATTGAAGATGGCCTATTCCTATCATGCCTATCTGTTTTCCGAACATACGACCTTAATTCGTCAGCGCGTCTCTGAAATGCGCGAGCCTCCTTTGGGATTGGACAAGGTACCTCACGCTGGCCTTGAACTCCTCATGAACGAGTTGGAGTGCCTTACCGATTCCGCAGCGTTCGTCATTGCCTTCTATGGATCGTGCTTGCCACTCTATCGTCGCGATGTCCAGCGTCTCATACAGGATGCCCATCCGTTGGCAGACGCTCCCACAATTCGCATCCTCAAATGGATCTTGACCGAATTAGAAGAGATCGATCGATTCGGTCAGACGGCGGTGCATGCGGCCCAATCGGGAGTCGATCTCGAGTGGCTTGGAGCTTGGAGTGGTTGGTTTGAACGCTGGTTAGAAGCCATGGAGAGGTCAAAGAAAGACTCTGAAACAAGTGTGGTTTTTCCCGAGCCGGTGGCTTCGCTCAAACCGTTCGTGATTGCATTGGAGCCCAAACGCGATGAACGTTTTGTGGATCGATTCAATGCGGGCGTGAATCCGGAAGCATTTCTCTACGATGAAAAGTATCCACTTCAACCGAAGACGTTGATGATGTATTACAAGCGACTTCGCGAACTCGATGTTCCGGAGATGATGGCTACCATCCTTCACGAATTGCGTCATGAAGAACCATGGGAGTTTCATCGCGAGATGATTCGACAATTATGGGATGAGGCTCGCCATGCCATGATGGGAGAAGTCGGATTTGAATCGGTTGGAATCGATTGGAAACAGATTCCCATCAATTTTACTTGGTCGCGCAATCTGAATATGCAATTGACGGCTCGCGAGCGACATGGTGTCTTGTTTTTCATCGAACAAGGGCTCATGCCCAAGACGGGCAAGCGGTATGAGTGGGAAATTGGAATGCAAAGTGGTGATGCCTTATCGGGATTGTTTCAAGACTTTGATTGGGCCGATGAAGTATTACATTCACAGATTGGACGTCGTTGGTACGTGCCCAAATTCGAATCGTTGCAGAAAGCGTTGGACTATGGAGACCGATGTTGGAGCAAAGTCTTGAGTCATTGGGAAGCATACCGCGAACAAGGTCTCACGGAACATCGCAACTGGTGGCCCGATTTGTATCGCGAAGCATGTCGCCGATGGGGTGTGGAACCTGATCCCAAAGTCTTGGCGTTCAATGTCAGCTATCAGGCCATTCGAGCCGATCTCAAAGAGATTCAAGCCTAAGGCTTGGAGATTGGAGGGGCATCGAGTCGAAACTGAGGATCGATCGATTCGACGATGCTTTGAATGCTGCCGAATTCGAAAAGTGTCTCCATCCGATCGCCGCGCCCGGACTTGCTTGGCTTGCGTGATGATCTTTTGTGACTCGGGATCCCGTGTCATCGAATAACCTCGGTGAAGGACTTTCAGAGGGCTCAACGCTTCGAGCGCCAGAGCCCAGCGGGCGATTGCTTGTTGAGATAGTTCGATCTTGTGGTCGAGACTTCGATCAAGTCGCAATTGCAGTTCGTCGATTCTCTGCGAAAGTCGACGCAGGTTTTCTGGACGAGCCAGCACAGGACGCGTTGTCAATTGAGAGAGTCGACGTTGAAGGGTCTGGAGTTGGTGCAGAGCAATTCGGTGCAAGTGGTTTTCCGGTTCGTTGAGAAGCTCCAATAGTTCTTCGCTATCGGGAAGGATCCGTTCGGCAGCCTCGGTTGGGGTCAAGGCGCGAACGTCGGCAGCGAGATCGCAAAGGGTTACATCGATTTCATGGCCGACTGCAGACACGGTCGGTAATGGGCATTCTGCTACGGCACGGACGACGACTTCTTCATTGAAGGCCCAGAGGTCTTCTAGTGAGCCTCCGCCGCGCCCCACCACTACCAGATCGAGAGCGGACGAATGCGGGCTGCCACATGAATGCCCCGCGCGATTTCTTCTGCTGCACCTTCCCCTTGAACCTTGGCAGGAATGATGAGGACATCGATTCCTTTCCAGCGACGGCGAAGAACTTCGAGGAAATCGTGGATGGCTGCACCGCTTGGGCTCGTGACGAAGGCAACCCTCTTCGGAAATCTCGGTAATGGTTTCTTGCGTTCGGGTGCGAACAGGCCTTCGCGGCTTAGCTTGGCGTGCAATTGCTGGAAGGCAAGTTGGAGGGGGCCGAGTCCCTTCGGTTGCATTTTTTGAATGACAAATTGGTAAGTACCGCGCGGTGCATACACATCGAGAGTGCCAAAACAATGCACCGACAAACCATCTTGAAGTCGGAATGGGAGCTTGGCCGCCGAGGAACGCCACATGACGCCGCGAATTTGCGATTCCGCATCTCGTAGGGTCATGTAAAGGTGTCCGCTCGAAGGCTGAGCCAAATCACTTAGCTCGGCTTCTAACCAGATCGGGTAGAGGTTTCGGTCGAGCGTATTCTTTATCCATTGATTGAGTTGGCTGACGGAAAGAGCTTGAGAAGCATCGGCACCGAGCTTTTTTGCGGTGGATTTATTCTTCTTGTCCTGTGAAGGCTCCATCGAAGAGTCTTCTTCCCACAGCCATCCTGACGACACAAAGTACCCTTTCCCAAACAGACCTTGAAGCGGAATCGCACAGATCCAAATGCTTGTTGCAACAAGTATTTTAGCGCGACGCAAAATTGCGGCGAGAAGGCCTCATTTTCGTTTCGATCGCACTCCAAAGGGGTGAGTCCATCAAGCGATATTTCGAACTGAAATCTCGTGAAATGAGAATCCTCTGGGAAGGGATTCTACCAAGAACCTCCAATGGAATATACTCAGGGTTCTGATTGGACCGACACTCGTTTCAAAGGTACAGGTATGCGTTGGATCAACTTGCTTGTTCTGCCAGCTTTACTGGCAGCCTCTTCACTATCGATGGCTGAACCTCCTAAAGGTGTTCGACTGACTCCACTTGACGAATATGTTCATGCGCCGGATCCAGCTTACAAATGGGAACTGGTCAATACGGTCGAGGGAGCTGACTTCAAGACGTACATTATTAAGCTGACATCGCAGGGATGGCGGACCGAAGCGGATGTTAATCGCGTCGTTTGGGAACATTGGTTGGTTGCCACGGCTCCGAAAGATATCAAGACCAACAAAGCCTTCATCATGGTGGGTGGTGGCAGCAACGATAAGGGGCCGCCCGCCGGAGCCGATGCCATTACCATGGCCATGGCTAAAGAGACTGGCAGCGTGGTTGCAGAACTGAAAATGGTTCCCAATCAACCATTGATTTTTCATAACGATGGAAAGCCTCGCGTTGAAGATGACCTGATTGGATACGCTTGGGCCAAATATCTTGAAACAGGTGATCCAACTTGGTTGCCTCGCTTGCCGATGGTCAAGAGTGTCATCCGCGCCATGGACTGCATGCAAGAAGCGGCTATGAAGTTTTCGGACGGGCGCTTTTCGATCGAGAAATTTGTGATCGCGGGTGGAAGCAAACGAGGATGGACGACCTGGATGTCGGGGCCAACCGATACTCGTATCGAAGCCATTGTTCCCATCGTGATCGACGTTGCAAATTGCGATGCGTCCCTACGTCACCATTGCCAAGTGTATGGTTTCTGGGCGACTGCGATTGGCAATTACTATGAACATCAGATTCTGCAGCGATTTGATCATCCTCGGATGAAGGAACTGTACGCCGTCGTCGATCCTTATTCGTACATCGATCGATTGACCCTGCCCAAATTTGTCGTCAATGCGAGCGGTGATCAATTCTTCTGTCCTGATTCTTCGCAGTTTTACTACGACGATCTCAAGGGCGAGAAGCTGTTGCGTTACGTTCCCAATGCCGACCATTCGCTCAAAAATAGCGATGCCGTGCAAAGCATCATTGCTTACTATCAAACCATTATCAGCGGCAAGAAGCGTCCCGTTCCCACTTGGGAGTTCCTTCCTGATGGATCGATTCGCGTCTCGTCGGATGTGAAACCAACCAAAGTGACGCTCTGGCAAGCCAGCAACCCGAAGGCTCGCGATTTCCGATTGGAGAAGATTGGCCCGGCCTTCAAGGATAGCGATTTGAAGGCCAACGGTGATGGGACCTTCACCGCCAAGGTAGAAACACCCAAAGAAGGTTGGACCGCGGCATTTGTAGAACTCTCCTACGATGTCGGTGGAACTCAACCGTTGAAGACCTCGACGGCGGTTCGCATTCTTCCCGACGTATTGCCATTCAAGGGGATTGATCCCAAGACGGTCAAATATGAAAAAGAGCTGACTGCCAAGTAACAGTCGATCTCGATCGTATTATTTCAGGATGAGATTGAGCCAGCGTTCTGCTGGCTCAATCCACGTATGGATGGAACTTCCTTCCACGGGGCGAATACCATAGCCATGTCCACCGTTTTGGTAAACATGGATCTCACTGGGCACTTTTCGTTTCTTGAGTTCAGCATAAAACGAAATGGGGCCGAGCGAACTTAGGCCGTCGTCATGGGTGTGGACAATGAATGTGGGCGGAGCGCTCGCCTGGGGCATCGCTTCGCGAAGCAGCGATTCCTCTTTGGTATTCCAAAGATAGGCCGGGTAGATCAACATCGCAAAGTCGACTCCGAATGGTGCCTTGGCAATGTCATCGGATCCTTCATAAGTTAGTTTCTGTTGAACTTCGGTGAGCGTCGCTAAATGGCCTCCCGCTGAGAATCCCATAATGCCTATACGAGGTTGTTTGAGTCCCCATTGATGGGCGTTCGAGCGAATCCACTGGAGCGCTCGTTGACTATCCTGTAGTGCTTTCGGATAGTGCTGTTCTACCGAGTCGGTTCGTTCCTTGGTTCGATAACGCAAAACAAAGGCTGTGATGCCTTGTTGGTTGAGCCAACGGGCTGGTTCTTCTCCTTCTTTGTCGCGAACGACGTAGCTGTAGCCTCCTCCGGGGCAGATGAGTACCGCAACATTGCGCGACGGGGATTCAGGAACGTAGACCTCTAGCTGCGGTTGAGTAATCTTTCCAATTCGAGTTGCAGGAGGGTTTTCATCAGGGCGACGCGGTAGTGCTTCGCCTGGATTTTGCGTTGTTTCACCAGGAGCTGCTTGTGGCCAGAGGGAGATGAGGTTTTGGGAAGATTCTTGTGCTTGGAGTGAAGCAAGCCCAACACAGATGGAAAGAAACAGTGAGGCAGAATAGGGGGAAAGGAAAGAGCGGTTGAGCATGACGGAAAGTCCTGTCGCGAGGCTGGGAGGGAGAATCGTCGTCACCGAATCATACCATTTCCGTAAGAAATGCCAAAAATTGATTTACATTGGCTTGGGAGAGGGCACAATGACCCGAAGGTCACGGTGCCAAGGAGACTTATGATGGAAGAACATCGCGAGCTCCAAGTCAGCGAGACTTGTGGAAGCGATCACGTCGAATGATTGATAGGCGGAGGGAACGGCGATGATGCAATCTTTGGAAAACCCGATGGATGCGCCAAGCCAACGAGTGGTCACACATTCGATTTCGCATTTGCGATGGTTGGTGGCGATTTTGGTGGGAGTTGTTGGGGCGTGGCTGTTGTTTCAGTATCCGCCGATACGCTATGACATTCCCGAACGGCTGAAGTCGGTAACCATGTTCAGTTCGCAAGAGCTGATAGCAGAGTACTTTGATGCTCAAAACGAAGTCTATCGCAAGAATTCGTTCGCTGACTTGACGCTGGTGGGAACCTGCTTTGGAGCCACTGCCTTGCTGATCAGTCGAGGGCTCAAGCCATGGCACAATCTTATTGCTCTAGCGATCGGAGCCTTTTGCGGTTCCATTGCGGCTTATTTTGCGTTGTACATGAGCCCCTACCTCATCCATCGATTTCGCCTTCCTTTCGCGGATGACTCATCCCAGGCAATGGTGTCCGAGACGTTGTTGTTTATAGGCTGTAGTACCATCATGGTGTTGCCTTTCGCGTCTTCCCTTTGGTTGCATGGATGCCCGGTACAGAAAAGGGCAGCCATGATCATTCCCATGAGTGGAGTTCTTACCGGTATCGTCGCTCCAATCACGATCAGTGCCTTCTTCCCCATGGAGCCGACCCATCATTTTCCACCGGATGGATCGATCGTATGCACGATTTGGATTGCGATTCTGGGCGTGGCGATCTTCTTCGTTAGTTCACATCGCAAGCGACAACCCAAACCGACGACTGCTTCTTGAGGCTTACGGATTGAGGGAAAGCAACTGCTTGCCGTTGGGCCAATTTTCGATCGAATCTGCAAGACGGTGTAACAATCGATCGACATCGGCGGATACGGTTTCTTGAGTGCTTTTTTCGACGAGACTGATTCTGCTATTGATCAAGGCTATCATATTGATTCCATCGTGACGCTTGATCACGATCGTAGTTGTTCCCGGGAGGGAACCGACATGCCAATGGTTCATTTTTCCCGATGGCAGTTGCCGATTGTTCCAGCCGAGTGAATAGAAAACGGCTGACGATTTCTTTTGAGAATCGGCATCGCGGACTTCCTTCGAATCAACGGTAAGAGGCGAGGGACGTTCGAACATGGTCGCGATCATTTCAGGAGATAAGATCTTGGAATGGTCGGGAACATCTAAGGCTACGGCAAGAGTGGCAAGATCGATTGCTGATGCCAGCCATCCGCCATGAGCATCCATCGATTCAATGCTCCAACCGCCGTAGCAAACAGGTGCTTCGCGGTTTTCATCTGTGGGAAAGATAGATTTGGCTTTGGCCGGATCGTAGTAGGATACTTCTTCGGGTAGTCGATCTTCTTTGCGAGTGTGACCAATCTGCATGCGGGTCAATCCTAAGGGGAGCAGCAACCGTTCGCGGACATAGGTTTCGTAGGGCATTCCAGAACGCGCTTCGATCACACGCCCAAGCAGGTTGTATCCAAAGTTACTATAGGCATATTTGCTTCCAGGATCGAAATCCAGTTTGTGATGACGCATGGCTGCAATGAAATCATCTGCGCGAAGCGGTAAGGCGAAGCCATGCTCTTTGGCGAATCTTCGCGCTTGAAACATGGGATCAAAAGAAGCTTGGCGATCCCAACCGCCTCGGTGTTGCAAGAGTTGTCGAATGGTGACTTGACTCCATCGAGGATCCACGTGTTGCGAAGAAGTGTTTGGGAGCGGATCCCAATGGAGAATCTGTGAGACTGGTTGGTCGAGCTCCAGCTTTTTCTCTTCGATCAACTTCATCACCGCCATGGCAGTGATGGGTTTCGAAATACTTGCAATGCGAAACAGACTGTCTGGAGATACAAGCGTGCGAGTTTCCAAATCGGCATATCCATAACCACGAGCCACGCTGAGTCGGTTATCTTTGGTGAGTGCGACGGCCATTCCCGGCACGTGATGTCGTTGAAGGAATTCGAAGCAAAGCTCGTCGAGCTTTGCGGTGCCATGATCGCGATCCCCTTGAACGGGAATGGGTTGCGAGTGACGGAAGCTCTGTACTTGATCTGACGCAATGGTCGTATCCGGCTTCCATGTCGAAAGAAATTCCGTCAGTGCCATCACCGCCCATGAAGAAGCACCGATGGATAGAAATTGGTCCTTGCCGTGAGGAAATCCTGATTCGTAGTAAGGTTGAAATCCTTTGGCTCGCGTGACCACATGCCATGTTCCATCAGGGAGTTGGCTTTGAATTAAGTAGTGGATTCCGCGTTGGATGTTGAGTGTCGCTTTGGAATCGAGATTACCGTAACGAAGCAGTGCAAAGAGGACGGTGCTGGTTGCATAGGCATCGCTAGTCATGGACTTTGTCTGCGACCATCCACCATCGTTTTGTTGTTGGTTCAGCAAGTCTTGGGCGGCGTTTCGCAGAATTTCGCTTGGGTATTCAAGTGCATGAAGAAGCATGAACCGAAACACATGATCCTCGGTATCTTGAGGCGTCGTTGTATCGATCCATTGCAGAATGCGATCCAATCGTTGTTGAAACTGTTCTTGTTCGGAAGATTTTCCATATTTTTGAAGGGATACGAGCGCGAAGTACGTGGTGGAGAAATCGCTGTCCGACATGGGAGGGCGACCGCTGATATGATGCCACCTGCCCAGTTTTTCATCTTCTGTAAGCAAATACGAAGCGACGAGTTCCGTAATCTCTGAGGGAGGTTCGTTAGCTTCCGCAAGCAACCAAAGGGCATAACCAGCGGTGAGAGCCTTTCCACCTTGTCCTTCCTTTTTGCGATACGTTTCTTTGCCTCGCTCTAAGTGAGCCTTGGCATGCTGGACTTGATGAGCGACCGCATTTGGGCCCACTTTGAAGGACTGCTTACGAGCATCCATGAGAGCGATGGCAGGTAAGGCACCATGATGGCATGTGAAGCATTGCTTCTGTTCCGAGGACGCTCGAGCGCTATATTCGAGTGGTCCCAGGGCAGCTTGAATGGCTTGCCGCAGTTTTTCTTCGGTAAAACTTGGTCGGACCTTCTCTTGCGATCCCGCGTTCTCTTGAGCTCCCGAAATATTGCCTTGAAGCATGCTAAACGCGATCAATGCATGGAGCAAAAGCATCATCACAAACGAGTTTTCACGCATGGCAAGAGATCTCGAAGGCGGGAATGAGAGGGTGGCGAGCAAACACTAGAATAAAGCGCAGTCGGTACCAATACCACTGCCGAAGCTACAATGCCGGTTCGAGAGAACCGCAGTTTGAATCATGTTAGGGAATTGCGTACACTCGTACGAAGCATGGTGGAGGCGTTTTAGAGCGATTTCAGAATGTTGTTGGAACGCTTGTGAGAAATCATGGACATCTGCCCCCGTCGGAGTTGGCGCTTTAGGAACGTGATATTCCCATCCATTTTTCTTAAGAAAAATGAAGACGAAGAAAAGTTGAAAGTAGTGGAAAAGAGAATTCTCGAAATGCGTTGGGACGTCGCCAAAACTCTTCTGTTCCTATTCACCCTTTCAGCATTGCCGAAAGCCTTGGCCATTGAACCACCGGCATTGCAGAGATGGGACCGAGTCGTTTGCCTTCTTTCAGAGAATCGAGACAAACCTGGAACGCAGCAGAGTTGCTCTGGCTTCTTGATATCGAGCGAGGATCAATTGTTTCTCGTAACAGCCGATCATGCGGCCAATGAGACGCACTCGAAGACGCGACTTTTGTATCGCGATTCGGAAGGCAAGATGAAGGCTATCTCTTTCGAGACACTGTTTGTCACCGCAAGTAATCCTTGGACGCGATACAAGTCATCGGACTTGGGAATTGCCAGATTGGAAAGCTCCAATCCCGAGGTCAAAGAACTTCGGGGGCTGGCGATTCCTCTGACGTGCTTTCTCAAGGAAGCACCTCCTCGGACGACAAAACTGGAGGTCAGCGGATTTCCATTGGGACTTGGTGTCTCTGATTCCTTATCTCCACTGGTCATTTGTGGAAACCTCGCATCTACCGAGTTAACCGCAGAAAGTCGTTGGGGAAGGGAACCTGTGCTTTATTCGACACCGGCCGTGGCGCAGGGGTCTAGCGGAGGCCCAGCCTTTATTGCGGATGATGATTTTGCCAAAGTTACGGTGGCAGGAATGTATATTGGAGTTGTGTTTGATGCTACGGGCGCGAAGCTCTCAAAGCTTGTCCCTTCCCGTATGATTTATGAAGCCATACAAGAATCCCTGTCGCAAAAATAATGTGAGGTTCACCATGCATCGCCGATGGTTCATTCCGTTGTTGGTAATGTTGGCGGTGGGGTTTGTGAATGCGTATCGATTGAAGGCGGATGATGCCGAATCGCTTGCCCGCGCGAAGATGCTCGCTAAGAGTATTCGCGATCGGATGACTGATCCTGCCATCATGAAGATTGAAACGGGAGATCGGGCAGATACGTGTCCCAGAGGAAAGCGTCAACGAGAAGTGGCGAAGGCGGACATGCACGCCTTGATCTCGTGTGGAAAGGCTGCCGACGAACCGCTTTGGACATTGCTATCCGACGAGGAGGCAAGTGTACGCAGATCCGTGGTGATTCTTTTGGAAGGGACCAGAACGGGAGTGGATTCGAAACCGATCGCGTCCACGACCATTCGAAGTCTGCATATACCTATGTTCGAGCGAGCGTTGAATTCCAAAGATGATCAAGTTCGATATTTTGCATGTAACGCCCTTGGAAATTTTGCATCGTGGTCAGACGATGCGTTGGAGCGACTCTATGAATCGTTGCCCAAGTTGCGTAAGTTGCGAGAAGATGAAAGCAAAGATGTGCGCGCCATCGCTTGGACGGCCAGCAATTCGATTGCGTCGGCTTTAACGCGTCGTTCCCAGTCCTCTATGGTTCGCGTGGAAGCGGGGAAAGAACTGGAGCGACTCCAGCGCGAAGGAGCGTGGAAATAAGTGAGCAGAATGGTGTTTGTGGAACCAAGCGAGGATAAAGTTGACCAACGAAAATCCGCCACTCAAGAGCCTTCGTGTCGATATACCCCAATTTAGTCTCGTCGATGTCCTTTGCATGATGACGACGATCGCTTGTACTTTGGCGATTGTGAAGTTCGCAGGAGTCGTTGGGTTTAGTTTGATCTTTGTCCTCTCAAATCTGTTGATTTTGGGGGGAACGCTCTGGTTTGGTTTTGTTTCAAAACGTTCCTGCATGAACCAACGCCAAGGAATCTTTGATGGTCGGCGCATCACTCAAAAATCGACGTGGCAATGGGTTTGGAGGTACGCAGTCGGGTACACCATCCTACTTTGGCTGGTGTTTCTGATTCAGGTTGTTTGGCTCATCGTTTCAATCATTGTTCACCCAATGCTCGCGGAGCAATTGGTTGATCTCCGAAGCACATTGAATAGGGACACCGTGAGCCGCGTGATCGATGCGGACGTAGTTTCCATCAGGAAAATGGGTTGCTAAGCGATCCATGATGGCGGGGGTGGCGATGCGATCGTAACGGCATCCGACCAAAAGTGTAGGGAGATGGCGAATCGATGGTAGCTGAGGCGTTGCATCGTACCTTTGCATGGCGCCGAGTTGCTTCATCGCAATCGGTGGCTGCGTAGCGAGGTCATGCCCGAAGAGTGGCTCCAAGCGTTGGGACCACTCTTTCCATTCCGACCAGAGATTGGGTGGTAAGACGATTTCGCAAAAGGCTTTACGGCGCATGGGCTTCGTTCCAATCATGGTGCGAAGGCCCGTCCAGATCATACCCAAGCTTGGGCTGGCCGCATCTTTCCCTCGCGAAATCGTACATAGCAAAGACAAGCTGCGGACGCGTTTGGGGCATTCGATCGCAAAGCACTGAGCGATGAGCCCACCAAGTGAATGTCCCACGACGTGAGCTGTTTCCCAGCCAAGGTGGTCCATGAGGGCTCGAACGTCGTCCGCCATTTGCGGCACAGTGAGCGAACCTTGATGAGGCTGGCTGTTGGCCATACCGCGATTATCAAAAGTGAGACACGTATAGGAAGTTTGAAGTTCTTCCACTTGTGGGAGCCAACCATCTCCATGAACCCCAGTTCCTTGGATGAACACGACAGGTGGGCCATTACCTTGAAGGCGATAGGCAAGACGACAACCGTTATGATCCAAGTAGTTCATTTCCATTGGTGATCGCGAACTCATAATACAACTTGAAATGTAAGGAGTCGTCATGAAACTCCTCGCAGTTATTGCGTGCTTGAGGAGAATCACCATTCTGTTGATTTCAAGAATCGCTAGAAGTGACAATTCGTCGCTTGGAAAGAATGAGCGAACGAGGAGAAGCGCTGGTCAAGGCAAAGCTATCGGTACGACGGCTATCTCAACGACCGACGTTATTAAGCAGAGGCTTCCAGCAGAAAGGAAGCAGATCAGCGATTATTTGCTGCGATTCAGATCGCGAAAAAAGAAAAATGGGCGATATTGGACCAGCACAACCCCAGAAAACCAAGGGAATTCAAGGGAAAAAGTCCGAGTTGCCACCGGTGGGCCAATTGGTGGGCCAGATTGCCAACGGAATCCGTGATTTGTTGGATCGCCACGGAATCGAGGATTCCAAGGAGATCCAGGAGGCCGTTTCCCGGCTCCTGGATATTTGTTTTGAGCATCAACGCTCGTAGTCGGGCCTTCCGTTGGCTCCGTGGTCCCGTGGGGGAACGGAAGCTCAGGCTACGGGGCGGAGATCTCAACCATGAAAGAATCTATTTGCATCATCGAAATCGAGACGCATGGCGGCCATCGTTTCATTCACGACGAACTATTGCCGGCAGCGTTGGCGCATACCACGGCCCAAAGGCTTGCCGAGCAAGTGTATACCGCGATTCGGAGAATTCGGCTCTACAAGCTCGAGGCAGCGGCTTGGGAATCGGAGGATCTCGATATGAGCCCCCAGCTCGCCGAGATCATGCGGGAGAATCTCATCGAAAACGCCCGCGATGAGGTTTGCGATGCTATCAAGAGCGTTAGGAGTCTTGGTCTCCCTGGTACGGCACCATTGAGCCCAATCACTGAATATCGATCGCAGGGAGGAATGCATGAGCCAAAGCCAGGGGCTAAAGTGCCCAAACTGCGGGTGTCGCGATCTTCGAGCATGGGCAACGCGAAAACAAAACGGAAGAATCGCTCGAGTGCGAGCGTGTCGTAATTGCGGCACGAAGGTGACAACTTATGAAACCGTGGCCTTCGAGCATCCGCCAAGACGCATGATCGGAGGCCCGAACGGCTCAGAGGTCAAAGAGTGAACGCGATGCGTCAAAACGCATATGCGGGGCTCGACGATTGAAAGAAAGAAAGACGATTAGAATTCCTGATCTTTCCGGATCGGTGTCAGAAGCAAATTTTATGCGGAAGGACCCATTGAACGCCACGAATTGCCGTTAGTTGCCTATTGTTGCCGTTGGTGTCATAACATCAGCGATATCGAACTTGGGTAGGTGGCTGATCCCCACCGAACGCGATGCGGGCTTGCCGATTGTCCTTTTCGGTGAGCCCGCAGAGCGGCCCATCTAATGCAAAGGACATGCTATGAGCGCGAAGCAGATTCTCCGAACGTTGGAAGAGATCCACGCGGAATCAAGCGATTCGAAAAGGCGGCTTGCGGAGTTTGTAAGGTCGCTTGCTATCCAGCGGCAAATTTTCGAGGTGGCTGGCAAGATCTTTGCATCTCCATTCGAAGGTACCGGCGAGTTACAAAAACCAACGACAAACGTATCAAACGCTGCTAAAGAGAAGTCAGTCGCTCGAGAACCAAGCATAAGTGTTCAAGTGAATGACGAAATCAATGACCCATACTATGAGAAGGATCTTGAACTACAGCGAGATAAATTCGCGAGTGAGTTATATGATCGACAGGAAATAAAAAACCTTTCCGAGATCGGAAGGCACATAAAAGAGCTTTCTCGCGAGACCAAGTGGCCCGTCTATTCGGGGCCAGGACCGGTGAAAAAAGGGATCAATAAATACCGCATGTACATCGGCGGAACTCCATTGCCAAAGGGCAAAGCAGGAAAGAAGCCACAAAAAAAGGCCTCTTAATCTTATTTATATTTGAATCAGATTTGTCAGATTAGGAATCTGATTGGCTAACCGCGCTGTAGCAGCAATGATGCTTCCAAAAGGAGGCCTGAGCTATGGCAATCGAACATCTTCCACAGTCATGGGAGGTCGCTGAAGAGATCTCTCGAAACAATGCCATCAATCGGCATTTGTTGGTAATCAAGAAATCGCTATCTCGAATCGAAGCGATCAAGCGTAAGCAAGCTGAGTATCAAAAGCGGTACTCTTCAGAGCCGGCCAGCCCATTGGGTATTGAGCGGCAAATGCTCGAAGCAGGTGGTAAGGCCCTTGCATCTCCATTCAATGAAGCCGGCAAGATGCTCGAGCCGGCCATGTCCAAAGTTTCTAAGGCCATGGAGCTCTCCAAGGCCATTCCTAACGATGAAGGAGCGAACTCGTAATGGTTATGTATCAAGACAAGAACGGAAAACAATTCCAGGTCAAGTCGATCAACAACACCATGGTAAGGCAATTGCGAAAGATGCCGGATCTTGAGTGGCTTGCCGATGCCGGCCAGGTGCTCGGAAGGCTTGCCGATCCCGTTCCAGTGGCCGATGCAATTGCTTACCTCACCGGTGCGAGCGTGGAAGAAATCGACGCGGGCATGGGTGGAGATGCGATCACTGAGCTCGCAAGACCATCGAAGCGTTTGCCGGCTTCCTACCAAGTGACCAAATGAAAGTGATGCGCGAGGATCGTAGAGTATCGGGCATCGATCAAAGATGCCGGCCCAAAGTTTCGAGAGCAATTGAAGCAGCAAAACCTATAGCCAAGAGTTGGCGGAATTGAGGTGAAGTATGGCTACGAGTGCCGATATCAAGGCCGGTAAAGCAGCTGTTGAGGTTATTGCCGAGCTCGGTCCTTTTCGTAAAGGATTACAAGCCGCGAGTGATATGCTCAAGGGTTGGGGGGAATCGATTACCTCCATGGGCAAAAAGCTTGCGGCATCAGGTGCCATTTTCTCGGCTCCATTTCTTGCAGCGGCCAAGGCGTTTGAGGCTCATGCCATGGCTACTGGTGCGGCTCTTTCTCCGAATCAGCTTCAAGCTCTCGGCCGTTATCTCATCGCACAACAGCAGCTAGCAGAGGCAGCTAAGAAAGCCTATCTAGAACTTGGTGCGGCTTTCTACTCCTCCATCATCAATGCAGGCTCGGCCGCAGCTCCGGTGATTCTCAAGATCGTATCCGCTCTAACCAATGCTCTAAATTTCACCGCGGCTTGGATCAAAGAAAACCAAAAGCTAGTTGAGACCATTGCAACCGTGGCTCTTGGAGTTGCTGGAGTTGGAGCTCTTCTAATGGTTGCCGGCTCCGCGATCACAGCGCTAGGCGTTGGACTTGGAGCAGCGGCAGCGGCCGCAGGTGTTCTCTTATCACCGACGGTACTGATCTCAGCGGCAGTCTTGGGGATCGGAGGTTATTTGTTACATGCTTCCGGCGCGTTGGCGGTCATGGGGCAGATCGCCGGCCAAGTATTTGGCTACATAGGAGAAGCACTCACCGCAATCGTGAACGCTATTGGGGCAGGTGAAATGCAAGCCGCCTGGAATGTTGTGGTCACAGGTATGCAAGCCGTGTGGGGTGTCGCGGTAAACTGGATGAAATTCCTATGGGTATCGGCCCAAATGGAAGTAGGCTCCATCGGCATTAAAACGGCCGTGTCGATGATGGCGATTTGGGAGGAGCTTGGGCATACGATTCAACGAGTTATGGCTCAGGCGATGGCTTATGCCAACACGGCCCTATCTGGGATGCTCGATGGTCTCAAGGGTTTGCTTTCAGGAATGGAGCAAGCAGGGATCTTGAAGCAGGAAGGCGGAAAGATCTTTGGCATAGATATGAATCGCAATTACACGATCGATGCGGCGATGCAAAACGCGGCTGCATTTGCCCCCGATCAAAAGGCAACGGATCGAGCCAAGGCACGGCAAGAGTTTCAGGATATTTGGATTGAGGAGATGAAGAAAAGCCTATCAGGTGGTCTCGATGCTTCCTCTCTCATCCCTGGGAATATCGATGCTGTTCAAAAGTATCAAGCGGCCCTTGGCCTTGCTAATGGTTTCAATCTCAAGTTTGAAGGTTTGCAAATGCAAGGCATGGCCATGGGGCAAATAGCTCGAGGCGAGGCCGTTGGTACGTTTTCCAGCTCGGCCCTCGGGCAGATCGGAGCGAGCTCGATTGATAAGGAGATCGCCGATTCCAGCAAGAAAACAGCGAAGGCCACGGAAGGGATTCTCAAAACGATTCTTGCCAACGGATTAGGAGGCATCGATCTAGCATGAGTCGAAACACGTTTCTCATCGTCGATACAAGAGCCGGCCGCATGGTCGATGCGTATTCATCGCGCATTGAAGCGGCTCGGGATCTCGGTAACGCATTCACAAAAGCCGGCACTCGATCGCTAGTTGTGGTTGAGCTAACCATGACCGATCTAGCCAAGATCACTGCAAAGCAATCAGAAGGCATTCAGCCCATCGAATCATAAGGCCCAACAAATGACCGAACAGCAAATAGAAGCCCTTGCCGGCATGATCGCCGACAAGGTTGCCGACAAGATCGCTCGAGCAGCAAACAAGCGATATGTAAGCCGAAAAGAATTCGCCAAGGCAACGGGCCTCGGCGTTCGGACCGTGGATCGCATGATTACTCAAGGAAGGCTTGAGCATTCCAAGCAAGGCCGGCGAGTCCTGATCCCGGTAAATGAAATGAGCCGCCTGGGGAACAACCAAGCGGCCCAAAAGGATTTTACCCCTGACATGAGGTCTCTAAATGATACGGAAAAATCACCGTAGCGGCTACTTCTTCCAATGCCAGAAAACGAATTGCCGGCCGGCCAGTGGCGAGCCAGGCACTCTACGCGAGCAATTTGAAACTCTCGGGCTCTATCACGAGACCAGAGATGGCTCCAAGCTCTCCCAATCCGAACGGGATCGACTTTGGGTTGTATGTAAAGCATTGACGACAGGAAGGCCTATCCCTCGAAGAATCGCACCGTGATGAAGAAGCCCTACTACGCTCACAAGCTCACGCGGCTATTGTTCAAAAGCTGCGCGGCACAATCGATAGGCCAAGATGCAGTGCTTCTGATCATTCACATCGCTCACACGGAGGACGCAGCGAAATACCAAGGGCCGGTGCGATTTTGGAATTCACAGCTCAATGAGGTCCTCGGATTCCATTCTCCCAAGTCCCTCAATAACGCTCGTAGAAAGGCTGTTGAAGCCGGCTGGCTGGAATACGATCGGAAGAATGATCGAAGCGACGGAGTTTATTCAACGAAGATCCCTCCTCACGTTGAAAACTACGACGACAACCCCATTGAACCTATTCCAAGTACGGAACAGGAAACGGAAAAGGAAAGTGGTTTTGTAGGTCGTTTTGGGAACGGGAAGCGGAACAGGAAGGTTACGGGAAACGGCTCACTTCCTATACCTATACCTAAACCTATACCTATAAGAGATAGAGCGCGCAAATATCCAACCATCGAAGAGTGGAAAGCCTACTGGGAATCAAATCGCCTCTTCGGAGATCCAGAGGCTTCATTTGACCACTACGAATCCGTTGGATGGGTCTCTGGGAAAAATCCAATTAAAGATTGGCGAGCGGCCGCGAGGACCTCTTCGCGAAATCAAGAGAAGTGGAGCAAGGAATCCACATCCCGCCCCAAGACGCGGCCTTCTGATACCCTGCAGTTACTCGATGGGAGCCAACCATGAGCGTGGAATTCGAAAGGGGGCTCATCGGGGCTTTGGTTGTAGATCCGAGCCTATTGGGCGAGGTTATCGGAGTTGTGTCTCCAAGCGATTTTGAAAATCGGACACTCAGGGCCATTTTCGAAGCGTGCCTACATCTCCGAAGATCACACATCGAAATCGAGTTAATTTCAATATGCCGTGAAGCCTCGATTGCATGCGATCCTCATCAGGTTCGTGTTGAAGTCGGACGCGCGGCAAACGAAGGACTTCCAGCGAATGCCGTTTACTATGCTCGTTCCATTCGCATAGCCCGCGATAACGAGAGACGCGCGCAGCTCGCAGCGGAATTTCTAAGTGCAATTCAACGTGAACCCTCTAAGGCAGATGATTTACAAGCGAAGCACATTCGAGAACTAAGAGCTTTGGGAGGTACGGCTCACGATGCAATCATTAAGCCGGCCGATCATATCGTCTTGAATGAGATCAATCGCCTGATAGAGGATAAGCAAAAAGATCGGTCCTCATGTATTCAAACTGGGTTCGATGCAATCGATCGAATCGCCGGCGGCCTTTCGAGATGCGAAGTCACAACCATTGCAGCCCCAACGGGATTCGGAAAAACCTCATTCTCGATGGAGGTTGCATATCGGATCGCAAAGCAAGGGCTCAAGGCTTTGGTGGTATCGTTGGAGATGGCAGATAGCCAAGTTGCTCATCGATACTTGGCGAGGATTAGCGGAATAAGCGTTTCTAGGCTTCGCAAGTACGATTTTGCATTGAATGAGCTACGCGAAGCGGCTGAGGCTGTTCGTGGTCAAAGTCATCTTTGCAACGTTTCATTCGTTTTGTCGAGTCGAACAACCATTGACGATATCGTTTCGATCACCCATAGGTTTGCGGCTCGATCAAGTATTGATTTGCTCATCGTGGACTATATCGGCCGAGTTGCAAAGCATGATCGACGCATGGACACAAGGGAGCACGTTTCAGACGTTATTGGTGAGCTCAAGAACTTGGCGATCGACGTCCAGATCCCAGTAATTGCATTGGCTCAGCTCAATCGAGCCGGCCAGAAAGAGCCTAGTTTGGAACACTTAGCGGAATCATCTTCGGTTGAACGCGATTCGGATGCGGTATGGCTCTTGAGTGAAGCAAGCGAAGGCCATGTAACGCTTGCACTTGCAAAGAACCGCCAAGGGCCGAAAGGAAAGATCAATTTGAGTTTCGACTCGGCAAAGATGCGTTGGGAGGAGCCATCCAACGATTGGAATGGTTGATTTGTTTTTCAGGAATAGAAAGGGATTGAAATGAGTAGTATTTTCAAAGAGCTCGAGAACTTGGAATCCGAAGAGGCGAAGAGCATCAAGCTGGATTACCGCGAATTGGTAGCCGCGATCGCCAGTGGAACCGAAGTAGATCCACAGCAAGCAAAGCAGATTATTGATCGAGCCGGCAAAACGAGTGACGAACTTCATGAGGACGTCAAACGCATGGAGCATCGCAACAATCTTCGCATCACCATGAAAAAGGAGCCTGAACTCATTCACAATATGGCCAAGGCCCAAAAGGCAAGGAAAAAAGCCGATGAGGAATTCCAGGCCCACAGGGAGGCATACGAGGATAAAGTATGGCCAATCGATAACGAGATCGAAAATTGCAACCAGGGCTTACGTGATGCGTCAGAAGCAAAGCGAGCATTGCTCCTCGATTGTAGCGCAGAACTTCGAAAGCAATATCGAAATCTTACAGGGGAACATGAAGCAGCGTTTCGGCTCATCAAGAGAGCGCGTCAGGCTGGCAAAATCGAAGAGGTCAAGCGGCTCGAGTATGCTGCAATTGAGATCGAATCGAAGCTCAAAGATCTAGAAAAGCAAATGCTCGAGGATTGATCGAGCAGGCCACGTTCCCTATCATCATCTTTCACGGCTAGGGTAGCTCCCGAAAACCGATTCCTGATCGGCCGCCGTGTTTTTCTCTTCAGGAACAACTTACAGGGAGTTGTATCATGGCGCGAGAAGCTACCTTTCATCGCGAGTCATCCAAAGGCCGAGAAGGCTATCGCATTCGATTCTATGATGCGAAGGATGAGCGGCGAGCGATTTGGCTTGCCAATGAATCCGAAGCCACGGCCAAGAGTTGGGCCGAGCACATAAGCCATCTATTGCAATGCAATGGTGAAAAGCCACCTTGCAAAGCCACAACGGAATGGATCAATCGGCTATCGCCACGGATGCGAGCCAAGCTCGAGAGAGTGGATCTCATCGAGCCATCAGAGCCGGCTAAGCCGATCGAGAAACCAAAGCCGGCAGGTCCGATGGAGCTCGGGCCGTTCATCAAATGGTATTTCAGCCGCCGGCGAGTCAAGCCATCAACGCTTAAGACCTGGCAAAAGACTCAAGGCAATTTAGTTACCTTCTTCGGTGCCGATCGGTCCATTGATTTGATCACCCCAGGCGACGCGATGGCATGGCGAGAGTGGCTCGCAAGCGAAGGAAACATTAGGGAGGGCAAGGTACGGAAAGATAAAGACGGAAAGGAATTTCATGGCCGAAAGAACTTGAGTGACAACACCGTTCGCAGGCGATCGGGAATCGCGAAGCAGTTTTTCAATTATGCGATCGAGTCCAAGCTCATCACAGAAAACCCATTCGTCAAGCTATCGGCCAGCGTTCACGGAAACGACGCTAGGCAGTTTTTCGTCAGCCTCGATCTATTCAAAAAAGCGATTGACGCGGCCAATGGTGCCGAGTGGGAAGCGATCATTGCATTGAGCCGGCTTGGTGGGCTCAGGTGCCCATCGGAAACCCTACGGCTTCGTTGGGAGGATATCGATTTTGTGAACGGTCGCATTCAGATCCACGCCAGCAAGACGGAACACCACAAGGATGGAGGTATTCGATTTTGCCCACTCTTCCCTGAACTCAGGCCCTACCTCGAGAACCTTCGCGAGCTGGCGATCGAGAATGGAGCCAGGTCAAGCGATCCCGTAATTGCGACCCATCGAGGGAGCGAAGCGATCCTACGAACTGGGCTCATGCGCATTCTCAAGAAAGCGGGGGTGAAACCTTGGCCCAAGCTCTTCCATAACATGAGGGCGAGCCGTGAGACGGAGCTCCTCGATGAATTTCCCATCAAGGACGTTTGCTCATGGATCGGGAATACCCAAGCCGTGGCGATGAAGCACTACGCCATGATGAGAGATTCCTCTTTCGCGAGAGCGGCCGGCTTGGCCCACGGAATCGGTGGGCCAGTTGGTGGGCCAGTTATTGGCGATTTGAGTCACCTTGAGGCAGAAGAGACTCGGGAAGAGGACGGCCCAGAAATGAAAAAAACCCAGGAAAATCCTGGGTTTGGCGACCAAAGTCGCGATTTGGCATTCACTGGCAATCTGCCATTAGTGGGCGATATTGGACTCGAACCAACGACCTCCACGATGTCAACGTGGCGCTCTAACCAACTGAGCTAACCGCCCTTGTGGGGGTGTTTCGCTGCGGAAGCCAAGCGAAAAACGGAGATGCTTGGGATTGGCAGCGATAACAGCGACCCTATCCATCGGAATAAATCCGGCGAGACTTGAGTCAACAGGAGTAGTCTTGCGAGCAAAACCGGTCCCGTCAAGGGCCGATGGAGGAGAACTAAACGTTGAAAACGCTACGGAAGTCATAGAAAAATTGAGAAAGGTGTGTTGACCTAGGCCTCTCTTCCGACGGATACTCTGGATGTGTTGTATTTTCCGTTGGAGCGTATTATTTCGACCACGGCTTTTACACGAGGGAATCCGTGGCGGGCTCCGGTTGGAAATTGCCCCATGGTGCGCATGGTGAACACGTCGTTCGATGGCAGTGCCAACGAACTTGTGACACTATGATTTGCCGAGGGGTTCGTATTTTCCCTTCGGCGGCTCCGCGTTGCTTGCCGAAGCGGACATAGGTTCTCACTCATTATCAGGAAAGGGTTTAGCAATCGAACGCACTGAACGCAATCAGCCGACGACTCGAGTCAACATGCAAATTCGCATTTCTCCGATTCGCGTCATTGGACCGGATGGTGCCCAGTTAGGTATCATCCCAACGGACGAAGCACTCAATCGAGCTCGCGATGCGGGCTTGGATCTCGTTGAAGTGGCTCCCAATGAAAAGCCACCTGTATGCCGAATCATGGACTTCGGTAAATACAAATACGAGAAGAACAAGAAGAAGCATAGTAGTTCGCATGCTCATCAAACGAGGACGAAAGAAATTCGTCTCAGACCTAAGACGGGCGAGCATGATATTGATACGAAGGTGCGTCAGGCGAAAGGCTTCCTTCAGCACAAAGACAAAGTGCAGATTTCGGTGCTCTTCCGTGGCCGCGAAATGGCTCACATTGAAGAAGGCCGCAAAGTCATGGAAGCAGTGATTGCTGACCTATCTGAGTTGGGCAAAGTCGAATCGGCTCCTCAGCAAAACGGTCGCCGAATGATCGCCACGATGGCTCCTAAGTAGTTCATCGGCCCAGGTCGAAGAATCGCATCTTCCGAGAGACTGGAAGTCAAACATACTCAAAAACCGATGTCGAATGACATCGGTTTTTTCGTTGGTAGAGAGAATGCAAACGTCGAGAAAAGAATGATCGACTTCGATCGGATCAAGAGCGAGCGTCTCGAAAATCCAGTATAGTGGAGGGATTGAGCGAAGGCACTTACAGAGTTCTGAAGTGTTCGCTTGAATGAACCGGGATTCGACGAAGCAATAACACGTTTGTTGATCGAAGGTCGAAAGAGATAGGAGCGTTTCTCTTTCGTTGAAGCTGACCTAGGGACATCCTCTGGAGATGAGCCGGGCCGATCGATCGACTGACCGATGTAGCGAAGGTAAGCGAAGATATGGTTGAAGCCGCGAATGGAGTGCTCTTGTCTCCCGAGCTATTGGCCAAGCTAGAGCGGATGGAGTTGGTCAGTCGAAAGATATTTCGCGGTCGTATGAAAGGGGAAAGGCGAAGTAAACGCAAAGGGCAAAGCGTCGAGTTCGCCGACTTTCGAAACTATGTTGCGGGCGACGATCTGCGCTTCATCGATTGGAATCTTTATGCTCGGCTTGATCGACTGTATCTCAAGCTCTTTTTGGAAGAGGAAGACCTTCATTTTTTCGGGTTGATCGATGATTCGCTTTCGATGGACTTTGGGAACCCGACCAAGTTCTGGGTCGCCAAACAATTGATTGCTGCTCTCGGTTATGTCGGTTTGTGTCGAGGCGATCGCGTTCAAATCAATTCGTTTTCATCGAGTGGCAAATCAGGGGCAGCACTGCGTGGGCGCTCGAGTTTGGTTCGCATGGTATCGCATATTCAAGGAATGGAGCCCGCGGAGCCTCCTTCGCTCGAAACGTGCGTTAAGAATTTCTGTTTGAGAAATCCAGGCAAAGGGATCGTTGTCTTGATCACCGACTTGATGGACAAGTCGGGATATGAGTCTGCTCTGCGATTGCTCGTCGCTCGCGAAATGGATGTCTATCTCATCCATCTTTTGGCACCTGAAGAGTTGGAGCCCCAATTGGTAGGTGACTTGAAGCTTGTCGATTGCGAGGATGGCGATACGCGTGAGATTAGCGTGTCATCCCATTTGCTCAAACGATATCACGATACCTTGAATGCGTTTGTGGGTCAGGCCAAGAGTTATTGCAATCGTCGATCGATTGCATACATACCAGCTCGGAGCGATCAAGCCGTGGATGTATTGATCAATCAGTACTTGCGACAACGGGGGCTGGTACGATGAGTTTGGTAAGTGCACTATCCATTTGGGAATGGTTGATACTAGCTCTCATTCCTCCAGCTGTATTGATGCTTTATTTCCTTAAGCTTCGTCGACAGCCGATGGAGGTTCCAAGCACCTATTTATGGCGAAGGACCATTGAGGATCTGCACGTCAACAGCATATGGCAGAAGTTGCGTCAAAATCTTCTTCTGTATCTTCAGCTATTGTTCTTGTTGGCCATTATTTTGGCTTGCTTGCGCCCTGGGTTTAGTGGCAAGTCGACGGTTGGAAAGCGCTGGGTTTTCTTGATCGATAACTCGGCAAGCATGCAAGCGAGCGATGAAACGCCGAGCCGTTTAGAGATGGCAAAGAAAAAGGTCAAAGATCAAATTGCCAGCATGGGCAGCAATGACGTTGCCATGGTGTTGTCCTTTTCAGACCGCGCGGATGTCCGACAAGGATTTACTTCGGACAAACGCAAGTTGTTGGCCGCATTGCAAGGAGTTGAACCTACGAACCGAACGACCGATATCGGTGAGGCTCTTAGGGCATCGGCGGGATTGGCCAACCCAGGTCGATCCAGTTTTGGTGGGCTCAAAGATGTGCAAGTAGCTGAAGCGCTGCCAGCCACGTTGTTTCTATATAGCGATGGAGGGTTTCCTCCTTTGGAAGAGTTTGATCTTGGAAATTTGACTGTCGAGTATGTTTCGATCGGAAGAACGACGATTGATAATGTGGCGATCCTTGCATTTACAGCTCAGCGGAATGATGAGAATGGGCAGGTCCAAGCATTTGGCCGGATTGTGAATCATGGAGCTGAGGACCGAAGCGTGATGGCTTCGTTGTATCGCGAGAAGCAGTTGTTGGATGCGGCAAATGTGACCGTGGAAGCTGGCGAAGAGGTAGGTGTTAACTTTGATTTGAGTGAGCTTCCTGAAGGAGAATTGCGATTGGAATTGGATGTCAAGGATGAGCTTAGCATCGATAACATAGCGTATGCAGCGCTTCGTCCCAATCGCCAATTATCCATTGCATTGGTAACGCCTGGAAACACAGCATTGGAGGCGTCGTTGCAAACGGGGCCGTTAGCCAAAATGGCCAGTGTGTCGATCTATTCACCAGAGCAATTGAAAGATGCTGAGTATCAAAAGCGTGAGCAATCGGGCATTTTTGATGTGGTGATCTATGACCAATGCGTTCCTGAAAAATTACCAGCAGCAAGTACCTTGTTCATTGGAGTGAAGCCACCTCTGCCGGATTGGAAATTCGATGAGCCTCAGAGTCCCGTAGTGCTGATGGAATGGGATAAGCGACATCCGATGGTTCAGTATTTGGAGTTGGGGAACCTTCGAATCTTGGAGGGCTTCACGATGACACCTCCCGATTCCGGCAGCGTGCTGATTCGATCGGACACGGGACCAGTCATGGCGATCGCGCCACGGGGAGCATTTCAAGATGCTGTTCTTGGGTTTGGGCTTGTGAATACGAAAGAGGGAGAGAATGAGGTCAACACGGACTGGGCAATCAAACGAAGTTTCCCCATCTTTGTTTACTCAGCTGTAGAGTTTCTAGGTGGAGGCGTGACGACCTCGGCGGCTTCCACGGTACTACCCGGGCAAGCGATGGCCATGAGCTTGTCCTCACGACACGATCGATTTCAAATTGAGACGCCTCAGGGGCGAAAAGTGAAAGTCGATCGAGCAGGCCAGAGTCAAATCGTCTTCACGCAGACGGAACAGCCCGGAATTTATAAGGTTTATGCGGAGGATAACACGGACCCCGCTGAGATTTTTGCTGTGAATTTGTTTTCGCCACGCGAGAGCAATGCCGCCACGGTGGAGAACATTGCGCTGGGTGGACAAGAGATTTCCAAGGCCCAAGGGCAACTGTTTAACCGCAAAGAATGGTGGCGATTTGTGCTTTTGATTGGCTTGGGCGTCCTGGTCGGTGAGTGGATCATTTATAACCGTCGCGTGTTCGTTTAGTTGGCACGGAATGTGCGGCTGGTTCTTTTGGGTCAAATTGACTTTTGAAGGGAGGGGGCTACAATCCCCGAACCAGTCATCATCGATGGAGATTGCGTTTCGAGACGTGCTGTCAGTGAGCAAGATCCGACGATAGTTTTTTGAGAATGATATCGGAGGTAGAAAAGATGGGGCATGCTCTAGAGTTTTCGGATACCAGTTTCAAAGAGGATGTTTTGGAATCCGACGTGCCTGTTCTCGTGGATTTTTGGGCACCTTGGTGTGGTCCCTGTCGGCAAATTGCTCCTCTCATTGAAGAGTTGGCGAAGAACTACGAAGGTACCGCAAAGGTCGGTAAGGTCAACGTTGATGAGAATCCAGGCGTAGCGCAGGAATTCGGAATCAATTCCATCCCGACGTTGCTCATTTTCAAGAATGGCAACGTTACCGAGCGTTTCGTGGGAATGCCACCTCGCTCCAAGCTTGAAGCAGCGATGTCCTAAGTGTCGACATCGATCGAAATTGTCAAAGAAGAGCTCGGCATTCGTCGAGCTCTTTTTTTATCGAGATTGCATTGTGGAATTTCCAACCATCCGCGACGCCAATGGTTTGCCGTCGTGTTGGAGCCTAAAGGTGCGCTACGATGGTCGCTTCAAGGTATAACGCGATCCCTTGGATGATCGAAGACGAATGCTCAAGCTTTAGTGCCTAGGAGTGAGGCGCAAAGCAAGACTTTGTTTCCAAAGCGCGATACGTTGATAGTAGGTTGGGATTGAAATGGTGGAGAGGGAACTCCGAATGGCATCGCAACTAGAAAGGGAAGCATCATGATGGACGTCATTCAACAAAATCCGATCGTCGTTGGAATCGTGGGATTGTTGATCGCCTTGGGTAGCCTCTGGGGATGGGTTCAAACGGGGCAGAAGCCTGCGTTTTATGGGGCTTGCGGGATTGCCTTATTAACTATTTTGTTGGTGGCATGGGGTTTTCTCGTTGAGACCGAAAGCGAAAAGATTGAGGCAATGATTTATGCGACCGCCTCTGAATTGGAATCGAACAATCATGCTGCCATCTTTGCTCGTATCCATCCTTCTGCAACGGAAACGGTCAATCGAGCTAAAACCGAGTTACCTCGATATAAGTTTACGATGGCCAAAGTGACTCGGATTCGCGCGATCGAAGTGGATTCGCAGCATGTTCCACCCGAAGCCAAAGTGGAGATGAATGTCGTGGCCGAAGGTAGCTTTGAAGGGTTTAGTGGAAAGGTTCCTCGCTATGTTGAGTTGACGCTGGTCAAGAGCGATGGGAAGTGGTTGGTTTACGATTATGCGCACCGCGAACCTCTTGAAGGCTTTCGCTGATTTCTTGACTCGGGCAATTCCGGGCCCCTACAATGCCTTGAGTGTCTTGCACAGAGAGAGTGTTTCTGAGTTCAATCTGTGAGCGAATGATGTTGAAGCGGGCGGACGCAAGAACCGAGCGTGCGATCGATGGATGAGGAATGAAGCAGGAAGAGGGAGTCGGGAGTGCGTTTGACGCGAATTGATGAATCCACCGTAGAGATACTCGCTCCTGCCAAGATCAATCTGCATTTGGAAGTGGTCGGAAAGAGGCCTGACGGCTATCACGAATTGGAAACGATCATGCAGGCCATTGGTCTATTGGATCGCATTCAATTTCGGATTCGAGACGATGATCAAATCAAGATTCGCGTGATGGTACCGCGTGGGCGGGCGCATCAGGCGATGTGGAATGTTCCAACGGATCAGACCAACTTGATTTGGCGAGCGTTGGACAGGGTTCGGGGAGCCTATGGTCATGCGCGAGGAATGGATGTCGCGTTGTGGAAGGGAATTCCGTCCCAGGCTGGGCTTGGGGGGGGAAGTAGCGATGCCGTTGCTGCCTTGGTAGCTGGTTCGATCTTATGGCAATGATCATGGGATGCGCGACTTGCGAGTCAACTAGCTGCGGAGTTGGGGAGTGATCTCAATTTTTTCCTCGATGGAATGAGTGAAAATCCAGGGATTGCGTTGTGTCGTGGGCGTGGCGAGCAAGTGGAAGTATTGTCGGGTCCCAAGAATGGTCATTGGGTTGTGGTACAACCTCCCCAAGGTTGTTCGACGGCCGCAGTCTTTCGACGGCTTCACCAAAATGGCGAAAAAACGCCAATTAGAAATATGCAGGACGCATTGGCGCGGGGAAATATGTCACAATTGGGGGCTCATCTATTCAACCGTTTGGAGGACGCGGCTTGCCAGGAATCAGGATGGATTCAAAAGGTGAAGTCGGAGATGTGCCGGGAAAATGTGCTTGGACATGTGATGTCAGGGAGCGGAGCTGCTCGGTTCGGTCTGTGCAGCTCGCAACAGATTGCTTCAAAGGTTGCAAAGCGATTGGAGGCTCGGTTGCCTGTGGTTGCCTTTGCCGTCCGCAGTTGGTGTCCACCTCCACTGCAGAATCAGTTAAGATCGCTAGGCGTTACGGTGTAGGATCTTTCGATTGCCTTTGAACATCAAGGGAGTTGAAGCCGTGGAAATCACTGAAGTTCGCATCAAGTTGATGGAAGATTCCGAAGACCGTCTTCGAGCATTCTGTTCGATTACTTTCGATCACTGTTTCGTGATTCGCGATTTGAAGATCATCGAGGGGACGAGTGGTCCCTTCGTTGCGATGCCAAGTCGCAAACTGACCGGGCGTTGCAATCGGTGTGGATGCAAGAACCACTTGAGAAGCAATTATTGCAATCAATGTGGAACGAAGCTTCGCGGTTCAGGTGAGCCTCGAGAATCGGAAGGGGCTCCTAATAAGCTTTACGCCGATATTGCTCATCCTATCAAGCAAGTCTGTCGCGACATGATTCAAGAAGCGGTTGTTCTTGAGTATGTACAAGAGTTGCAACGCGCTAAATTGCCGGGATATGTTTCGCGATACGATGACGATTACATCGAAATTGCACCCGAGAGTGTTGTTCCACCGGCCACCTCTT
This sequence comes from Pirellulales bacterium, assembly GCA_046349875.1. Taxonomy (GTDB): domain Bacteria; phylum Planctomycetota; class Planctomycetia; order Pirellulales; family Pirellulaceae; genus JAXMBN01. Next base: position 196,669 of record JAXMBN010000002.1, read on the forward strand.
CGCCACCTGCTCCCCATTTTCTCGAGGGTAGCAAACCCGATAGTGCCGACAAAGCAGCAGGTTTGAAAGACGCTAAGGGGGATTTCGGAGCAGGAATCTTGGATGATGCATCTTAGATTTTTCTGAATCGGGTCTCGCTCGCTAGTCAATTTCAAATTGGGAACTATCTTGATGGACGTTCCCATGGTGGATGGGGCGAGGTCTTTGCGTTCGGAAAGGGAAGAGTTTGTCTTGGTTGGAACTTCCGGTTGATTCGGTGCTCGCAAGCATTGGCGAGGCGTTGGAACAGCGCCCGAATCTCATCTTAACGGCCCCGCCTGGTTCTGGGAAAACGACTCGGGTAGCACCCTATCTCGTCGATCATTTGTCATGTTTGCGTGGCAAGCAGACCTATCTTTTGCAACCCCGTCGCGTCGCTGCCAAGGCTTGTGCATTGCGCATCGCGGAAGAACAGCGGTGGGATATCGGCAAAAAGATTGGATACTCGGTACGTTTTGACACCAAGCGACAAGATGCGACGCAATTGATGGTATGTACCGAAGGAGTGCTGTTGCGGCAATTGCAACAGGATCCACTCTTAGAGCAAGTAGGGCTCGTCGTGTTGGATGAGTTTCACGAACGATCGATCTTGGCGGATCTATTGCTGGGGATGTTGAAACGCGTTCAATCCACTTTTCGCCCAGACCTTCGCATCGTGGTGATGTCGGCCACGATGGACGCGAGCCTACTCCGCCAATATCTCGATGATGCTGTTTGTATGGAAACAGATGGCCGAATGTTTCCCGTGGACATTCTTTATCGTCCAGTTCGATCGCAGCAACACTGGTTGGACCACGTGATTGAAACAGTGGAGCTCACGTGTGAGCGAGAAGCGGGCGACATCCTCGTTTTTCTACCAGGTGTAGGCGAGATTCAGCGGTGCAGAGATGCATTGATTCGAAAGTCTTCGCTTCGCCATTGGGATGTAGTGCCTTTGCATGGAAGCCTTCCGTTGGAGGAACAATCGCGAGCGATCTATCGAGGCGATAATCCTCGCGTGGTGTTGTCGACGAATGTAGCGGAAACTTCGTTGACCTTAGAGGGAATACGGGTGGTGATCGATAGCGGCTTGGCTCGCGTCATGCGTTTGGATCCCACGGTGGGATTGGATCGACTCGAGTTGGAACCGATCTGCCAGGCCTCTGCGGAACAAAGGGCAGGTCGAGCTGGCCGAGTCCAAGCAGGCAAATGCATTCGGCTTTGGGACGAACGATCAACCGCGACTCGACCTCGTTATCTCGATCCCGAGATCCGGCGCGTCGACCTATCGGGTCCACTGTTGCAATTGATGGCATGGGGTGAAGGGGATGGGAGCGATTTTCCATGGTTGCTTCCGCCACGCGAAGATTCGGTCGCGATGGCGGTTCGATTGTTGGCAAGGTTGGGGTGTCACGAATCCAATCGCCTTACCGCCATGGGAAAAACAATGGCGTCACTTCCCTTGGCTCCGCGATTGGCTCGCCTCCTCATCGAAGGTCATCGGAGGGGACATCTGGAACCAATGGCATGGGTAGCGGCCATGCTTTCTGAACGCGATCCATTCATACGGAATTCATCTTCACCAAGGTCGCAACGCGGTCCAGCAACGAGCTCGCAGCATCGTTGGGATTCGGACGTAGTCGAGCGTTGGAATGCATTGGAGCGATATCGCTTGCACGGTGAAACTGAAACGCCGTTTGGAGAGATTCACCGCAACGCGATTCGCAATTTGTCGGATACGGTTCGGCAATTGGTGCAAGAAACCGAGGAGGCGATGGGGCGTTGTGGTGAACCCTTTCAAGAAACAGAGGAAGCAATATGTCAGAGTCTATTGTTAGGCTATCCTGATCGTCTTGCAAAACGTCGCATGCCAGGAAAGCCCAAAGGGTTGATGGTTGGTGGCAAAGGCGTACAGATCGGACCGCAAAGTGGTGTACTCGATGCCGATCTGTTCCTCTGCATCGATGTGGATGGTGGTGCGATCGATGCGATGGTGCGCCAAGCAAGTGGCATCGAAGAAGCTTGGTTGCCGGCTTCACTCGTGCGCACAGAGAACGAATTTTTTTATCATCCGACGCAAAAGCAATTGGTGGCTCGAAAAAGAAAGTACTTTGATGACTTGATGCTCAGCGAAACCCCTGCATCCCTCGAACTAAATGAGCAGGCTGCGGACGTTTTGTTTGAAGCATTGCAAGCAGAGGTTCGTGCAGTAGCTCCAGGGGCAGGAACTGCTTTTGAAACGTGGAAGCAACGCGTCGAATGCTTGCGAGCTTGGATGCCTGAACTTGAATTGCCCATGCTCGACGATACCTTCTTGCGCCGCGTTCTGAAGCAACTTTGTTTAGGCAGGAAAAGTTTAGAAGAAGTGCGATCGGCACCTTGGATGGATTGGATTCGAAGTGAATTGACTTCGAGTCAATGGGAAGCCATTGAGCAGGAGGCTCCAGAGAGGATCCGTGTCCCTAGTGGGAACTGGATAAAGATCGAATACGAGGCTGGCAAACCGCCTATCCTATCCGTGCGCATTCAAGAGGTGTTTTCATGGAAGGCCACGCCACGTATTGCGAAGGGCAGGGTGCCACTCTTGATGCACTTGCTCGCTCCCAACATGCGGCCCCAGCAAGTGACGGATGATCTTGCGAGTTTTTGGAATTCAACCTATCAGGTGGTTCGCAAAGAACTGAAACGTCGGTACCCCAAACACCATTGGCCGGAAGATCCTTGGACCGCATCCCCATGTTCGGGCGTGATGCGAAAGAACCAAGGGTAAGGCGATGTGTTTTTAGGTTGATTGTTTCGAGGGAAAGGCTCAAGTATCATGTGAGTCTCCCAGTCATTTATCCCACCCTCTGCATCAGGAGTGCAATCTTATGCCCCAAGAAGTCAATCGTCGTTCCTTTCTCACGAAAACAGGGGCTGCAGCAGCAGTGATTGCTGGAACGAACGCAGTCGCCGCGAAGAGCTATGGACGGATTCTAGGCGCCAATGATCGATTGGGGGTCGGGATCATCGGAGGTGGAGTGATTGGTAAAGCCCACTTGAACGTGATCAAGAAATTGAAAGGCCCAAACAACCTCGATCCAATCGCCGTCGTCGATTGCTGGAAGAAGCGAGCTGAGGATGGGAAAGAGTTGGTGGAAGCCAAGCATGCGATGACTGAATACAAGCGCATGCTCGATATGAAAGAAGTCGATTATGCCGTAGTAGCGGTTCCTGAGCATTGGCACTGGACGATGACAATCGATGCCATGGATGCCGGAAAGGCAGTGTATTGCGAGAAGCCGATGACGCACACCATTCCGGAAGCGCAAGCGGTGATGAAGAAGCAGAAAGAAACCAAGCGTCCTCTACAAATTGGCGTGCAAGCCATGTCGGATGACAGCTACATTTCTGCGCGCGATGCGATTCGCAAAGGAGTGATCGGAAAGGTCATTCAAGCACAGATCGAATACGTTCGACGATACGATGATAAGAAGGGACCTTGGCGCGAACCGGACTTGGTCGCAGAACATGCTACCAAACCAGCGGATCTCGATTGGAATGCATGGCTGGGATCAGCTCCGAAACGAGATTGGGATCCGCATCACTATTTTGAATGGCGATGCTATTCGGCATATTCGGGTGGTATTTGCACGGACCTTTTCATTCACCGCATCACTCGCATTATGCGAGCATGTGACTTGCTGTATCCACGCCGTGTGGTTGGAATGGGCGGTATTTGGCAATGGCCAGATGGACGTGATCTTCCAGACAATATCGAAATGATTTGCGAGTATCCTCGCGGGATGACCGTGTATGTGCTCGGAACCATGAGCAATCGCGTCGGCATCGACCACTTGATCCGTGGATATCGTGGAACGCTCTATTTCACGAAAGATGGATGGGAGGCCAAGGATAAGGATGGCAAGATCTTGGCCGAACATAAGAAGACCGGTGGTGAAGACCAGCATCTGCACCATACCAACTTGCACAACCACATTCGAAATGGTGAACCGTTGAATTGCCCTGTGGAATTGGGCATGGCCGGTGTGGTTGCGGTGAATATGGCCAACGAAAGTTGGCGGACTAGCCAGATGATGGGATGGGATGCGAAGAACGAGAAGATGGTTCCAGCTCACACCTTGAATCTGAGTCACGAGCCAGAAACAACCAAGTCTTAGGATTCGCTAGCAGATTCTAAGATTGAGAAACTTGCCACCACGAAGCGAGCGAGATTCCTTGGGATTTTGATGAGCCCTGGATTCTCAAATGCTTCGTGGTTTGTTTTTGGGCAGAAGTGAAGGCCCGGCTGCGGTAAGCAGCAAAACGCCTGATATCAAGAGAGGCTATGGAGAGAGTGTTTCCTAAATCGGTTTCGATCGATGTTGATGTGAGCCGTTTGTAATTTGCCGATTTTGCCCAGGTTCCCTTGACGCCATGCGGCAATTTCACGAACCTTCCCGGCCTGGAAGGATTCTAAGATCTGAGCCTCATGCTGCGGCAAGAGAGTCAAGGGATGGCACTGGCACGGAATAATCGCATCGATCGTCGACGGCAATTGCTTCGAATGAATGCCGAAGCAGAAAATGATGGTGCGAGCTCAACACGATCGCGTCGACGTCCTCGTATGGATGATCAGGAAGATATCATTCCGCTCAAACGGGATGCGGGGTATAGCCAAGCGGTTCGCCGCGCATGTCAGCATCGGCTTGTGCAGCTGATTCCTGTCCGACGCACATCGGTTGCTGCTGTGATTAGCGTCGCGTGGATCGCTTGGGGCATCTTGATTGGGCTTCATTATTTGTTGTTCGTGCAAGGGTCTGACGCACTTCGAACTTTGCCGATCGCTCATCTGTTTCACCTCCGTTCCGACCATGGCATTTCGCATTGGTTGGGAACTCAGTTGTGGATGTTGACTGCATTGGCAGCGCTTCTCATCTACCAATTACGCAAGCATAAATTGGATGATTATCGAGCCAAGTATCGCCTATGGCTGTTGTTGATGGCGGCGGCACTATTTGCCAGTCTGGATTCATCGACTTCGATCTTGCGTTTGATCGGTTATTCCATCGATGGTTGGTCGCGGCGTGAAATGGGGTATTCCGGTTGGGCTGTCGTACTTGCGACTTTTGCCGCGTTGATTGGCGTATTAGGGTTACGACTATGCGGAGAGTTGATGAATGTTCCAAGCGCCGTCACCTTTTGGTTAGGAGGATTGGTCAGCTGGGGAATCAGTGCGCTCTTGGGGACGGGTTTGATTCATAGCACTTGGTCCCCCGAGTATCTCGATATGGTTGTGGGAGCAACATGGTTGGGCGGAATCTTGGCGGTTTGGTTGTCGGCTGGAATGTATTTGCGGCACAACTACATACAGGCACAGAAACGATTCCTCAGCCGGGGAACGTTGTTGCAGCCAATCAAATTCCAAATGCCAAAGCTTGCCTTGTTGCAATGGAAGCGCGAATTGAATGAAGGTGAAGAGGACGAAGATGGCGAGGAGCATGTCGAGAAAGCCTCTGGTGGTATCTCCTTGAAGCGGTTCGCTTCGATGCTCAAAGAACGCAAGGAAGAGCGAGCTCGTGCGAAAGCGGAGGCGCTTGAAATCAAGCAATTGCGAAAGGAAGAAGCTCGGCGCGAATCCGATGAGCGTGCGCAGGCAAAGGCTACGAAGACCAATGCGAGTGCTCGGCCAACTCGCGAAAGTGATGGAGATGATGAGGATCAAACTTCCACGTCATCCGCATCCACATCGAAGAGCAGCAAATGGTTTGGATTTGGAAAGAAGAACGGTTCGACGGCTGCGAGCGATGAGCAAGAGTCATCAAGCCCGACGCACAAGAAGGATGTTGAACCACTCGCCAAGCTCAAACGCGATGATTCTGCAGGATCGAAGCGATGGTGGCCCATGGGGCGAAAGGGAGAGACCGCAAGCGAGGAAGGGGATACGAAACCCACCAAGTCGAGCAAGACCGCGGCATCCAAGTCGGAAAATGAAACAGCCGCCGAACGCAAATCGTGGTTCCAGCGTAAGCCAAAGACCGAAACTGCGAAGGAATCGACTACCGAGCGATCCAAATCCTCGGAAGGATCTGAAAAGAGTATTCCGTTGGGAACGAAGTCTTGGTTCAAGCGATCAGTTCAAGGACAGGAAGCCAAAGATACATCCACGGCGAAGTCCACTGAAGCATCGCCCAAAGAAAAGCGTTCTTGGTTTGCTAAGCGCACTGGAGATGCATCGGCAGAGAAAGCGACCAAGCCGGAACCGAAGGCAACGGATGGAAAGAAGGGTGGCCTATTCGGATTCTTGGATGGCCTCAAGCTAAAGCCACCGGCCGATGGAGAGAGTCGTCCCGCGAAATCCTCTGGGGGAAGGGACCTACCTTCGACGATGCCGGATGACGGAAGCGATCCAGAAGACCGCAGCGATCTTTACGATCGTCAGATGAGTAAAGCGGAACGCAAAAAGATGCGACGCGAACAAGGCAATCAGCGCCGCGCAGCCTAAGCCTTTCGGCGCATCGTCATGAAATACAGAATGCCAACAAGCCAGCGGATGATTCCGCTGGCTTGTATTGTATCATCTTAGAATTCGGCGCTGCCGGGCGTGCGAGGGAATGGAATCACATCGCGGATGTTTGCCATTCCTGTCATGAATTGAATGGCTCGCTCAAGTCCCAATCCGAATCCGCTATGGGGTACCGTTCCGAATCGACGTAGATCCAAGTACCACCAGTAATCTTCTTCCGCCAAATGGAAATCGGCTAGTCGTTTTTGGAGAACGTCGAGACGCTCTTCACGTTGACTTCCTCCGATGATTTCCCCGACTTGAGGAACGAGTACGTCCATAGCGCGAACGGTTTTGCCATCTTCGTTGAGTCGCATGTAAAAGGCTTTGATCGACGCTGGGTAATCGTAAAGGATCAATGGGCCTTTCACATATTGTTCGGCAAGGTAACGCTCATGTTCTGCTTGAAGGTCGGTGCCCCAATCCACTGGATATTGGAAAGCTTGTCCGGAGTTTTCAGAATGTTGATCGCTTCGGTGTAGGAAAGGTGAGCGAACGGTTTTTCTAATACGAGCTTCAACGAATCCAAGAGACCGTTTTGAACCCACTTATCGAAGAACTCCATATCTTCATGGCAATCGCCCAGAACATCGCGGAGCATTCGTTTCAAATAGCGTTCGGCGAGATCCATATTATCTTCGAGTTCGAAGAAGGCCATCTCTGGCTCGATCATCCAGAACTCTGCCAAGTGTCGACTGGTGTTCGAGTTTTCGGAAGGTGGGACCAAAGGTGTAGATTTTGCTGAGAGCTGTCGCGTAGATTTCACCTTCCAGTTGACCGCTCACCGTGAGGAACGATGGTTTGCCAAAGAAGTCCTGCGAGTAGTCGATCTTGCCTTCCTTCATGGGAGGCTTTTCCATGGGGAGTGTCGTCACGCGAAACATTTGGCCAGCACCTTCGCAGTCGCTGGCTGTAATGATCGGGGTGTGGATGTATGCAAAGCCTTCTTCTTGGAAGAATTGATGCGTTGAATAGCTGATGCGATTGCGAACGCGAGCCACTGCTCCAATGGTATTGGTGCGGGGGCGAAGGTGAGCCCATTCGCGAAGCTTTTCGAGCGTATGGCGTTTCTTCTGAAGAGGATAGGTATTCGGATCGGCAATCCCCGTCACACGCAAGGAAGATGCCGCGAGTTCCGTTTTTTGACCTTGCCCCTGGCTTGGTTTTAGTTCGCCCGCAACTACCAAACTGCTACCCACGCTTAGCGTTAAAACGTCGGCTTCATAATTGCTCAAGGATTGATCGGCCACGACCTGCAGATTGCCAAGGCAGCTTCCATCATTGACTTCGATGAAGCTGAATCCACCTTTGCTATCGCGACGGGTTCGTACCCATCCACGTACTTCGATGGTCTTGCCGATGTGGGTTTCCTGTCGAGCTTCCGCAACGCTGATCCATTGAGATTTGGTCATGTCGAGCTATTCCGATGCCGCGTTCTTTGAAAAATGAGGTGGTCTCACGATAGCGAGACATTCTAGTGGGAAGTCGTTTGGGAGGACCAGGAGGCATTCGAGCGGTCGGCGTGCAGAAAGCCTTGATTTTCACAACCTACGCGTCAGCGAGGGACCAACGAACTCACATCACGAAGCGCCCGAAAGGGATGTCTCGGACAAGGCAAAATCTCTGCAAAAGTTAGTTCCTCGCTGACGCTTTGTGACAACAAGCATTAGTCCCTCGCTTACGCTCTGACGATTCGGGTTGTGATAACAATCAAAAGCGTAAACTCCAAGTTCACTCCTCGGGCAATGAGAATAGCCGATCCCGCAAGCGATCCTCGAAATGGTGGTCCTCGCGGTGGCACTAAAGATTCAGGTTGAGGTAGGTGGAAATTGCCCTGAAAGCCAGCGAAATTTGAAAATAGGGAGTTTCAAAGAAACACAACGAGGAATAGGTGGGGTAAAATCAAGGGTTCGGAGCCGAGGGAGGCTATCGAAAACGAGGCTTTGAGACCCCAATATGGCGGTTCGGTGTTTCGAGGGAGCGTAGCATGAAGCGAATACGACGAAGTGCCTTCGAGAGGATTTTGGGCTCTGTCCAAGACCAACCCATATTTCTATTTGGTTGGGGGTTGGTGGCAGTTATCGCTCTTGCGAGTCTATGCCCGACCGTATCCGCACAGAGACCTCGCGGTTTTTCGGATTACATGAAGCAAAGTGAGGTGTTACCGGCGCCTCGCCAATTCCAGTCGCTGTTGGAAGATGCCGAGGCGGCGATCGCCCGCAAGCAATGAGTGGTAAGCAACATTTGCTTTGGGCACAGTACTTGGGTTGGAAAAGCCCCCTGAGTCGGAGCCAGCACCTGTTCCCCAGGCGCCCGAACGCAACTTGAATCCTCGACTACCCGGAAGATTCGATCCCAATCGCAATGCGACTCGAAATCCGAATCGAAAGACACTCGCCAATAGCGAAGCAGGTCAAGATTATTTTTTGGATGTAGAGAACGAAGCTACGATTCGTCAGAGCATGCGATCGAAGGCTGCGATGCTTATGGCAACGCTTCCTGAAGAAGGGGCGAGGTAGTCGAACTTCGTTATGGTGTAACGGCCCAGGCAGCGTTAGAAGATGCCGTCAAGAAAGAAAACTGGTCAGAGATTGCAAAGGTTGCATCTTTGTATCGCTTCACACAAGCAGGACGGCAAGCCACCGTGTTTTGGATGGAGCGTGCACTGGCATCCGGAAATGCTTTCGCGGCCGCCAGTCTGGGTGAGCAGTTGTTGCTACAGCCCACTGCCCGTCAGCAGTTCGGTGTCGACTTAGCGGTCATGACGGCAGCCTGTTGGCATGCCTCTAACATGCCTTGGAAATCGATGGAGACGATCAAGAAGATTCAAGGATTTTGGCCTCAGACAAAATCGCTTCGGTGGGAAGACCGTCAATTGACGATTCCAGAACAAGGAGCCGTTTCACCTTCGGATGTGGATACGTTCTTGGCTAGTTCCGCTCAGCGAGCTATTCGAAAGTCTACTCAATGGACTCTGCAGCGAGGGCGAATCGATGGAAATGGGCATGCAGATGCGGGACCCGCGATCTTTCGCTGGGATGCTCCCATGCATCCATCGCCACACGATACGAATATGGCTTTGCAAGTGGTCAAAGCTAGGCAAATGGAGAAAGTAAGCGATCTTCCAACCCACTCGGCGATCGTTGTGGGTTCCTTGGTGTTGGCTAAGACGATGGATCAAAGGTTGTTGGCCTTCGATCAGTTGACAGGCAAGCGAGTTTGGAATGGATTGTTCGACGAACCTACCGCAAGAAGTCCCTCTCCGCTGAATGGATTTGGGATGGAGAATACGCGCGAAAGTCCCTTGACCGATCGCGTGGTTCAAGCCGTGTGGGCCGATGCTGCGACTGGCTTGCTATCGAGTGATGGCCAGTTGGTGTATGGCTTAAGTCCCTCCACGATTGAGCAAGCGATTGAGAATCTGACGCAAGGTGCTAATCCACTTGCCTTTGGGGCTCGCATCGGTCAAAGCGGTGCCCCCAATGTGTTGCGGGCTTGGAGCATTGAGAGCCAAGGAAAGATTCCTTGGGAAGTTGGAGGCGATTTAGGGAAGGGTGAACCGTTATTGGCTGGATCATTATTTCTTGGTCCTCCAACACCTTACCGCGGCGAGTTGCTCAGCTTGGTGGAGATCAACGGCGAAGTTTATTTGGTCTCGCTTTCACCTTCGAACGGAAAGCTTCTTTGGTGGCAGCAATTAGCATCCAATTCTTCGTTAGCAATCGCTAAAGATCCAGCGCGGCGCAATCTTGCCGCTAGCCCGTCGGTTTATGGCAATATGGTTTTGTGTCCGACTCTATCGGGATTCATCGTAGCTTACGATCTCGATACTCGGTCGTTGGCCTGGGCGTTTCGCTATGCCCAGAGCGGTGCGACCAATGTGCAATTCAGCAACTTCCAAGGACTTCAAAGCGATCGATTTGATCCGTTCGCTTCGACATCGATTGAATATCAGCCGGTGATTGCCAACGGATGTGTGGTGGTGATGCCGTGCGAACCTGATGCCGAGATGGTCTATGGATTGGACCTGCAAACAGGTGCCAAGCTCTGGGAGCAATCGATTCGAGTCGTGGATCAACCGAGAACTCGGTGGCGTTATGTAGGGGGTGTTTGGAACCAGCATGTGTTGCTGGTATCCGATACTCAAGCCATGGCAGTTGATCTGCGGACGGGTGAGCGGGTTTGGAGCAAGCCGATCTCGTTTGGCGGTTCGAAAGTGGTTGGGCGAGGTGCACGCAATGATCAACGCTATTACGTGCCACTGCAAAGCCAAGAGCTGCTCGAAATCGATATTGAAAAGGGTGTGGAAGTGGCGAAGCATCGCATGGGCTATCCACTCGGAAATTTGATCGCCACCGAACGGTCCTTGGTATCGTATTCACCGACGCACCTGACCTACTCGATTCTTCGCAAGCGACTACAGAACGATGTCGATGTGGAATCGCTCAGAGATCCCAGCAGTTTCGTCTCTTCGATGCATCGAGCAGAAATCTTGTTGTCGGAAGACAAGGTGAGCGAAGCATTGGACGCAATTGAGAAAGCCTACGAAAGGAATCCAACCGATCCGGATTGTCTGGCATTGCTTTCGCGGATTGGTATCGCTGCCATACGAAGTGACTTTGAGCAGTTTGGACCACGCGTACGAAAGTTTGACCACGTATTAGCAGAAGGCCTCGAGCGTCCAAACTATTTGACCATCATGATCGATGGCTATATGAAGCATAATGATCGCATGCAAGCGATGGAAAAGCTGCTCGAGTTATCCTCCGAGCGAAGTCGCATGCGGATTGTTCAGATGAGCGATGCGGATTCGATTGAATTTGAAAAAGGTGTATCGGTACAAACAGATCGCTGGATAGCGGCTCGGATCGAGCAGCTTTGGGAAAGTGCATCAATCGAACAACGCCAGGGGTTAGAGAAGCTCATTCGCGATCATTTGGAGCGGATGGGGAATAGTTCGATGTCGACATCGCGACGCTGCTATGAGCACGTGAAGGGTTTGTCGCTCGTTGGTTCCCAATCGCTACGAATCGCGCAGAACAACGGCGGACCATGGACAATTCTTCAGCTGATTTACTTCTCGAACCTCTTTTGCGGCACGAAGAAAGCGGTTTGCGTACCGCGGCCGCAGAGCAACTTGTCGAAATCTATCTCCAGTCAGGTCGAAAGACGACCGCTGTAGATCTCGCGAGACGTTTTGGCATCGACCTGAATCGAATGGAGTTGGAAAGCAAATCCGGAGCAAATGACCCTGACTTTGGATACGGAAGTGGACTGGGGTCCTTATCGGCCCTCGAGAAGATGCCAACGCGCGAACTCAACGGTATTGGCAAGACTCATCGCGACTGGCCGTCAGGTATCGTGCGCGTCCAAGGTCCAACCTTTGATCAATTTGGTGAAAAGGATGGCACGCCTTTTCAGGTGATTCATCACGAAGGGGATGCACTCCGCGGTTGGCGAGTCAAACTGTCGGGCGAAGAGAACGCCATGATGGAGATCATTCTTTCGAACCCTTGGGGCTATGAACAGATTTCGATCCCATTCCAACATCGGCGAGCTGGCGATTTGTTCATGCAGGCTCACGTTGTACATAACCTGGTGTTTTTGGAACTTCCCACCGAGATCATGGCCATCGACACCTTATCGACGGATCCTATCCGTGGGATCCGCTGGCGCCAGCCCATGGGAAGCAATAATCTAGCCGAAGGGACACGGACTGCCACCGATTCTTTGTGGGGCGAAAAGATAGCGCGAACCAGTGGGCAGTATTCGGTCCTCGCCGCCAACTCGCAAGGTATTTTCGTGCGAACGGGAGATCAGATTCAATGCTTGAGTTTGACGACGGGTGACAAACTTTGGAGTCGCAAAGGATTCCAACGAATGGCCTTAGGAGGTGGCGATGGGAATCGTCTTTTGGTTGTTGAGTCGTCCATGCAACGATGTTCTGTCTTGGATTGTCGCGACGGCAGTTTGATTGCAACCCGTAAGTTGCCTGAGGGTTGGGAAGTGAAGGCTGTCATTGGAACGAAGATTCTCTTGAATGCGAAACGAGACAATGGAAAAGAATTGCTTTTATGGGACGCTGCAAATGAGACCAATCTTTTGCAGGATCGATTCTTGAGGGAAGCCGTCGGAACGTTGTTCGAAGGGAAGTACTTTGTTGCGCTCGATATGGAGAAGAAATCGACCGACACAAGCTTGATCTTTTGGAATCTCGAATCGGGGCAAAAGTATCGCTATCCCTATGCGGATGCATCGCGAACGCAAGAGTTGCGATGTATGCGTTTCGGCGACATTATTGTCGTGATGCCCTATAGCACGAAGTATGAAATGGAGGGTTTCTCCGTTCAGTCCGCATCCAAACAGTTGGTATCTGGTCCATGCATGGGCATCCATGAAAAGGACGGACGGCCGTTGTGGCAGAAGGCCGTGGTCATCAAAAACTACTATTTCCATCCCTCGCAATTGCGATCCGCCCCCGTATTGGTATTGCCTCGGCGAGAACGCATCATGGATAAGCAAAACGGCGAATTGACTTCATTGGCGTTTCTCGATGTTCGAACGGGTGAGACCATCCGCGAGATTCACGGATTGAAGTCGATTCGTGGCGTGGGCTATAGTCAGCGAGTCGATCCCGAATCGAATCGTACCCGAATTTCGTTTAGTGGGTATTCGGTAGAGCTAGACTTCACCGATGAAGAAGGGCCTCCTACGCCGCTTTCGACCATTGGCGATACGACCCTGCAGGATTTGCTTCGCGCGATGGAAAATGTAAACCGAAAAGATCCGAGCAGTGATTTGTTTGGAAATGAATTGGATCCGATCCATGGTGGAATGGGCAATCGATTCCAGCAAGAATTGCGGAACCCCTTAATTCCAATTCCCGCACAGCCTCAGAACCCGCCACGTAATCGATGATTGAAAGGAATGCGTAATGACCGATGTTGGTATCGGCAGACAAGAGCTCGAGCGTTTGCAGCGAGCACGACAAGAAGTCGAGAATCAGCTTGCCAAAGTGATTGTTGGTCAAAAAGATGTCATCGATCAATTGTTGATTGGAGTATTAAGTCGCGGTCACTGTCTTTTGGAAGGTGTTCCAGGGCTTGCCAAAACATTGATGATCAGCACGCTGGCTCGTACGATGAGTTTGTCGTTTAGCCGCATTCAGTTCACTCCCGACTTGATGCCTGCCGACATCACTGGTACAGAGATCATCGAAGAGAATAAAACGACCGGGGCGCGAGAGCGTCGGTTTCTTGAGGGGCCACTTTTCGCCAATGTGATTTTGGCTGACGAAATCAACCGAACGCCACCGAAGACGCAAGCCGCATTGCTCGAAGCGATGCAGGAAAGGCAAATTACGGTCGGGCGGCAAAAGCATACGCTTGCCGATCCGTTCTTTGTGTTGGCCACGCAGAACCCGATTGAACAAGAGGGAACGTATCCCCTTCCGGAAGCTCAGCAAGACCGATTCATGCTGAAGGTTTCGGTCGACTATCCCAGTTTCGATGATGAGTTTGAAGTGGCTCGACGAACGACGGGCGAAGCCTCGGCAGAGATTCAGCCGGTGCTGAGTGGCGATGAGTTGCGGCACCTTCAGAAGGTCGTTCGCGGGATTGAAGCATCGGACAACATCATTCGATATGCGTTGGCTATCGTGCGTCAGACTCGCATCACTCAGGATGGAGCTCCCGAGTTTGTGAAAGAGCAGGTGGGATGGGGAGCCGGACCACGTGCAGTGCAATTCTTGATCTTGGGAGCGAAAGCCAAAGCGGCGCTCTCCGGTCGACCTCACGTGGACGCGGAAGATATTCGGTTCCTCGCTAAGCCCGTGTTGCGGCATCGCATGGTTGTCAATTTCGCTGCGGAAAGCGATGGAATCACGACCGATCATGTGATCGACGAGATCCTCAAGTGCACCCCTTCAGCTCAGGATGAACTTCTTCGCGATGCCCGATTCCAAAGAATATTTGCATCCTGAGGCGATTCGGCGCATCAGCCGACTCGAACTTCGCGCGCATCATGTGGTCGAGGGTTTTCTCTCGGGCATGCATCGCAGTCCGTACTTTGGTCAGTCGATCGAGTTCGTGCAGCACCGGCAGTATGTACCTGGTGACGATCTCCGCCATATCGATTGGAAAGTGTGGGGACGACAGGATCGTCTATACATCAAGCAGTATGAGGAGGATACCAATCTTCGCTGCACCTTCTTGGTAGATGCTTCTGAGAGTATGCGATACGGTCGCGGACCGCTCAACAAGTTTGATTATGCTGCCACCATTGCCTCGTGCTTGGCCTATTTGGTTGTTCGACAGCAAGATGCTGCAGGATTGGTCGTCTTTGATGATCGCGTGCGAACGCGTTTGCCATGGCGATCCAGTCGCAAGCATCTCCAAGCCATATTCGAAGCGCTCAAGCAGGTGAAGACGCGTGAGAAGACCGATTTAGGAACTGTATTTCGCGAAATAAATGACGCCTTTCCCAAGCGTGGTTTGATGGTCGTCATCACTGACTTCTTGGGGGCAGAGGCGAGTGCGTTGAAGGGGCTGGCGACGCTTCGACAAGCCGGGCACGACCTGTTGGTGTTTCATGTGATGGATGATGACGAATTGGATTTCCCATTCAATGATTCGATGCGATTTGAAGGATTGGAAGGGACGGGTGCGCTTGCTTGCAATCCGCGAGCGCTCCGGGATGGATATTTAGAGGCTGTGCAGCGATTCTTGGATCGGGTACGCAGAAGCTGTGCCGCGATGCATGCGGACTACATGCTCGTGCGGACGAGTCAATCGATGGATGCTGTTCTGTCGTCTTTCTTAGCCCATCGAGAGTCAAGGAAGCGGCGAGGCTAAGTCATGCAATTCGTTTTTCCTGTATTGGCATGGGGATTTTTGCTGGTGCTGGTGCCGTTGTTGGTGCACCTCATCAATTTGATGCGGCATCGCCGAATGCAGTGGGCCGCGATGGACTTTCTTTTGGAAAGTTATCGAAAGCATCGTCGTTGGGTTTGGCTCAAACAAGCCATCCTGTTGGCTTCGCGAATGTTGGCCATGGCCATTTTGGTCGCCATGCTCGCACAATGGATGAGTGGCGGGAGCTGGTTCAACTTCTTTGGCGAAACGGTCACTCATCACTATGTGCTTCTAGACGATAGTTATTCCATGGCGGATACGTCCCAAGGTCGAACGGCTTATCAGCGTGGTGTGTCTGCGACGGCCGTGCTTCTTCGCTCTGCCGCAGCGCAGGGTGGAAGCCATCAGGTCACACTGATGCGGATTAGTCGAGCCATGCAAATCGCCGACAATGCCGATGATGCAGGGAAGGTCGATGTGGCCGCCGATATCATGGCGCGGAGTCTGTCGAGTAATCCTGCAGCTTTATTGGAACGAGTCTCCGCCACTAGCCCGTCTGCGCTTGAAGCGACTTTCGAACCTGCGTTGCGATTGATTGCTCCGTTGATCGAACGTGCCAGTAATCAAAAAGCCATTCTCTATCTGGTCAGTGATTTTAGGCAGAAAGACTGGGCAAAACCGGAAGGTACCAAAGCTTTGTTAGAGCAGCTGCGCCAACGCGATACGCGGTTGGAACTGATCGATTGCGTCGATGCTCAGCATCAAAACCTAACCGTCGATCAAGTGCAGCCCGAGGAAGAGATCTTGGCCACAGGTGTTCCCTTGATGGTGCGAATTCAGATTCGCAATCAGGGGAGTTCGGTAGCACGCAATGTTCAGGTCCGCCTCCAGACGATGGAATATGCATCGCAGAATGGTACCCCGCGTCCCGATCAAGCGACGTCAGGATCGACCGTCGAACTTCCTCCGATCGTGATCGAGAAAATCAATCCTGGCGAAGTGGTATCACGTCGAGTTCAGGCCGTGTTTCAACAGCCTGGATGGCATGCCGTTCAAGTCGTGCTTCCAGAAGATAGCGTGCAGGTTGACAACCAAGCTCGTTGTGTGGTGAAGATCGAAGATGGTCAGCGAGTGCTTTTGGTCGATGGCGATCCATCGAAACGCAATTCGTTTTTCTTCGAAGCGATGATGAACCCAGGGGCCAACGCTCGGACGGGACTGGTCACGCGGCGGGAAGGTCCAGAATTTCTACGCGATGCTGTAACGCGCGATCTCGATGCATTCAGTTGTATCTTCTTGATGGATGTGCCGCGACTTGATCGCCGAGCCATCGCCAACCTCGAGAGCTATGTTGATCGTGGTGGTGGATTGGCGATCTTCTTGGGGGACGCGGTGGAAGGTGGATCGTTGGGGCATATGAACGACGAATGGTACCGCGAAGGGAAAGGAATTTTACCCGTCCGACTGACAGGTGCGGCAGATATTCCACCAGCCACCGGAGAAGGACAGGCCGATCTACTCCCTCAGTCGCATCCGATCTTTGGACCCATTCTCGGCTTGCGCAATTCACCGTTTCAATTTGTACGGATCACGCGATTCGTTCAAAGCGATGAAGCAACGCGCCAAGGAACAGAGAATTCACCCGTTCGCGTCTTTGCCAAAACGCGAAGTGGAGCCCCATGGGGACTCGATGCGCCTCGCGGTGAAGGACGCGTGGTAGTGTTTATGACGGGCCTTTCGTCTCAGTGGACGAATTGGGCTCAGGATCCTACCATCGTCGTTACCTCTTTGAAATTGGTGGGATATCTTTCATCCTTCCGAAGGCAAGACACAAGCCATCGCGTGGGGACCGATATTGCGTTCGAGTACTCAGGGCGCGATATGCTACCCAACCTTACCGCGATTCTCCCTTCGACGAATGCTCAATCAGGACGTGTGTCTATCGATTTCAATTCCGAAAAGAACGACGATGGAAACTACCGTGGATCGTTGCGCAAAGCTCTGCAAGGTCAATCGGAAGATGTATTGAACGCGATTCAAATCCCGGGAATCGTCGAGCTGTGGGGAACGCGATTGCAGGGGGAACGAACGGTTCAAACATTTGCAGTGAATGTTTCACCATCGGAAGGGGATCTCCTCAAACCGACTGCTTCCGAACTGCAGCAAGCTCTGAGCCCGGTATCCTATCAGTACCGTTTGGCGGAGAACGTCCAAAACGGCGCTGCCTTAGGAGCGTTATCGACCCGCAATACTTTCATGATGTTGATTCTGTTGGCGGTTTTGCTTTTTGAACAAGTGATGGCATGGAGTGCGAGTTATCACCTGCCTCGAG
This sequence comes from Pirellulales bacterium, assembly GCA_046349875.1. Taxonomy (GTDB): domain Bacteria; phylum Planctomycetota; class Planctomycetia; order Pirellulales; family Pirellulaceae; genus JAXMBN01. The sequence continues at coordinate 214,415 of JAXMBN010000002.1, forward strand.
TTTCTCAGGTGGGGGCATCATGATGTTGTTGGGATGGATCGAAGGTGATGCTCGCGTGGCGTATCAACTCGCGCGGCTCGACTTGTTGGATGAGTGGTGGCATTGGATCGTCTTGCTGTTGGTATTGATCCTGGTCATTTCCTATACATTCTTTTGGTATCGTCGAGATTGGGTTGAGATTCCTAGGCCGCTAGGAGCTACCCTGCTCTTCTTGCGATTGGCTGCGTTGCTGGGGATCTTCTTTTTCTTTTTGGATCTTCAAAAACGAACGGAGCAGAAGATCGTTCGCCCTTCGCGAGTGGCGGTTTTGGTCGACACGTCGCTGAGCATGACGTTGCCCAAAGAACAGAATGAGCGTGAAGATGCTTCGCGTATCGCTGCAGTGGTCGATTCGATCGAAAAGAGCGAGATGCTGGAGCGATTGCGAGCAGAGCACGACACCACTGTTTATCGCTTTGATCAAACGTCGCGACCTCAGCCCGTGGCTTCCTTTCCGAAGCTGGGATCGATCGATGGTGGAAGCGGCGATCCATCGCAGGGAAGAAGGTTGCTTTGGCAATGGGTGAGTTGGGTTGCTTGGGTCGGTGCGAGTTTAGGTGCACTGGGGCTCTTGCTCTTGGCTTGCGGCATGCTCGCAAGGTTCCGCTATCCGCAATCGACAGTGGCATCGTACTGTGTGCTCACGGGAACTGTCGGTACGTTGATGAGCCTCATCATCGTTGGAACAGCTACGCTTCGATCCACCGAACTTCCCATTCGATCGCTTTGGAATCGAGAGTATGTGGATGCGCCCGTACTCGTTGAAACGGAGAAGGACCCTGCAAAGCCTGGTGACTCCAAACGCCCTCGCGATTACCCATGGAAAGATCTGTTGGTTGCCAATGGTACGGAAACGCGACTGGGAGATGCCGTCAAATCTTTGCTGGAAACCGAACGCGGGCTTCCTCTTGCAGGGATCGTCGTCTTCACCGATGGACAGAATACGATGGGGATCGATCCAACGGCTAGCTTGCCTGATGCTGTTGTGGCTCGCGTTCCGATCATGACGGTGGGATTGGGATCGGAAAAGAATCCTTCCAACGCACGCGTGGTCGAAGTGGAAGCTCCCAAACGCGTATTTCCTGGCGATCGATTTCGATTAACAGTATTGCTTCAGGCATCTGGGCTTCAAGGTAAGCGAGCCACCGTGCAGCTTCGATCGAGCCCTTCGCAGAAATCCGATCAACTGAAGATCGAAGAAGAGCAAGGGATTGATTTGCCAGATGACGAGACGATTCTGCCGGTCCATTTCGAAGTTCTACCGAAAGAAATTGGTGAATGGAATTACGAAGTGAAGCTAATTCCTCCATCGGAGGACAAGACGCCTGCGGATAACACGATGGACGCATTGGTTCGCGTCATTCAACCAAAGTTCAAGGTGTTGACGATTGCGGGTGGACCAACACGCGAATACCAGTTTGTTCGCAATATGCTGTTCCGTGAAGATACGGTTCAATCCCACGTTTATCTACAAACCGGTGGACCAGGTATTTCGCAAGAAGCCCATCAATTGTTGGAGGACTTTCCAAAGACTTTGATCGAGATGGCCGAGTACGATTGCGTCATTGCATTCGATGCCGATTGGATGAAACTCGAAGCCAGTCAGCTAGAGCTATTGGAAGAGTGGGTAAGTCGGCAAGCGGGAGGATTGGTCATCATTGCCGGACCAGTCGCGACGCCGCGATGGACAGGGACGGAAGGGAACGGGGATCGACGCGCGGAAGTTATGCGTGCCCTGGCACCGGTCGAGTTGAATCCGAGAGGGACTCGCTTGATTTCAGTTGGGCGATTCGAAGGGACATCGCCATGGCCCCTCAAGTTTACCGAGGATGGAAAGCGAAGCGATTTTCTGCGTGTTGGTACGAACATGGCAGATACCGATGATGCGTGGACCCGTTTTCCTGGTGTCTTCAGCTACTATGCGACATTCGATCCTAAGCCGGGGGCGTTGACCTTGGCAGAGTTTTCAGACCCATCCACGGCGAATGATGGAAAGCTTCCGATCTTTTTGGCGAGCCACTTTTTTGGTGCTGGTCGAGTTGTATTTCAAGGAAGCGGTGAGATTTGGCGATTGCGCGAAATGGGGATTCCCTATTTCGATACTTATTACACCAAGTTGATTCGTTGGGTGGGACAAGGTCGTTTGCTTCGCGATTCAAAACGGGGCATGCTGTTGGTAGAGTCCGAAGAGGCGATGGTGGGCGATCAGGTTGCCGTGCGAGCAGTCTTGAAGGACTCGCAGTTTCAACCCTTATTGTTGCCTCAAGTGGAAGCTAGATTGGTCGACCCAACGCAAAAGGCAAGTCCAGTGCTACTGATGCCACTCCAGGATGCCACGCAACCGGGTGTCTACTTGGGACAGTTTCTAGCGAGTGCGGCTGGAACGTACCAAATGCAACTGACGATTGGTGGCTTAGCCGACCAAGAGATTTTGACGCAACAGGTCACGGCTCGTGTACCAACCCGCGAGATTCAACGGCCGCAACGCAATGATCCCTTGCTTCAAGAGATGGCTACCAAATCGCAGGGGAAGTACTATCGATCGATCGATGAAGCGATGGTGCCAGTTGCCGCAAAAGAGAACAAGCCGCAGGTGATCGCAGATTTGGTTCCGCAAGATCAGATCAATTATCTTGCAGGAGCTCCCGATCGTGAGTTTCAGCAGCGGTTGATGGCTCTATTGATGGCGATCATTGGCGGATCGCTTTCGATGGAATGGTTGTTGCGACGATTGAGTAAGTTGGCCTAGTTAGTTGGAATCGTCGTGAGACGGGTGCGTTCGATTGCAGCATTGGTGACGATCAGACCTTTGGAATCGAATGTAATTCCTGTATGGAACCGATTCGTTGTCTTGAGAAACTTCCGAGTGTTCGAGCGCAGAAACGGATAACGATTCGACGATAAGAATCGAGTATCAACGGGAAATGGTGTTCCCCAATGAGATAGAAACATTTGCATGGATGCGCGAGGAATAGCTCGGGAGCCTCGTACGCCATGTTGGGTGAACTACTGAAAAAACCGTTGGGAATGGCCCTTCTCTTGGCCGGGGCCGCTGGCGGACCCTATGTCCTCTACGAGACCGATGCCGGAAAGATCGCTCGGCAATCCTCGTCCAGTTGGTTCGGTTCAGCCCAATCCAATCCGAATAGTTGGAGCAATCCGCTCGATCCGAATAGCTTGATCGTTCCCAACGATCCTCTCTTTTCCAATTCTTCGCTTACCAGTTCCACGAGTGGAGCGGCTTCAACAGGTTATGTTCCAAGTGGCGTGCCTGTCTCCTATCCGTCCTATGGATCAGTTCCCAATCAGACGATAGCATCGATGCCGGTTGCCAACGCAAGCTCTGCGTCGCCAGCGATGGGGTATCCTTCGACGATCCCCAATCCTGCATCACCCGCACCAGCTACTATGTTGACTTCGGGTAAACCTTTGGATGCTTCATCGGTACCCATTTCGAATGGTTTCATCGGGCCATCGCGAGCTGTTCCAGGTGGAACGGCCGAGCTTTGGAATTACACGACAGGAGTGCCAACACTACCACAGCTACAACAAAATAATGCGAGTAAGCCTATCGTCGGAGGTCCGGTCCGCGACCTTCGTGATGTGATTCGCTTCGACATCACACCAGGTTGGGTTGCGCAGAATTTTGGTCGAGTATCGACGGTCCTGGCTGACGTTCAACTGGATGGATTGCGAACACCGTTGGTGACCGGGACATCGACGTCCGATATGGCGGGAACGATCACCTACTATTTTGATAATCAACAGATACTGCGGCGAGTCAACTTGCAAGGCCTAACCGGGGATCCCTCTGGTATCGCTCAGCTTATGCAGCAGTACTACCATTTGCAACCTGAAAAAACGCTTGGCGGTCATCTGTATACATCGCGATGGAATAATAAAGTGACCAGTATGTTGCATGTGGCACCAGCACCCATCATGTATTCCACTTCTCAGAACTCGAACTTCACTGTCTTCTTGGAATTGAATCAACCGTCCATGCCTTATGGGTTGAGTCAGGAAGCAATGAGTATCTTGCAAACCGGCCACCAAATCCAGCGCTGGTAACCGCATGCGTTATGCTCCGCGGCAGATGGTCCTACGTACCCTCAGTTGTGAGTTGTGAAGTTGCACGTTCGTATTGTTCACAACCCGATACGAAAATGACGGACTGGCGTTCTTAAGATTCTTGGCAAAGTCTGGGAATGGCCTCGGTGACGTCTTCGGAAGCTGCGCGTCCCTTGCTAACGCTTTTTGAGGTTGCGCATTTGAGTATTATCACAACCCGAAGCGTCAGCGAGGGACTGACTTTTGCAGTGTCTTTGCCCTGTCCCTGACATTCCTTGCTAACGCTACGTGGTATGAAGAATGCCGTCCTCGCTGACTTCGGGTTGAGAAAACCAAGGCTTTCTGCACGTCGACCGCTCATTAGCACGCTTCAAAACTAACGCTGCGGGTTATGAAGAATGACGCCACTTGCTGATTCTGCGGGTTGTGAAATTCGGGCAAAACAAGACGCGTGGGCGGTAGCCGGTTTTGGTAATACGCGAATGGCCCGGTTTGCATCTTGTGGGAGGGAATGTCAATTTGACACGTCTTAGCCTGCACAGGGAGCTCATCAAAAAACGACATTTCGATTCGACAAACTTACGGTTAAAGCGCAGAAGCGGTGGCCGAGGCTCAGGCTAAGGCGCATAGAACTCGGGAACCCCGGTCGATTCATTGCATTTGCTGAACGCACTGATTTCAGAGCAAGAAGGGTCTTGAAGGCTGGCCTCTTCTCAAAAAAGATTGGCGTCGACATAGCATCCCTGACCGCGATGGTGGACCGCGAAGTGCAGCGGCTCCCCAAGACATCGGGAGGTAGAACAGCTGGCATCAATCCTGCAGCTTTCAGAAGGTATTTGAAGCAGCTGCTGCAAGCGAGTGAAGGGATGAAAGATGAATTCATCAGCACCGAACATATGATGCTGGGACTTGCCAAGGTTCCGTGCAAAGCCAGCGAACTCTTAAAAGCTCAACGGTGTCGCCGAGAAAAGATCTGTTCAAGGTTTTGAAGCAGTTCGTGGGTCTGGTCGTGTCACCGATCAGAATCCAGAAGGCAAGTTTCAGGCATTGGAAAAGTATGGGATCGACCTCGTTACTCAAGCCAGTAAGAACAAGCTTGATCCCGTCATTGGACGCGATCAAGAAATTCGACGAGTGATCCAAGTCTTGTCACGACGTACCAAGAACAATCCGGTATTGATCGGTGAGCCAGGGGTTGGCAAAACCGCGATTGCAGAAGGATTGACGCATCGTCCGGGGATGTCCCCAAAGCTTGAAGAACAAGCGAGTCATCTCGTTGGATTTGGGCGCATCAGTTTGCAGAGGACAAAGTTCCGAGGAGAATTCGAAGAGCGACTCAAAGCGGTTCTTCGCGAAGTGAAGGATGCTGGCGGAGATGTCATTCTTTTCATCGACGAATTGCACAATGTTGTTGGGGCCGGTTCTGCAGAAGGAAGTAGCGACGCAGCGAATCTTCTCAAACCCGAACTTGCTCGTGGCCAATTGCGATGCATCGGTGCAACCACGCTCGATGAGTATCGCAAGTACATCGAAAAAGATGCTGCCCTGGAACGAAGATTCCAACCAGTTTATGTCGGTGAACCTTCGGTCGAGGATACCATAACCATTCTCCGTGGGCTGAAGGCGCGTTATGAGGCTCACCATGGCGTCAAGATTCGTGATTCGGCTTTGGTCGCTGCTGCGAATCTGTCCAATCGTTACATCACCGATCGATTCTTGCCAGACAAGGCGATCGACTTAGTAGATGAAGCCGCAAGTCGTTTGGCCATGGAGCGCGAAAGCGTTCCCACCGAAATCGATCAGGTGCAACGACGATTGCGCCAGTTGGAATTGGCTCAACGACAATTGACGGAAGAAGGAGATACCTCGACCGAAGATCAATTGGCCGATGTCGAAGAAGAAATGAAGACGTTGCAAGAGCAGTTGGCCAATCTTCGCGAACAATGGGAAGCCGAAAAGATGGGATTGTCGGATGTGAAGAGCGTTCGGCAAGCCTTGGACAAGTGCGAACTCGATTTCAAAAAGTTAGAAGCTGCCATCAAAGAAAAGCAGTCGTCTGGATTTGCTGTTTCCGAGCAAGATTATCAAAAGCTATTCGAATTGGATCAGCAACGAAGAAAACTGCGACAGCAGATTGAACAAGAAGAAGAGAGTACACCGAAGGAAACGACGAATGTTCGACGGTTGTTGCGAACCGAAGTGACATCGGATGAAATTGCCGAAGTCGTCAGTTCTTGGACCGGCGTTCCGGTCACGCGAATGATGGAAACGGAACGCGCCAAGTTGTTGGTGATGGAGGATCGTTTGCATCAACGACTGGTCGGTCAAGATAAAGCAGTGGAAGCAGTTTCCAATGCGGTGCGTCGCAGTCGGAGTGGATTGCAAGATCCCAATCGTCCGATTGGTTCTTTCTTGTTTCTTGGCCCTACCGGTGTCGGTAAAACAGAACTATGCAAGGCCTTGGCTGAAGTCATGTTCGATGATGAGCAAGCCATGGTGCGGATTGATATGAGCGAGTTCATGGAACGCCACACGGTGAGCCGTTTGATTGGAGCTCCTCCAGGGTATGTTGGGTACGAGGAAGGTGGCAAGCTGACCGAAGCCGTTCGACGAAGACCCTATTCGGTGCTTCTGTTGGATGAAATCGAGAAGGCTCATCCCGATGTGTTCAATGTCCTCTTACAAGTTTTGGATGATGGACGATTGACCGATGGGCATGGGCGAACAGTCGATTTTACGAATACGGTGATCGTGATGACGAGTAATATCGGAAGTCCGATCATTCAGCGGATTGCTGAAGAGGGTGGAGCGGCCGATGAGATGGTGGATGCCGTGCAAGATGTTTTGAAGACCAAATTCTTGCCTGAGTTCCTCAATCGCATCGATGAAACTATTGTCTTTGAGCCGCTCAGGCAAACGCAGATTCACGATATCGTGAAACTGCAACTCAAGCGGCTTGAAAAGCAACTTGCGGCCAATCACATGGATTTGGAGGTGACCGATCGAGCCATCGATGCCATCGCCGATGAAGGGTTTGATCCTGCATTCGGAGCACGACCGCTCAAGAGAGTCATTCAGCGTCGGATCCAAAATGCATTGGCGACGGAACTGTTGCGGGGAGAAATTCCTGAAGGAAGCACCATCGAAGTCGACTACCAAAATGAGGACTTCCTGTTTCGCATTCGCAAGGAAGCAGACAAGCCAACCCATGTTTCCTAGTGATTCGTGAGTTGCATCTTGGGCCAATCCAAGAGTCGTTCGAACGATGTTCCAACGCGAAGGCAGGTGGAAACACCTGCCTTCTTGCGTTAGTGGATGCGGCCAGCCACAATCAGGCTTCCCACCAACCTTTCCTCACAACGGTAGTTTCGATGATGCACCGTCGATCGTTTATCACGCAATCTCTGTTGGCTTCACTGATGGCATCCACTACCTCGCGAGCCATCGCAAGAGGCGTTGAATCGTGGGGCAGTAGCGATGGGTTGCCTCCGATTCGACGAATCACACAGGGGCCCAAGTTTCATTGGCGGGGTTATTACGACAAGTGGCTATTCGATGTGACCAATCGCTTTGTCGTTGCCAATGAAGTTGACTTTGAACATCGCACACCCGAAGCAGATGATACGCTAACGGTCGGAATGATCGATCTCCAAGATCGCGATCGATGGATACCGCTTGGAACATCGCGAGCTTGGAACTGGCAACAAGGCTGCATGTTGCAATGGGTTCCTGGCGAAGGACCAAGCCGAGTCCTTTGGAATGACCGCGAAGATGGGAATTTCGTGTCGTATCTGTTGGATGTGGCAACGGGAAAACGCACGACGCTACCGATGCCCATCTATTGCATTGCACCCGATGGGCGTTGGGGATTAAGCGTCGATTTTCGACGATTGAACGACTGTCGTCCTGGATATGGCTACGCGGGCATCGCGGATCCCTATGCCGATCTTGTGGCACCGAGCCAGACCGGAATATGGAAAGTGGACTTCGTTACGGGCAAGTCTCAACTATTGCTAAGTTACGAACAGATTGCGGCCATGGAATATGACGACGAAGCCAAGTTTGCATTCGATCCCAAGAGATCGAAGCATTGGTTCAATCATCTTTTGATCAATCCTACCGGGGATCGATTCTTGTTTTTGCATCGATGGCGAGAAGTGCCTGCGGGAGCGACACGAGACAAAATTGCCAAAACGGGATTCGCGACCCGAATGATTACCTGCAACCCAGATGGAACGGATCCTTTCGTAGTGGATCCGCTTGGAAAGACCTCGCACTTTGTGTGGCGAGACGCAACGTCGATCTGCGCGTGGGCTTACCATCCAACATTTCGCGATCGATTCTATTTGTTTCACGATCGAAGTCGAAAGGTAGAAGCCGTCGGCCCCCATGTGATGACGCAGAACGGACACAACACCTACGTACCCACGACAAACCAACAGTGGATACTCAACGATACCTATCCCGATAAGGGACGCCAACAGCATCCCTATCTGTATCATGTGCCTAGCGACCGACGCGTCGATCTGGCTCATTTATTGTCGCCCGAAGCCTACACTGGCGAGTGGCGTTGTGACAATCATCCAAGTGCAAGCCGCGATGGCAAATGGGCCGTCGTCGATTCGACCCACGAAGGCCTGGGGCGCCAAGTGTATCTGATCGATATCAACG